>CAZVDN010000155.1:0-8225 GCA_964625665.1 uncultured Streptomyces sp. | reverse complement strand
AAAAACGGCCGCATATAGCGGCCGTTTTTATTTCATTGCATCACGCTCACGCGGCTTTTTTCTTTTTTGCCTGCGCGGCCTTCGCGTGCAGTGCGGCATAAGCGCCGTGCGCTGCAGCTTCGGCTTCGCCGACGTGCACCGGCATGCCCATGTCGGCCAGCACCGAACCGAGCGCTGACAGGCAGAGCATGACGTTTTCCGGTTTGCACGAGTAGCCCATCAGGCCGATGCGCCAGATCTTCCCGGCGAGCGGGCCGAGGCCGGCGCCGATTTCGAGGTTGAACTCGTTGAGCAGCGTCTTGCGGACTTCGGCATCGCGCGCCTGGATTTTTTCCGGAATGTGGATGGCATTCATCTGCGGCAAGCCGGCGCCTTCCTTGACCAGGAACTTGAGGCCCATCGCCTCGAGGCCGGCCTTGAGTGCGAGGTGGTTGCGCATGTGGCGCGCCCACGAATTCTCGATGCCTTCTTCTTTCAGGATCACCAGCGCTTCATGCAGCGCGTAGAGGCTGTTGGTCGGCGCCGTGTGGTGGTAGGTGCGCGTGGTTTCGCCCCAGTAGCCGAGAAGCAGGTTCATATCCATGAACCAGCTGTGGATCTTGTCCTTGCGCGCCTTCACGGTTTCAATGACGCGCTCGGAGATCGTCACCGGCGACAGGCCCGGCGTGCACGACAGGCACTTCTGGCTGGCCGAGTAGACCGCGTCGGCCTTCCACTCATCAACCAGCACCGGCGTGCCGGCGAGCGACGTCACCGCATCCATGATGGTCAGCGCATCGTGCTTGTGCGCGATTTCGATCAGCGTCTTGGCGTCGGACTGCACACCGGTCGAGGTTTCGGCGTGCACAAAGGAAACCAGTTTCGCGTCCGGGTTTTTCTTCAGCGCATCTTCGAGTTTCTGCGGATCGATCGGCTCGCCCCAGGCATCTTCAACGATGATGGCTTCGCCGCCGGCGCGCTGTACGTTCTCGATCATGCGGCCGCCGAACACACCGTTGCGGCAGACGATGACCTTGTCGCCGGGCGCGACCATGTTGACGAAGCAGAATTCCATGCCGACCGAGCCGGGGCCGGAGACCGGGAAGGTCAGCGGATTCTTGGTCTGGTAGGTGTAGCGCAGCAGGCTTTTGAGCTCTTCCATCATTTCGACGAAGATCGGATCCAGGTAGCCGATCGCCGGCAGGCTCATTGCGGCCATCACGCGCGGCGTGATTTCCGACGGGCCCGGGCCGAGCAGGGTGCGTTGCGGCGGGTGGAAAGAGCTGACGCGTTTTGCAGGCGAGAATTCATTCATGCTGTGACTCCCAGAGTGTGTTGAATCAAACAGGCTCTCGCCGTCCGGACGCGATTTCATCCGCAACGGCTTGCGAGTGGTGGCTTCGTCGAGAACATCGACCGCCGGAATCTGTCCGTTGGTGGCGCGCTCGACTTCCATTGCCCAGCGCGCCGGCACGTAGCCGGACTTGACCCAGTTGTTGACGACCGCGCGGTCAAGACGGAATTGGCGCGCAACTTCCGCTTGCGAACCAAACAGGGCGACGAGGCGATCGGCACAATTCATGGCAGGAATTTTGCCATGTCAAAATCATTTTGACAAACTATAGTTGCCGAAATAATCCTGCGTATTTGGAGTTAGCGCCTACTCCAACTTTTTGAAAATGGCGAATTCGTCTTCCCGATCAAAGGCTTTGTCGCCTTCCTCGGGAATCTCCCCGGTCGCTGCCAGGGCAGCGAAACCGAACAATTTGCGGTCCATCAGGTGCGAGGGCCGCACATCCTGCAGGGCGTTATAGGTGCTCTCGACCCGCCCCGGATACTTCTTCTCCCACTCGCGCAGCATGCCCTTGATCTGTTTGCGCTGCAGAGTTGCCTGCGAACCGCACAGGTCGCAGGGAATGATCGGGAACTGTTTGACCTCGGCGTAGGCGATGAGGTCTTCCTCTTTGACGTAGGCGAGCGGCCGGATCACGACATGCTTGCCGTCATCCGACACCAGCTTGGGCGGCATCGCCTTCAGCTTGCCGGCAAAGAACAGATTGAGAAAAAAGGTTTCGAGAATGTCGTCACGGTGATGGCCGAGCGCAATCTTGGTAGCGCCGATTTCGTCTGCCACGCGGTAAAGAATGCCGCGGCGCAGGCGCGAACACAGCCCGCACATGGTCTTGCCTTCGGGGATCACGCGCTTGACCGTCGAATAGGTATCCTGCACCTCGATGCGATAAGGCACACCGAGCCCTTCGAGATAGGCCGGCAGAATGTGCTCGGGATAGCCCGGATGCCGCTGGTCGAGATTCACTGCGTAAAGTTCGAATGGTACCGGGGCCTTTTCGCGCAGCCGCATCAGCACATCGAGCATGGCATAACTGTCCTTGCCGCCGGACAGGCAAACCATCACGCGGTCGCCCGCTTCGATCATGTTGTAGTCGGCAATCGCGGTGCCGACCAGCCGGCGCAATCGCTTGGCCAGCTTGTTTGATTCGTAGACTTCTTTCTGGCCGAGATTGCGGCCGTTGTCCGGGGCGTTCACAGCGCAATGCTCCGGCCGCCATCGACGGCGATCACCTGTCCCGTGACATAGGGCGCCGCCGCCACCAGATAATCGACCGCCTTGGCAATGTCGTCGGGTTCGCCGATGCGCTTGAGTGCCGAGCGGTTGATGATGCGCTGACGTGACAGCTCGTCGCCCCACTCCTCGCCTTCCGGCCACATGATGGTGCCCGGTGCCACGCCGTTGACGCGCACCTCGGGGCCCAGCTCGCGCGCCAGCGAACGCGTCAGCGCCAGCAGGCCGCCCTTGGCAACGGTATAGACGACGTAATTCTTCATCGGGAATTCGGCATGGATGTCGATGATGTTGACGATGCAGCCGTGGCGTTTGCGCAATTCAGCCGCCGCCGCCTGCGACAGGAACAGCGGCGCTTTCAGATTGGTGCCGACCAGGTCGTCCCAGGCTTTTTCGGTAATGTCGCCGATCGGTGTGGCAAAAAAGCTCGACGCATTGTTGATCAGAATATCGAGACGCTCGAAGCGGCCGACGGTGGTTTTCACCAGATCAGGCAGGCTCGCACCGTTCAGCAGATCGGCCTGGATCAGGGCGACCGAATCGGCGCGCATGGCGTTGAGCTCGGTTTGCAGCGCGCGGGCCTCGTTTACCGAGGCGCGATGGTGCAGCATGATGTTCGCACCGCGCGCATGCAACAGGCGACAGATCGCCGCACCGACGCGTTTGGCGCCGCCGGTGACCAATGCAACCTTGCCGGTGAGAGTCTCGTCCATGCCTTGATCCGCGCATCGCGTCCGTACTTGTGAATTTTAGCCCATTCATGGAAGATGCAGCGTTTGTTGCCCGACTCTCTTTCCCATCTTCCCGCGCCCTCGGCTGAGGCCGCCGCGCACAGCGCGCGGCTCGGCGCGCTGATCCGCCAGGCGATCGACGACGCCGGCGGCTGGATCAGCTTCGCGCATTTCATGGACCTCGCGCTGCATGTGCCGGGGCTCGGCTATTACAGCGCGGGCATGCACAAGTTCGGCAGCGCCGGCGATTTTGTCACCGCACCCGAACTCGGTTACCTGTTCGCCGGCACGCTGGCGCGGCAGGCTGCGCAAATCCTGCGCAGCGCCGGACTCACCGAGATCATCGAATGCGGCGCGGGCAGCGGGCGCCTCGCGCGCGATCTGTTGCGCGCGCTGGCCGAACTCGACAGCCTGCCGCAGCGTTACTGCATCCTCGAAACCAGCGCCGACCTGCGCGCGCGGCAGAAAATGCTGCTCGACCGTGAGGCGCCGCAAATCGCCTCGCGCGTGGTCTGGCTCGACGCCCTGCCGCCGGCCATCGATGCGCTGGTGATCGCCAACGAGGTGCTCGATGCCATGCCCGTCCACGTGGTCAGCGCGCGCAACGACGGCATCGACGAAATCGGCGTCGTCGCATCTGCCGACCGTTTCGCATGGCAATCGCGCGGTGCGGCCGGCGCGGTGCTCGACGCCGCGCGCCTCCTGCCGATCGCAGCGGGATGCACCACGGAAATCGGGCTGGCCGCCGCAGCCTTCACGCGCACGCTCGCCGAATCGATCCAGCACGGCGTTGCGATTTTCATCGACTACGGATTTCCGTCACGCGAGTACTACCACCCGCAACGCAGCGGCGGCACGCTGATGTGCCACTACCGGCACCACGCCCACGCCGACCCGCTGTGCCTGGTCGGCCTGCAGGACATCACCGCGCATGTCGATTTCAGCGCGATTGCCGGTGCCGCCGTCGACGGCGGCTGCGAACTGCTCGGCTACACCGGACAGGCGCAGTTTCTCATCAACTGCGGGATCACCGACCTGTTGTCGGCAACGCCGCCCGAAAATACCGAAAAATATCTGCCGCTCGCGGCGGAAGCGCAGAAGCTGATGAGCCCGGCCGAAATGGGCGAACTCTTCAAGGTCATCGCCTACGGCCGCGGCATCGATTTCACGCTGGCAGGCTTTTCACGCGGCGATCGCGGCTATTCCCTGTAATTCATCGGCTTTGGCGTGATGCACATCAGGTTTTGCGCCAACCGCCTGCGCTAGAATGTGCCGACCACACCGGAACACCCGCCCATGACCTGGCTGAAAAACAATCTGCAACGCGTCCTCCTGATCGCCGCACTCGGCGTGGCGCTGTTTTTCGGCTCGCAAAAACTGCGCGGGCCGGTGATCGAAGTGGCCGCCGTTCAGGAAGGCCCGCTCGAACAATCGATTGTGGTCAGCGGCCGCGTGCAGGCGCCGAACCGCATCGAGATCGGTTCGGTCATCACCGGTCGCGTGGTCAAGGTGCTGGTTGAAGAAGGCGCGCAGGTCGAACCGGGGCAGGCGCTGATCCAGCTCGAGGCGGATGAACTCCAGGCCGCGCTGGCGCAGGCCACCGCCGCCGAAGCCGCGGCCGCTGCACGCGATGCGGCGGTGCGCGAACTCACCGGGCCGCAGGCCGCTGACAACGTCGAGCAGGCTGAAGCCCAGTTCAAATTCGCCGAGAGCGAATTCAAGCGTTATCGCGAACTGCGCGACAAGGGCTTCATCAGCGATTCGCGCCTGCAGGAACAGGAGCGCCAGCTGCAAATCGCCAGAAGCCAGCTGGCGGCTGCGCGCACCGGCGCGCGCGCACAAAGCGCCAACGGCGTGCAGGCGCGCGAGGCGACGGTCAAGGTGCAGGAAGCGCGCGCCGCGCGCCAGCTGGCCGCATCGCGCTTGGCGCAAACCACCATCCGCGCCTCGGTGGCGGGCACAGTGCTGGTGCGCGCGGTCGAACCCGGCGACATCGTCAGCCCGGGCAAACGCCTGCTGGTGGTCAATTCGCGCGGCGAAACGCGGCTCACCGCGCAAATCGACGAAAAAAATCTTCCGGCCCTGAAAATCGGCCAGATCGCGCGCGCCTCGAGCGAGGCCTTTCCCGACCGCAGCTTTGCGGCGGCGCTCTATTACATCAGCCCCGGCGTGGATGTCGCGCGCGGCTCGGTCGAAACGCGTTTTCGCGTTGCCGAACCGCCCGACTATCTGCGCGCCGACATGACGGTGTCGATCGACATCGGCATCGCGCGCAAGGACCGCGCGCTGACGGCGCCGCTCGACGCGCTGCGTGAGAACGGCAGCGAACGCAGCGTGCAGGTCGTGCGCGACGGCCGCGTGCAATCGGCGCGCATTGAAACCGGCGTGCGCGGCAGCAGCCGCTTCGAGATCGTCGCCGGCGTTGCCGCGGGCGACCGCCTCGTCCTCACGCGCGGCATTGCCGACAATACGGCCGTGCGCACCCGCGATCGCCCGTAATCAACCCGGCCATGCGCTTCGAATGGACGGTCGCTGTGCGCTTCCTGCGCGAAGGCGGCCTGCAAACCCTGATGATCGTCGCCGGCGCTGCCGCCGGCATTTCGGTGATTGTCTTCATGACCGGCTTTCTCGGCGACCTGCAGGCCGACCTCATTCGCCGCACCCTCGGCGTGCAGGCCAACATCATCGTGCGTCCTGCCGAGGAAGTGGCGCGTCCGCTGCGCGAAGGCGACGCCGCTTTGCCGCAGGTGCAGGCGCGCGTGCAGCGCCTGCGCTCGGTCGATCAATGGCAGCCGCTGCGCCAGCGGCTGGAAAATACGCCAGGCATTCGCGCGGTCTCGCCGATCGCCGCCGGCCCGGGCCTGATCACGCGCGGCGACACCAACAAGGCCGTCACGGTCACCGGCATGCTGCCGGAGCGTTACGCCGCCGTCACGCGCTTCCATGAAAAAATCATTGCCGGCGAATACCGCCTGAGCCCGGGCGACACCATCATCGGCGCCGATCTGGCGCACGATCTGGGCGTCTGGGTCGGCGACAAACTGCGCATCTCGACGCCGACCTCACCCGGCGACGTCTATCAAATCCGCGCCATCTATGATCTCGGACAGCGCACGCACAACCGGGCGTTTGCCTACGTCAGCCTGCCGACGGCGCAGGCCCTGCTTGATCTGCCCGGCGGCATCTCCAGCCTTGAACTCTCGGTCGATGATCTGTTCGGCGCTGACCGGCTTGCGCAACAACTGCAGGAAACCACGCCGCATGAAGTCGAGTCGTGGATGCGTGCCAATCCGCAGTTGCGCACGGCCCTCGGCAATCAGACCATCATGACGCTGCTGATCCGCTTTTTCCTTGCTTTGGTGGTCGCCATCGGCGTTGCCAGCGTGCTTGTCGTGTCCGTGGTGCAGAAGACCCGCGAGATCGGCATCCTGCGCGCGATGGGCGCGTCGCGTGCGCGCATCCTGCGCGTGCTCCTCTTGCAGGGCGCGTTGATCGGACTGGTCGGCGCCATTCTGGGCTGCATCGGCGGCTATACGCTGACCGCGGTGATGAGCCAGTTCGTGCGCGCCGAAGACGGCTCGCTGTTGTTCGCCGCGCAATGGAACGGCACGCTGTATTTGTTCACCCTGCTCGGCGCGACGGTGCTCGGCCTTGCCGCCGCCATCATGCCGGCGCGCCGCGCCGCGCGCCTCGACCCCGCACAGGCAATCCGCATATGAGCGCCGTTGTCGAACTCGCCGAGATCCGCAAAACCTATAACGAAGGCTCGGCCATCGCCAACGAGGTTTTGCACGGCATCGGCTTCGCCATCCAGCCGGGCGAATTCGCCTGCCTGATCGGGCCGTCAGGTTCAGGCAAGAGCACGCTGCTCAATCTGATCGGCCTGCTGGAAAAACCGTCCGGCGGCACCTATCTGCTTAACGGCAAACCGATCCAGGAAGCCGACGACGACACGCGCACGCGCGCGCGACTCGAAACCCTAGGCTTCGTCTTTCAGTTCCATCACCTGCTGCCGGCCTTCAGTGCGCTCGAAAACGTCATGCTGCCGGGCCTCATGCTGCACGGCGCGATCACGCCCGAAGGCCGCAGCAACGCTCTGCAACTGCTGACGGCCGTGGGACTCGCCGACGCCATGCAAAAACCGCCGAACCAGTTGTCGGGCGGCATGCAGCAGCGCGTGGCAATCGCGCGCGCGCTGTCGCTGTCACCGCAGCTGGTGCTGGCCGACGAACCGACGGGCAATCTCGATACGCACAGCGCCGACGACGTGTTTGCACTGATGCGCGACATCAACCAGAAACACGGTACGGCGTTTTTGATCGTGACCCACGATCCGCGTCTTGCCGCACGTTGCGACCGCGTGATCGAAATGCGCGACGGCACCATCGTCTCCGACGCGCCGCGCGTCGTCTGAACTATAGCGCGGCGGCGATCGCCGCGACACGCGCTGCAGCAACCGCATCGCGGATTTCAACCGACCCCTTGTGCTGTTTGGCGACCGCGCCGGCATCAACCGACTGCGCCGCCTGCAGGGCCGTACGCAGTCGCGCCGCGCCCGTCTGCGCCGCCGGCGCATCGAGTTCAATCACGGCCAGCCATTGCGCAAAACGCTCGGGGCGCCGCAGCGCATCGACGGCCTGCAGCAACGCGAGCAATGCCGTGGCATCGAGCGCGCCGGCATGCAAGGCGTTACCACCCTGACGCGCCGCAAGCAGCGCGAGATCGGCGCATTCCTGCGGCACGCGCAAACGTTCGCACAGCGCATTAATCGCCGCTTCAGCGGCATGCATGCTCAGCAAGGCGAAACGCTGCGCCAGATCAGCATTCGCCGCCACCGCCGCATCCAGTACCTGTTTTCGCGCAGCGAGCCCGCTGCCCGACAATATGCCCGCCAGTTCGCGCAGCACGATCGGCAGCGCACCGCACATATC
>CAZVDN010000154.1:455-8246 GCA_964625665.1 uncultured Streptomyces sp. | reverse complement strand
CGCCACCAACGGTTCGGTCGGTGATTACACCTGGAACGGCGCCAACGGCACCATCTTCTGGGCCGACCCGAAAGAACAACTGGTCGTCGTCGTCATGTCGGTGGGGCCGGGCGAAATCCGCAAGTACTATCGCGAGCAGATCGCCGCGCTGGTCTACGGCGCGATGGTGCGCTGAGCGCGGCGCGTATCCGGCGGCAAAGGGCAGGCGCAGCTCAGAAATTTTCGGGCTTGATGGCGGCCTTGCGCACCACGGCCGCCCATTTGGCAATCTCGGTCTTCTGGAATTCCGCAAACTGCGCCGGCGTGCCGGCGACGATATCGGCGGCTTCGTTGGTGAGGCGGTCGCTGACATCCTTCGAGCGCAGGGCGCGCACCGCATTATTGTTCAGCGTATTGACGATGGCAGCGGGCGTTGCCGCGGGCACGAACATGCCGTACCAGCCGGTCACCACATAACCGGGCACGCCGGCTTCGGCTACCGTCGGCAAATCCGGTGCGACGCCTGAGCGTTTGCCGCTGGTCACCGCCAGCGCGCGCAGCTTGCCGGCCTTGATCATCGGCATGCCGGCCAGAAAATTGTTGAGGAAGATCTGCACCTGCCCCGAGACCAGATCGGTCATCGCCTGCCCCGCGCCCTTGTAGGGCACATGGATCATGTTGATGCCGGCCATGCTCATGAACAATTCCATGCCCAGATGCGGGCCGCTGCCGTTGCCCGACGACGCAAAAGTCAGCTGGCCGCTGCGTGCCTTGGCGATGGCGATGAATTCGCGCAGCGTCTTCGCCGGCAGCGACGGATGCACCGTGATGACGAACGGATACTCGGCGAGCAGCGACACCGGCGCCAGATCGTTCAGCGTGTCATAAGGCAGTTTTGCGTAGAGCGTCGGATTGATCGCATGCGAGGCGATGGTGATCAGCACCGTGTAGCCGTCGGCCGGCGCCTTGGCAACGAGGTCGGCACCGATGATGCCGGTGGCGCCGGCGCGGTTATCGACGATCATCGGCTGGCCGAGTGTTTCGGTCATTTTCTGCGCGACCGTGCGCGCCACCACGTCGGTGCCGCCGCCCGGCGGCCAGGGCACGATCACGCGCACGGGCTTGGTCGGATATTGCTGTGCCGCTGCACCGACGGCGAACAGCAGAACGAGCGCGGCGCCTGCACATTTCATGAACTGCCTCATCTCAGGCCCCCAGCGGATGACGCGCGATGAAATCGCGTACCGCGAGCGCCGACGCATCGGGATCGGTCGCCGCTGCGTGAAACGAATCGCCGGGCAGCACCACCAGCTCCGAATGCGCAACCTGTTGCTGCCAGGCGCGCGTCTGCTCCACCGAGGCAAGACCGCTTTCCTCGGTGGTGATGACCAGCATCGGACATTTGATCTGTTTGACGTCCTCGGTGATGTCGGAAAAATTGATCGTTGCGCAGAAGCCCGCTTCGGTCGACACGGCCGTGCGCCCCATGTATTTGATCCACCACTCGACGCCGGCCTGAGGAAATTTGCTGCCCAGGCGCCCGCCCATGCTGCGCCGCGCCCAGTGTTCGATACCCAGCGTTTCGACTTCCTTCACGCGTTCGGCAATGGTCGCCAGATCGAGCCGCACCGGCGGCGGCGAACCGACCACCGTCAGCGTGTGCACACGATCAGGCCGGCGCGCTGCAAACGCGCGGCCGATGACGCCGCCGATTTTCGCCCCGACCAGATGAAAGCGCTCGATCTTCAGTTCATCCATCAGGCGGCAGTAATCGTCGATGACGATGTCGAGCGTCCACGGGAAATCGCGTTTCATCGGCGTCGATTGCCCGAAGCCGCGCATATCGGGCCGCACCACGCGGTACTGGCGCGCCAGATGCGGCACCCAGCCGTACCAGGCGTAACCCGATTCGTTGTTGCCGTGGATGAGCAACACCGTTTCCGCGGGGCTCCAGGGATCGGTGAAATCGTCCACTACGTAATGCATGTCGAGGTCGGGGGTGACGCGCAGTTTTGGCATGGCAATTCCGGTCAATACAGACAACCAAACAAAACCGGACGCCCATCGGGCGCCCGGCCAGACTTCAAAACCGATCAAACAACTAGTCGGACGTCACGCCATCCAGATGGAAGGGCTTGCCGTTGACTTCAATGGTGCTCTTCAGCGGCACCTGCTGCGTGATCAGGCCTTCGGCAAAACAGCCGGCCTTGGCGTTTTTGATCAGATGCGCGAGTTTCTCGGGCGGTGCGTCGCTCTCCACCGTGAGATGGGTATCAACACCGTCCCAGCGATTGAATACCGTGCCTTTCAACACCGAACCACCGAGAAACTTGCGAAAGCGCACCGTGCACTTCGCATTCTTCACCGTCAATTTCATCATGTGCGCGTACCGCGCAACCTGGGTGAGCAGTCACCAGCCGACGCCCATCGCCATATACGACATGGGCGAGGGATAACGGTCGGTGCCGCCGATGCGGGCCGCTTCATCGCAGAACACCTCGAACTTGCCGATGGTGCCGCGCTTGAGCTGGCCTTCGCCGACCACCACTTCGGTGACCACCGTCGAATCGGTGGCCAACCCCTGTGCCGGGAGTTCCGGCTTGTCGATCTTTTCCGGCAGATCGAATCCGTCGAGCGGTTTGTCCATGGTCATCCTCCTGTATGGCGCCGCCCGCGCGCCGGGACAGCGCGCCGATTATGGCATAGAGGCGCTGCAGACCGCGCTAGAGCCATGGGCAGGGTGATAGAATAAATTGACGAGTCGCAATTTTTCGATAACAAGGCCGACCGCCGGCCGACTCGCAATGGTGCGACAAACGAGGAAGCGCTATCGTGTCATTCTGCGTCGATACCCTGTTCAAACTGCCCGACGGCACACCGTCGGCGCGTCGCGTTGGCGAATTCTGGACCAATGACGAAGCCATCGCCGCCGCCAAGCACCTGATCGATTCTTTTCTGTTCCGCGAGTTTCGTGACCACGCAACCCGGGGCATACGCCCTGAAGAACTCTACGAAATCTACGCCCAACGCGGCGAACGGCCGGTGATCCTGCGCCTGGGCGGCGCCTCGACCAACATCTCGAAGTTCAACGCGCTCAACTACGCCAAGGCGCGCTGCGCGGAAATCTGCGGCGGCACGCCCGCCGCATAAAGCGCCGCCGCAGTTCAGTCAACAGTTTCTCAGGCGCCTTCGCAGGCCTCGGGATTCCATTGCCCCTTGCGCATGCGCGTGATGGTGATGCTGGCAAACACGCCGTTTTGCGTAAATGCATCGCCATCAGAGAACTTCTTCGCCTCGGCGCGGCTGTTCACATTGACGACAAACAGGCTGCCGATCGCCTCGGTGCCTTCGTCGTTCTGCGTCGCGCCGGCCAGCACGAGTATGCCCTTCGACGCGGTCAGGTGCGCGCGGTGCGCCGCCAGATGTTTTTCGCGGATGGCAGCGGTGTTCGGCTTATCGACACATGAAATGGCCCACAACATGATCTTCTCCTTTGGATTGGTCTGTGAAACGACATCGCCGCTGACCGGCGCTGGCAAGTCAGTGGTTTACACGGCTGCCTGCGGGTTCGTCAAGCCGCCGGGCCCGACACTGTAGAATTAACGCCTTCCGAACGAGAGGAGCGCCGCATGAAATCCGCCAAAACACTCGCCGAACAGGGCGAACAATTCCGCGCCGTGATCGACCAGCATCTGCCGCATCCGAGCCCGATGATCAAAATCTCCCCGGACCACACGCTGATCGGGCACGAGGTGATGTGGGGCGGCATCTGGCGCGAACCAGGGCTCGACACTCAGCTGCGCAGCGTGGCGACCATCACCGCGCAATGCGTCAACGGCCACGATTTCGGCCTCAAACACCAGATTCGCGTCGGCCTCACGCTCGGCATCAGCGCGCAGAAAATCAAGGCGATGTTCGTCGAACTGAAGTTTTACGCCGGCGTGCCGGCGTCGGTGTTCGCGCTGCTCATGGCACAGCAGGTGATCGACGAACGCGACGAGTGGAAGGCACAGGACAAACCGCTCGACATTCCCTGGCTCGACAGTCTCGAAGAAAAAATGCGGCGCGGGCGCGAACTGCGCAGCAAGCACTGGGGCGCGCAGGCCGACAACGACATGCTCGAACAGCTGACGCACAAAATGGTGTCGGGCGCCGCGGAAATCGTCGACAGTTATCTCTACGGCGAAATCTGGCACCGCTCGCCGCTGACACCGAAGGAACGCATGGTGATGATCCTGGCGGTGCTGATGTGCCGCCAGCACTTCAGGCAATTGAAGCGCCAGATCGGTTACGCCCTCGATGCCGGGTTCACCCAGCAGGAAATCTGCGAAACCTTCGCGCAATGCGGCTGGTACCGCGGCTGGCCGCACGTCGAGGACGCCCTCGAAATCGCCAAAGAAGTGTTCGCCGCGCGCGCCGGGATGTAGCCGCGCCGGCGCTGCCGCCGCAGGGTGTTATTCGCCGAGCAGCGCGCGCGCCGTTTTTTCGCAGACCATCGCGCGCTCCTCCGCCGTCAGGCGCGGCACCGCGTCGAGTTCGGCCAGCGGTTCGTAATACCCCATGTCGAAGGGATTGTCGGTGCCGATCACCACATGGTCGGCACCGGCGCGGTCGAGCAGCAGGCGCGTCGACAGCGGATCATGCGTCAGCGCGTCGAAATAAAACCGCCGCAGGCTCTCGCCCGGCCGCGTTTTTGTGTCGGCGTGCGCGGCAGCGCGGAATTTGTGCGCGCGGTCGAAGCGCCCGATCTGGTAGGGAATGTAGCCGCCGCCGTGCGGAATCAGAAAACGCAGCGTCTTCAGGTCGTCGAGCGCGCCGGTGAACGCCAGATGCGCAAACATGATGGTTTCGTCGAGCGGATTGCCGATGGTATTGAACAGCTCGTATCCCGCCATGCCGCCCTTGGCCACACAGGTGATCGGGTGCGCCATGACGAAGCAGCCGAGCTGTTCGATCGTCTTCAGCACTTTGCGGTATTTGGCGTCCGACAACTGCTCATCGCGCACATTGGTGCCGATTTCCACACACTTGAACTTGTGCTCCCTGACCGCGCGTTCGAGTTCGGCAATCGCCGCATCCGGATCCTGCATCGGCAGCGTCGCCATGCCGCGCAGCCGCGCCGGATTTTTTTCCACCATCTGCGCAATGCCGTCGTTCGACAGCTGCGCGGCCAGCAGCCCCGCTTCGGCATCGAGTTCATAAAAATAAATCGGCGGTGCCACCGACAACACCGAGACATCCACCTTCATGCGGTCCATCGCCGCCAGTTTGGCTTCGACGTCAAACAGCTCGCGCTGGATCGCGAAGCGGCTGCCGCTGCGTTCGAGCACGATGACGCCATCGCGTTCCACTACGCGCACGCCGTGCGCGGTTTCGTCCCTGACGCCGAACCGTTCCGGCGTCTTCAGCAGCACATCGATCAGGTTCGGCGGAATGACATGCGTATGCAGATCGTAAACCTTCATGCGCGCGCCCTATTCCGCCTTGATGCCCGCATCACGCGCGACTTTCGCCCACTTCGTCGTTTCCGACGACATGTAGGCCGCGAACTCCTCGGGACTGTTGCCGATGACTTCGGCGCCGTCGTTGATCAGGCGCTCGCGCACGTCCGGCGTCGCCAGCACCCGCACCACTTCACCATGCAGCGTGCGCACGATCTCGCGCGGCGTGCCGGCCGGCGCAAACAGGCCAAACATCAGGTTGACCTCGTAGCCGGGCAGGCCCGACTCGGCAATGGTCGGAATGTCGGGCGCCGCCTGGATGCGTTTCAGCGAGGCCATGCCGAGCGCGCGCAAGCGGTTCGCACGCACGTGCTGGATCAGGTTCTGCAGCGAGCCGAAGTAGAGCATGACGCGCCCCGACATGATATCGGGTATCACCAGCGCACCGCCGCGGTAGGGCACGTGCAGCATCTTCACACCGGTCGCACTCGAGAACATTTCCGCCGCGAAATGCGGCGACGAGCCGACACCCGGCGTCGCGTAAACAAGCTGGCCCTGGCGCGCGCGGCCGAGCGCAATCAGTTCCTTCACGGTTTTTGCGGGTACCGAGGGATGCACCACCATCACCTGCGGCGTGTGCGTAAACGCCGACACCGGCGCGAGATCCTTCAACAGGTCGAACGGCATCCTGGCGACGATCGCCGCATTCATCGGCAGGGAACTGGTCGAGCCGATCAGCAGCGTGTAACCGTCGGCCGGCGCGCGGACGGCGATTTCGCTGCCGAGCAGGCCGTTGACACCCGCGCGGTTGTCCACCACCCACTGCACTTTGGTCGTTTCGCTCAGACGCTGCGCAATCGGCCGCACCACGGCGTCGGCCGGACCGCCGGCAGGAAACGGATTGACCAGACGGATCGGTTTCGACGGATAGGTCTGCGCACAAAGCGGCGCCGTCATCGCCGCCAACATCAACACCAGCGCGTATCTGACAGCCCGCATGCGCTCCTCCCCGGATGTGATGCGCGCGGTCGCCGAATGCTGCCGGCGACCGCGCATTGGCTTCAAACCTCGTTCAGAACTGCGGAATATCCAGCAATTTCGACGCCGTGCCGCCGAGCATCGCGATGCGCTCTTCGTCAGTGACCCCCGGCGCGCTCAGCAGGTGGTCGACCGGGCGCTGCCACCACGGAATCGGATGGTCGGTGCCGATAACGATCTGGCTGCTGCCGACTTCGGCGGCAAGATGGCGCAGCGCTTCGTCGGTGAAGACCAGCGAGTCGAAATACATCTGGCGCAGGTACTCGGTCGGTTTTTTCTTCAGTTTGATCGCCGGATTGCATTCCTCCGGCGCAACGCGACAGCCGTTGTCGGAACGCGGCGCGTATGAGGGCAGAAAGCCGCCGCCGTGCGCCGAACAGATCTTGAGGCCGGGGAATTTATCCAGCGTGCCTTCGAAAATCAGGTGCGAGAGCGCGATTGTCGTGTCGAGCGGATTGCCGATGACATTGGCGAGCCAGCCGTTGCCCTTGAGGCGTTTCGCCAGTTCCGGCGTGCCCTGCGGGTGAATGAAAACAAGCTGGCCCATTTCTTCGACCTTGGCCCAGAACGGATGAAACTTCGCTTCTGAAAACGCTTCGCCGGCAACGCTGCCGCCGACAGCAACACCCTTCATGCCGAGCTTCTTGATGGCGTATTCGAGCTGCTGGATCGCGAGATCCGGGAACTGCAGCGAGACCGAGGCCATGCCGACCAGGCGATCGGGAAAGGCCGCGCACAGTTCGGTCAGCTTTTCGTTCTGCGTCTTGATCAGTTTTTCGGCGACATCGCGCTCGGCCTTGTACCAGAACGGGTTGATGCTGATGGCTTCGACGTCGATGCCCGCCTCATCCATTTCGCGCACGCGACGCAGGCCCACCTCACCGATGCCGGGGCCGCGCTGGTCTTCAAGGCGCAGGCCCATCATCGCCAGCGTTTCCGGCAGCACGCAGTGGCAATGCACGTCGATCGTCTTCACGCGTTTGCCGCCGACCATGGTCTGGCGGCGCGCACCGCCGGCCGGGGCTGCGCCCTGGGTGGCGTGATTGCAATGTTCATCGTGAACGTGGTGCTCGCGTTTGAGACTGCATCCGTGGAACAGGATTTCCGGCAGGCCGGCATTGATTTCAGTGGACATCTGCTCTCCTTGAATTTCTGGTTTTTTCTGGTTGGGTGCGATGGGCGAAACCGCCACTGCGGGCGTTCCGGTCGACGCCTCCGCATTATCGCACAGCCAATCGGCCGGCCCGCATTGCCAAACCGCGGGCGAGCGATTACGCTTCGGAAAAGCGCCGCCAGAGCGCGCGCGACAGGCCTGCCAGGCCAGCGCGCCGTC
>CAZVDN010000154.1:0-445 GCA_964625665.1 uncultured Streptomyces sp. | reverse complement strand
AGAGCGCATCGAGGCCGAGCAGGACCATCTCGGCGGGGGAGTGGGCGCGGGCCAGCGCGCCGTCCATCACACCATATTCGTATCGGGGAAATCATGCGCAGGTTCGCCGCAACGCTATTCATTTTGCATGCCTCCACGGCGCTGGCGCAAACCGCCCTCCCCGAAATCCGCGTCGAAGACCGCCGCGACTCCCCGCTCAACATCGACCAGCGCGCCGACAGCGCCAGCCGCCTCGGCCTCACTGCGCGCGAAACGCCGGCCACCGTCGAAGTTATCGACCAGGCGACGATGCGCCAGCGCGGCTTTCGCACGGTCACCGAAGCCGCACAGGGCATGACCGGCGTCACCGGTGGCGACCATCCCGCAGAGCCGTCGGCGTTCTCCATGCGCGGCTTTACCAACAGCCAGATCAACATCCTCTACGACGGCATCAAGATCGGCCCGC
>CAZVDN010000153.1:5599-8252 GCA_964625665.1 uncultured Streptomyces sp. | reverse complement strand
AGCGCCGTAGCCCGGAAGGAGCGCAGCGTATTCCGGGATGGCGTGCGCATCTGCCCCCCATTTGCCCCTTCCCAACAAGGACGCGGGCATAGAAACGATACTGCGCTGCTAGCGCAATATCTTCTTGATGGTCTTGATCCGCGACAGCGAATCGCCCGCGAGGTGGGTCCAGATGAAAGCGTCGCGCTCAAGCTTGTCGGCGGAGGCATTCATCGCGCCATGCTCCGCACCGCCAATGGCATAAACGGCGCGGCCGAGCGCTGTGACGCGCTGAATGATTTCCTGCGAAAACACCATGACCAGCCCCGCATTGGCCGAGGCTGCCTGCACCTTGTCGCCAGCGCAGGCGAGGTCGCGCTCCCAGGCGGTGCGCATGATGTAAGCGCGCAGCGATTCGGTGAGCATGTTCATTTCGGCGAGCTTCAGCTGCACGCGCTGCTGGTCGGCAAGCGGGCGGCCGCCCTTCAGCTGGGTTTTGGCGAACGCGGTTGCGTTTTCCACCGAGGTATCGCACACCCCGACTGCATTGGCGGCGAGTTCGAGATCATTGAACTGCGACGGATCGCTGGTACGCGCCTTCCAGCCGCCGTTGACCTCGCCGACGATGTTGGCGTGCGGAATGCGCGCGTTTTCGAAAATAAGCTCGGCATTCTGATAGAAGCGCCAGCCGGCCTTGTTGAATTTTTTGCCGATGCGAAAACCCGGTGTATCGGTCGGCACGATGAATTCGGTCGAGCCCTCGGTCACCGGCACTGAGAAGTCGGTGCGCGCGCTGACAAAAAACAATTTGCCGACACTGCCGTTGGCGATGAAGGTCTTCTCGCCGTTAAGGATCCAGAAATCGCCGTCGCGTTCGGCCTTCAGGCGAAAGCCGGTTTTCGGATCGCTGTTCGGCGTCATGCGGTGATCGGAGCCGACGTTCGGCTCAGTGCGCGCGCCGCCCAGCATATAAGTGTCGTCGGCCAGAAACGGCTTGAGAAAACGCGACTGCTGGTCCTTGGTGCAGACCACCGCCATTAACTGGCTCCATTTCCAGTTCTGGCTGAAGGCTTTCGAAATCGCACTGTCGCCGCGCGCGAGCTCGGCCATCACCACGCATTGCGTCACCAGATCGGCGCCGGGCCCGCCCCACTCTTTCGGCACGCCAAGCGTGCGAAAGCCGAGCTTCGAGCCCTTTTTGATGATGTCCCAGTCCCAGGTCGCCGCCGGATCGGCGATCTGATCACGCGCCAGCGAAATCGGGCGTATCTGTTCTTCGGCAAATTGGCGCGCCTTCTGTTGCCATTTGCGTTGTTCCGTGTTCAATGCAAAATCCATTACAACCTCCGGGCGTTTTGTTCTTTATGTGTCGCCCGATGATATCTGCCCGCCGCGCCATGTCAAAGTGCGCGGCAACCGTTAAAATCGGCGCGAGGAGAATTTCAACCATGAAAAAATCTGTTTTCGCCGCATTGTTTGCCCTGCCCGCGCTGCTGGCATTGCCGCACTGCGCACTGGCGCAGAAATATCCGGAAAAAAGCATACGCCTCGTCGTCGCCTTCCCGACCGGTGCGCCCTATGTCATTGCACTGATGGTCGCCGACAAACTGCGCGACCCGCTCGGCCAGAGCATCGTGCCCGACTTCAAGCCCGGCGCCGGCGGCAATGTCGCCTCGGAACTCGTCGCCAAGGCGCCGAATGACGGCTACACGCTGCTGCTGACAAGCCCGACGATTGCGATCAGCCCGAGCCTTTATTCGAAACTCGGCTACGACACGTTCAAGGACTTCACGCCGATCACGCTGCTGGCCACGGTGCCGAATGTGATGGTCGTGCACCCCTCGGTGCCGGCGAAATCGCTGAGTGAACTGATCAAGCTCGCCAAAGCCAAACCGGGCTCGCTCAATTTCGGTTCGGGCGGTCTCGGTTCGGGCAGCCAGCTCGGCAGCGAACTTTTCAAGACGCTGTCGAAAATCAACATCGTGCATGTGCCCTACAAGGGCGCGGCGATCGCGATGAACGCCATGCTCTCCGGCGAAGTCGATATGGTGACCTCGACCGTGCCGGCGACCATTCCGCTGGTGAATGCGGGCCGTATCCGCGCGCTGGCGGTGATGGCCAACGAACGCGTGGCCACGCTGCCGAAAGTGCCGACCGCCGCCGAAGCCGGCATGCCGGAACTGGTGGTCATCACCTGGTATGGTTTGTTCGCGCCGTCGGGCATCAAACCCGAGATCGTCACGCGGCTGCATGAAGAATTCGGCAAAATGATGAAGCTGCCCGAGGTGAAATCGAAACTCGCTCAGGTCGAGCTGGACGCCACTACCAGCGCCTCCCCGGCGGATTTCGCCAAATTCGTGCGCGCCGAACACGACAAATGGGGGCGCGTCATCAAGGATGCGGGCATTCAGGTGCAGCAGCAGTAATTGCTGCACCCTGAAAGCGTCAGAACGCTTAGGGGTGGCGCGCCAGAAACGCGTTGACCGCCTCAACAAACGCCGCTGGATTGTCGAGCGTGACGTGATGGTCGCTGCCGGCGATTTCGGCCAGCTCGACGTGCGGCGCCACGGCTTTGACGTCGGCAAATATCGCGGGCGCGATGCGCGCGCTGGTTTCACCCTTGACCAGCAGTGTCGGCACCTTGATCTTCGCAAAAAACGGCATGCCATCGACG
>CAZVDN010000153.1:0-5589 GCA_964625665.1 uncultured Streptomyces sp. | reverse complement strand
TCGACGCTGCCGCGCTGCGAATAGACATTGCGGTCGAACTTGTGGCGCCAGCGGCCGTCTTCGCTTTGCCGTCCGGCATGGCGCGCAATGTGGTTCACGACATCGGGCGGCGCTGACGACCCCGCCGGCATCAGTTTGTAACGCGCCGCAAGCTCATCGAGCGTGGCATAACTTGATTGCCGCGCGCCGCGCTCGCGCATCATCGACGCGCGGTCTTCGGTCAGGCGCAGCGTCGAATCGATCACCACAAGGCAGCGCATGCGGCCCGGATAACGCGAGGCGTAGTTCAGCGAAATCATGCCGCCCATCGAATGCGCGACCAGCACGAAGTCGCGCAGATCGAGGCGTTCGGTGACTTCATGCAGGTCGTCGGCGAAACGCGCGGTTGAATATTCGGGCGGATCGGACCACATGCTGTCGCCGTGGCCGCGCTGGTCGAGCGCGCGCACGTGATAGTTTCCGGTAAAACCGGCGGCGACGAAATCGTACCAATGCGCGTGCGCCGCACCGCCGTGCAGACAGAGCATCGCCGGTTTGCCAGCGGTGCCGTAATCGAGATAATTCAGTTTCAAACCGCCCGCTTCGACCGTGCCGCTCGTGGCCGCCGCCGGCTGCAACGCTGGATGCCGTGTGCTCATGTCCGCCCGATAGTCGTTTTTGTTTGTGTTTTTGCTTGAACCCTGCGCCCGCGCGCAGTGCCCCCCGACTATAAGCGAGGCAGCGCCCCCGCTTCAAGCGTGACGCAGGCGCGACGACGCGCTAGACTCGCGGCGTCCACCCACTGAGGAACGCCGCATGAGCGACCAACCGAAACTGCTGATCGAAATCGTCTCCGACGTCGTCTGACCCTGGTGCTTCATCGGCAAGCGCCGCCTCGAAGCCGCACTGCGGATGTACGAGGAACGCGCCACCGATGGGGAAAAGCCGGCCGTGCGCTGGTTGCCCTTCCAGTTGAACCCCGACCTGCCTGAATCCGGCATTTCGCGCCAGGAATACATCGAGCGCAAGTTCGGCCCGGGCGGCGGGCGCAAATACGATCATGTCGCGCAGGTCGGCAAGTCGGTCGGCATCGACTTCGCCTTCGACAACATCAAGGTGCAGCCCAACACCGTGCCGGCCCACCGCCTGATGCACTTTGCGACGAAGCTCGGCGCCGAA
The DNA here is from genome assembly GCA_964625665.1 of uncultured Streptomyces sp. GTDB lineage: Bacteria > Pseudomonadota > Gammaproteobacteria > Burkholderiales > SG8-41 > PALSA-1004. Next base: position 4,431 of record CAZVDN010000153.1, on the reverse strand, counting down.
GACGCCGTGGCCGAGAGCATTTTCACCGCCTACTTCATCGAGGGCAAAAACCTCACCGATCTCAAAACGCTGGCTGAAATCGGCGAGCGCGGCGGACTCGACCGCGAAATACTTGCCGCCTATCTGGCTTCGGATGAAGACCGTGATCTGGTGATCGAGAAGGACATCGAGATCCGCAAAGCCGGCGTCAGCGGCGTGCCCTTCTTCATCTTCAACCGCAAACTTGCGGTATCGGGCGCGCACGAACCCGAAACATTGCTGAAGGCGATGCTGGAGTCGATGTCGGAGCGCCCCGCAGGAAGCGCCTGAAGCGTTGCGGCGAAATTCCCGGACGGCGCCATGCACCGTCCGGGGTTTGCGTTAGATCGCTGCCAGCCGCGGCAGCAAATCGGCGCTTTCAGGAATGGTGCCCTGCTGATACAGATGCGAATGGCGGATCACGCCGGCCGCGTCGAGCAGGAACACCGAACGCGCATCGATGCCGCGCTCGTCATTGAAAATGCCGTAGGCCTTGCCGACGGCACCGTGCGGCCAGTAATCAGACAGTAGAGGAAACGGCAAACCGCCCAGTTGCTCTGCCCAGGTCTTCAGACTGGGAATGGTGTCGGCGCTGATCTGCAGGATTTCCACATTCATCGCCTTGAATTTTTCGTAGTTCTCACGGAACCCGAGGACCTGGTTCTTTCAGCCGCCGGTAAAGGCGAACGGCAGAAAACAAACCACGGTCTTGCGGCCGCGGAAGCCCGAGAGCGTCTGCGGATCGCCGGCGTGCGCGGCGAGTGAAAATTCCGGCGCCTGGGTGCCGGGTTGCAGTATTGCCATGCGGTTTCTCCTTGTGTGAATGATGCTGTGACATCTTCGCATATCTGCATGGCCCCACGCGGAAATTTCATTGCGAAATAACCCTGATGAAACCGTGGTTGTGGCGCCCGTGGCGCCGCGCGCCGGAGTGCGGTAAAACAGGCGCTGCTGTCCGACAAAAATAAGCAATCCGCCCGGAGGAGGCCCCCATGTCCAAGCGTATTTCCGTTCTAGCGTTACTGCTGTGCCCGCTCGCGGCAATATCCCTGTGCGCGTCCGCCCTCGCGCAAAACCCGCCGATGCAAACCTGCCAGCTTGGCGACCTCAAACTTGAAAGCGGCGAGGTGATCCGCAATTTCCGCATGACCTATATCACCCACGGCACGCTCAATGCCGCCAAAAGCAATGCGATCCTCTCGATCCACGGCCTGCAGGGCAACCGCAACAACCAAAGCTACTGGGTCGGCCCGGGCCGCGCCTTCGACAGCAAAAAATATTTCATCGTGCAGCCGGATACGCTGGGCGTCGCATCGATGGACCCTGAATCAACAACGTCGCCGACGCGCTCGGGCCTGAACATGAATTTCCCGCGCTTCAACATCCGCGACATGGTCAACGCCGAGCACCGCATGCTGACTGAATGCCTCGGCATCCGCCATCTGGTTGCGGTGGCCGGCAGTTCGATGGGCGGCATCGAGACCTTTCAATGGGCAGTCAGCCATCCCGATTTCATGGACGCGGCAATTCCCGTCACGCCGATGGCGCGCGCCAACCGCCAGGGCAACTTCATCTGGGAAGCCGTGCGCCAGGTGGTAATGGTCGATCCGAAGTGGCGCGAGGGCAACTATCCGAATGACGATCCGCCGCGCGCCGGCATCGGCGTCGGCCTGCAGATCCAGAGCGTGGTCGGCTCATCGGCCGCCGGCTACGAGGAAGACTTTGTCACCCGCGAGCAGGTGCATGCATCTTTTGCCGCCGATGCCAAAACCGTCGGCAACACAGTGCAGGCGCGCGACTGGATCTACCGCAGCTGGGCGATCCAGAGCCACAACATCGGCGACACGCCGGGCTTCAACGGTGATTTCGCGGCAGCGGCACGCTCGGTCAAGGCGCGCGTGCTGATGTTCCCGAACTGCCACGATCAGCTGCATCCGGCGCGCGAAGGCGGCGTGCTCGAAGCCGCGGCGCTGATTCCGGTGGCAAAACTCGTCGATATCGACGACATCGGCGGGCACCGCGGCTCGCGCAGCGCAAAGGCCCTGGCGCAGTTCGATACCGAGGTGCGTGATCTGTTGAAGCGCATCGAAGACAAGCGTGCCGGCATCGGCGGGCCGCGTTTTCCGCGCCACTGGATCCGCACCGACTATTGCCGCGCCTGACCGCCGGCGCGGCGGGCTCAACCGCGCGCGAGATTGCGCGCGATGAAGGCCTTGACCATTTCCTGCGCGCGCAGGGTCTGCGGGCCGGGCTTGGCGACCCATTCGTGTTCGCTGTTTTCGAACACCGTGAATGAGACGTCGCCGCCGGCCGCGCGGTAGGTCCTGACGAATTTTTCCTGCACGGCGGGCAGCACGTTGTCATCGAGCGCGCCCTGCATGATCAGCATCGGCACTTTCACGATCTTCTCGCCGCGCTCGAGGATCTGCTGCGGATTGGCCTCGTAGATCGATTCCCAGGGCACAAAATAGGTCTTCGTGTTTTTCATCATGCCGTCGCGCTTTTTCGCTTCAGCATTCAGATAACGCGCGTAGGGATCGCTGATCGGCGAGCGCGCTGCAACATAGGCAACGCTGGCGTCGATGCCGGGGGCCTCGGCCAGAGGGATCGCGTTGTAACGCGCATCGAACGGCCGCATGCCAAGCAGCTCGGCCAGATGGCCGCCGGTGGAACTGCCGTAGATGCCGACCCTAGACGCATCGCCGTTCCATTTCGCGGCATTCGCCTTCAGCCAGCGCACGCCGTAGTTGGCATCCTGCAGGCTCGCCGGATAGGGCGCCTCGGGTGCCAGCGTGAGGTCGATGGCGACCACCAGCACGCCGCTCGCCGCGATCGCGCGGTCCATCGGCTCTTCGGCAAAACGGTCCTTGTTGTTCCAGGCGCCGCCGTGCAGGTCAAGCAGGACCGGAAACGGCCCCGCGCCCTGCGGTTGATAAATGCGCGCCTTCAGCTGACGGCCCTTCGCGGTGCGGCGGAAATCGACTTCGCTGACGCTGATCTCGAAGCGCGCAAACGGATCATAGGCCGCCCGTGCCGAGCTGCCGCCCTGCACGCCGCCGGGCTGCGCGCAGCCGGCAAGGCCGGCAGCGCCCGCCATGGCGGTGGTTTGCAGAAAAAGTCGACGCTGTCTGGCGTGCTCGTCCATGATTCCCTCCTGAAGTCGGCGCCGCCATCGTTGTGGCCGCTTTCCGTTGTGCCGACACTTTACGCCGAATCGTGGCGCTATGGCGCAAGGCGCCGATGTGCGGTAAAAAAGCGCTCTGTCTGCATTCACAAAAAAAATGATTCCGGAGGAAACCATGCCGCGACTTGCCCGATGCGCCGTGCTGATTGCCGCATGCGCCCTGCTTTGCGCTGCGGACAGCGTGGTCGAACCGACCAACGACCTGCCCAATCCCTATCGTTCGGAAGCGCCGTGGGGAGCGTTGCCGGCGGGACAGACCTGGGGCGCATTCAATGCCGTTGCCATCGACAACGACGGCACCTCGCTGTGGGTGGCGACCCGGTGCGGCGCCAATCCGGACATTCCGCCGGGTGCTTCGGCCTTTCAATATGACTCCTGCGTCAATTCAAACGTCGCCCCGGTGATGCAGTTCGACGCCGCCGGCCGTCTGCGCAAATCGTTCGGGGCAGGCATGTTCATGTTCCCGCACAAAATCTATATCGACCGCAACAACAATGTCTGGGTCGCCGACCAGCGCGACATCAACGAGCGGGAAAAAAAGCTTTATCCCCATGCCGGAGGCCGCGGCCATGCGGTTTACAAGTTCAGCCCCGACGGCACGTTGCTGATGACCATCGGCCGACCCGGCGTGCCCGGCAATCCGCCCGACGGACTTTATGAGCCGACCAGCATCGTCATTGCCGACAACGGCGACATCTTCATTTCGGAAGGCCACGGCGGACAGGCGCCGAACGCCAAACCCGATACGGTATCGCGCATTTCGAAATTCGACCGCAACGGCAACTTCATCAAGACCATCGGCAAACTCGGCTCCGCTCCCGGCGAATTCCGTCTCGTGCACGATCTGGCCATCGATCCGCACGGCCGGCTGTTCGTTGCCGACCGCGGCAACATGCGCATCCAGATTCTCGATCAGGACGGCCGCTATATCACCGAATGGAAACAGTTCAGCCGGCCTTCCGGCATCGCCATTCGCGACGGGCTGCTTTACGTCGCCGATTCCGAATCGAACGGTGTCGCGCCGCACCCGGGCTGGAAACGCGGCATCCGCATCGGCAATCTGGCGGACGGGCGCGTGCTCTATCGCATCCCCGATCCGCTCGAAATGAAAGGCACCAGCGCGGCCGAAGGCGTGGCCGTCGATGCGCGGGGCGTCATCTACGGCGGCGAGGTCGGCCCGCGCCAGCTCGCACGCCACGTACGTCAGTTAAACTGAGCACATAAAAAAA
>CAZVDN010000152.1:4926-8461 GCA_964625665.1 uncultured Streptomyces sp. | reverse complement strand
CGCCGGTGCTGGCAGTGGTGACCAACATCGACGCCGACCACATGGAAACCTACGGTCACTATTTCGGCCGTCTGCGTCAGGCGTTCCTCGACTTCGTGCAGCACCTGCCGTTCTATGGCACTGCCGTGTTGTGCATCGACGACGCCAACGTGCGTGAAATTCTGCCGGCCGTCACCAAACCGGTGACCACCTACGGCATGTCCGAGTCGGCGCAGATCCGCGCCGTCGATGTCAAGGCCGAAGGCGGTCGCATGAGCTTTCGCGTCGTGCGCAAAGACACGCAGGGCAAAACGCTGCCCGATCTCGGCATCGTGCTGAATCTCGCCGGTACGCACAACGTGCTCAATGCGCTGGCCGCGATTGCCGTGGCGATGGAGGTCGGTGCTCCGGATGCGTCGATCGTCAAGGCGCTGGCGGATTTCCGCGGCGTGGGCCGGCGCTTCCAGCGTTACGGCGACATCGCGATTGCCGGCGGTGGACGCTATACGCTGATCGACGACTACGGCCATCATCCGGTGGAAATGGCAGCGACCCTGGCGGCAGCGCGCGGCGCCTTTCCCGGACGTCGCATCGTGCTCGCATTCCAGCCGCACCGCTATACGCGGACGCGCGATTGCTTCGAGGATTTCGTCAAGGTGCTGTCGACCGTCGATGCACTGTTGCTGACCGAGGTTTACTCGGCGGGCGAGGCACCGATCGTCGCCGCAGACGGCCGCGCACTGGTGCGCGCCGTGCGCGTCAACGGCAAGGTCGAGCCGATTTTTGTCGAGCAGGCCGCCGATTTTCCGGTCGCGCTCAACGCCGCCGTCAAGGACGGCGATGTGGTGCTGACCATGGGCGCCGGTTCAATAGGCACGCTGGCCGGCACGCTGGCGGCACAGGCTGCGGGAGGCAAGGCATGAGCGGCCACCGGCATCACGTTGCTGCGGTAGCAAGTCGTCGCCACCGCTACGCAATCGCGGAATCGTTATGGACATGAGCGAACAGCCCACAGCGCGCATGCCCAAACCGCCCGTTGAATTGCGCGGCGAGGTGCGGCATGACGAACCGATGGCACGTCACGTCAGCTGGCGGGCCGGCGGCAGCGTCACGCGCGCCTATGTGCCCGCCGACATGGACGATCTGTGCGCCTTCATCGCCGCGGCCCCGCCGAGCGAGCCGCTGGTGATGGTCGGGCTCGGCAGCAATCTGCTGGTGCGCGACAGCGGTCTGCGCGGCACCGTGATCTTTACGCATGGCGTGCTGAAAGAAATCCGCACCGAAGGCCGCGCGATTTACGCCGAAGCGGGCGTGCCGAGCCCGAAGCTCGCGCGTTTTGCCGCCAATCACGCCAGAGGCGGCGCCGAATTCATGGCCGGCATTCCTGGCACGATCGGCGGCGCGCTGGCGATGAATGCCGGTTGTTATGGCGGCGAAACGTGGAAGATCGTTGAAAGCGTAACGACGGTAGACCGCAAGGGGCAGTTGCGTCAGCGCACGCGCGCCAATTACGACATCGGTTACCGCCACGTCGCACTGCTTGACGGTGAGGAGGAGTGGTTCCTCGCCGCGCGCTTCAAGCTGCCGAAGGGCGACAGCGCGAAATCGCGCTCGATCATCCGCCAGCTGCTCGAACAACGCATTGCTGCCCAGCCGCTTGGTCAGCCGAATGCCGGTTCGGTGTTCCGCAATCCGCCCGGCGATCATGCCGCGCGCCTGATCGAAGCCTGCGGACTGAAAGGCCATGCCATCGGCGGCGCGATGATTTCCGACAAGCACGCCAACTTCATCGTCAATCGCGGCAAGGCAACTGCGGCCGATATTGAAGCCCTGATTGATCTTGCGGCCGACCGCGTGCGCGAAAAATTTTCCGTCGAACTCGAGCGCGAAGTTCGCATCATCGGCGGCACCTCGCCGAAGGAGGCCGCGCATGGCTGATTTCGGGAAGGTTGCAGTGCTGATGGGCGGCCGCTCGGCGGAGCGCGAGATTTCATTGATGACGGGCGCCAACGTGCTGGAGGCGCTCAAGCGCAAGGGCGTCAATGCCTATGGCTTCGACCCGGCCGAGCGACCGTTGAGCGAACTGGCCGGCGACGGCGTAAAGCGCGTTTTCATCGCCCTGCATGGCCGTTTCGGCGAGGACGGCACGGTGCAGGGCGCACTTGAAATCATGGAGATCCCGTATACCGGGAGCGGCGTGATGGCTTCAGCGCTGTGCCTCGACAAGTTGCGCACCAAGCTGGTTTGGCAGGCGAGCGGCATACCGACACCGCGCGGCGAAGTCATTACTGCGGCAACGGACTGGTCCGCACTGGCCGGCAGGCTCGGGCTGCCGTTGATCATCAAGCCGGCGCACGAGGGTTCGAGCATCGGCATCAGCAAGGTCAAAGCCATTGCGGAAATTGCCGCTGCCTACGCGCTGGCAGCGAAGCACGATCCTTTGGTGACCGCGCATTGCCGCTGGTGCGCATTGAAGCACCGGCCGGCAATTACGACTACCAGAACAAATATTTCAGCGACGACACCAAGTATCACTGCCCGAGCGGCCTGCCGCCCGCGCAGGAGCAGGAGATCCAGGCGATCGTCATGCGCGCGGTTGCGGCGCTCGGTTGCGTTGGCTGGGGGCGCGCCGATTTGATCGTGCGGAACGATGGCAAGGCGTTCCTGCTCGAGATGAACACCATTCCCGGCATGACCGGCCATTCGCTGGTGCCGATGGCGGCACGCGCAGCCGGTATTGCGTTCGACGATCTTGCCGTGCGGATTCTGGAGCTCGCCCATGTGGGATAGACCGGACATCCTCAACGGCATCTCGACCGCGCTGTTTGCCGCCGCGGTCATGATGGTCGCCTATACCGCGTTGCATTACGCAGTGCGGCTGCCGGTGTTTCCGCTGCGCGAAGTGCGCATGAACACGCTCCCGCAGCATGTCACACCCGAACAGATCGAAGGCATCGTGCGCGGCGAAATCGAGGGCAATTTCTTCACCGTGAACCTGCCGCGGGTGCGCGCGGCGTTCGAGCGCCTGCCTTGGGTGCGCAAAGTCGATTTGCGCCGCCAGTGGCCTGACCGTCTTGAAGTGGCGCTGGAAGAACATGTGCCGCTGGCGCGCTGGGGCGCCGACGCGCTGGTCAATACGCACGGCGAGGTCTTCACCGCCGCGTATGACGGCAAGCTGCTGAACTTTGTCGGTGCGCGCGAGACGCTCAAGGAAATCACCATTCAGTATGAATTTTTCCGCCGCAACCTGGCGGCCATCGGGCTCGCACCGGTGCAGATCGGCGTCACGCCGCGGCGGGCCTGGCAGGTGCGTGCAGACAACGGCATGACCATCGAGCTCGGGCGCGAGGACATCGAGCCGCGGCTTGAACGTTTCGTCGGCGCCTACGCACGAACAATCGGCCGGCTGCAGCGCCGCATCGATCACGTTGATCTGCGTTATTCCAACGGGTTTGCAGTACGTATCCATGAACTGCGCGGCGAACCGCGCGGCGCGGCAAAGGCGGGGAAAAAGGGATGAGCAAGGCGAAAGAAGAACGGAATCTGGTCATCGGCC
>CAZVDN010000152.1:0-4916 GCA_964625665.1 uncultured Streptomyces sp. | reverse complement strand
CGCCATGGTGGCCGAGGCGAAGGCGGACGGTTATGAAGTGATCGGCATGGGCACGCATCCTTCGAAGGGCCTGAAGAAGGGGGTGGTGGTCAATATCGAGGCGACCGTCAGTGCGATCCAGCGCGCCCTTGAAGAGGCCGAGCTGATGGCCGATTGCAAAATCACCGAGGTTTATACCGGCATCGCCGGCAGCCACATCAAGAGCCTGAATTCGCGCGGCATGGTGCCGATCAAGGATCGCGAGGTGACGCAGCAGGACGTCGAACGCGTGATCGAAACCGCGAAGGCGATTCCGATTCCGACCGACCAGCAGGTGCTGCATATACTGAACCAGGAATTCATCGTCGACGGCCAGGGCGATGTGCGCGAGCCGCTCGGCATGAGCGGCGTGCGGCTCGAGGTCAATGTGCATATTGTCACCGGTGCGGTGTCTGCCGCGCAGAACATCATCAAGTGCGTGCGGCGCTGCGGACTCGAGGTGCGCGATCTGATCCTGCAGCCGCTGGCGTCGGCCACCGCAGTGCTGTCCGAAGACGAAAAGGAACTCGGCGTCTGCCTCGTCGACATCGGCGGCGGCACCACCGACATCGCCATCTTCACGCAGGGCGCGATCCGCCACACCGGCGTGATTCCGATCGCCGGCGACCAGATCACCAATGACATCGCGATGGCACTGCGCACGCCGACCAAGGACGCCGAAGACATCAAGCAGCGCTTCGGCTGCGCACTGCGCCAGCTTGCGGACCCGCAGCAGATGGTCGAGGTGCCGGGCATCGGCGAGCGCGGCGCGCGCCAGCTCTCGCGCCAGACGCTGGCGGAGGTGATCGAGCCGCGCATCGAAGAGTTGTATTCGCTGGTGCAGTCGGAACTGCGCCGCTCCGGTTACGAAGACCTGTTGTCGTCAGGCATCGTCATTACCGGTGGCTCAAGCTCGATGCAGGGCATGGTCGAACTCGGAGAAGAGATTTTCCACATGCCGGTGCGCATCGGCCAGCCGCAGTACCAGGGCGGGTTGTCGGAGGTTGTGCGCAACCCGCGGCATGCGACCGCTGTCGGCCTGTTGCTGCTTGGTTTGCAGGAACGCCGGCATCACGCGCAATCGCAGGCGCAGATCAGCTCGATCGGCGGTCTGCTCGAACGGATGAAGAACTGGTTCAAGGGCAATTTTTAAGGGTCGGCGGCGCAATCGCAGGCGGTGCGCCGGTTCAGGTGAATTGAAGCATTCTGGTTTAACGGTTTTAACTTTAGTCACAGGAGGCAACTATGTTTGAAATCATGGAAGTTCCGTCGCAGGAAGCGGTCATCAAGGTCATCGGCGTTGGCGGTTGCGGGGGCAATGCGGTCGACCACATGATTGCCCACGGGGTGAAGGGCGTAGAGTTCATCTGCGCCAACACCGATGTGCAGGCGCTGCGTCGCACGCAGGCGCGCACGCAGTTGCAACTCGGCACCAACATCACCAAGGGGCTGGGCGCCGGGGCGAATCCGGAGATGGGGCGTCAGGCCGCCCTTGAGGATCGTGAACGCATCATCGACATGATCAGCGGCACCGACATGTTGTTCCTCACCGCCGGCATGGGCGGTGGTACCGGCACGGGGGCTGCGCCGGTGGTGGCGGAAATCGCGCGCGAACTCGGCATCCTGACGGTCGCCGTGGTGACCAAGCCGTTTGCTTTCGAAGGCAAGCGCCAGCGGATCGCGATGGAAGGCATGGAAGCGCTCGCCGAACATGTCAATTCGCTGATCGTGATTCCGAACGACAAGCTGATGCAGGTGCTCGGCAATCAGGTCACGCTCGATGAAGCGTTCCGCGCTGCCAACGACGTTCTGCATGGTGCAGTGGCCGGTATTGCGGAAATCATCTCCTGCCCCGGCATGATCAACGTCGACTTTGCCGACGTGAAGGCCGTAATGTCGGAGACCGGCATGGCGATGATGGGCTCGGCCAAGGCCGCCGGCACGGATCGCGCGCGCATGGCGGCCGAACAGGCGGTGGCCTGTCCGCTGCTCGAAGACATCGACATTGCCGATGCCCGCGGCGTGCTGGTCAACATTTCGGCGAGCAAGGCGTTGTTCCAGTTGCAGGAGATGTATGACGTCATGGATGTCATCAAGTCGATCGCATCGGAATCGGCGACGGTGATCGTCGGCAATGTCTATGACGATGCACTTGAGGACGAACTGCGGGTGACCATTGTTGCCACCGGGTTGGGCAAAAACGCCACCCGCTCGCAGCCGAAGCCGCAACTGGTGGTCCAGCAGGCAACCGGCACCGATGGCCCGATGGTGGCGAACGTCAATTACGAGGAGCTCGATCAGCCGGCAGTGATGCGGCGCAACCGTACGCAAACGATCGAGGCGATGAGAAATTCCGGGGTTGATACGCTTGATATCCCGGCGTTTTTGCGCAAACAGGCGGACTGAACCGGCAGGGTTTTGTCATAGCAGGAGCTGCAGGATGAGGGAGAGGGGAAATGGCGCGGGTGGTTGACTGCGCCATGGCTGCCGCGCCGGCAACGGGGCAGCGTGTTAAAATTGCAGCGGAAAAGCAGCAAAACAGAAGACAAATCAAGTGATTCAACAGCGCACCCTGAAGAACGTGATCCGCGCGACCGGGGTCGGATTGCATACCGGCGAGAAGGTCTATTTGACCTTGCGCCCGGCTGCGCCGAATACCGGCATTGTCTTCACGCGCACCGACCTGCCGCAGCCGGTCGAAATCCGTGCCGATGCCTACAACGTCAGCGACACCCGGTTATCAACCTGTCTCGAGCAGAACGGCGCGCGCGTTTCGACTGTGGAACACCTGATGTCGGCGCTGGCCGGGCTCGGCATCGACAACGTTTATGTCGACGTGTCGGCGCCCGAGGTGCCGATCATGGATGGCAGCGCCGGTCCCTTTGTTTTCCTGCTGCAGTCGGCCGGTGTCGAAGAGCAGGCCGCGGCGAAAAAATTCATCCGCATCCTCAAACCGGTGGAAGTCAGCGATCGCGACAAGACGGCCCGTTTCACGCCGCACAACGGTTTTCGCGTCGAATTCAGCATTGATTTCAACCATCCGGTTTTCGACAGTTCGTCGAATACCGTCTCGGTTGATTTCGCCAACACCTCCTACGTAAAGGAAGTCAGCCGCGCCCGGACCTTCGGTTTCATGCACGAGGTCGAGTGGATGCGCGGCCAGGGCCTGGCATTGGGCGGGTCGCTGGACAATGCCATTGTGCTCGACGAATACCGCGTGCTGAACAACGACGGGTTGCGTTACGACGACGAGTTCGTCAAGCACAAGGTGCTTGACGCGATCGGCGATCTCTACCTGCTCGGTCACCCGGTCATCGGAACATTTGCCGCCCACAAGTCGGGCCATGCACTCAACAATGCCTTGCTGCGCCGCTTGCTGGAAACCCAGGGGGCCTGGGAATACGTGACCTTCGACCGGGTGGAGGACGCACCTGCCTGTGTCGCCTCGATTCAGCCGGCACTGGCCTGATTTGCCACCGGTCGATCCGCGACCGCACCCATCCATGAAAGCGGGGCACCCATGCTGATTCTGCGCATTGTCGGATTTTTGCTGCTGATCACCATTGGCGGGTCGCTTATCACCTACCTGCTGACCAAAAACCGCCGTTACCTGAAGTTTGCCTGGCAGGTTCTCAAGTACGGTGTGGTCATGGCCTGCATCATTCTCGCCTTCATGCTGTTTGAGCGCCTCCTGATGGCGGCCTGACCGGCGTCGGCGCCGGTTTCAGGTCGTTTTGCCGCCGCGGCTCGCCAGGCGGTGCAGCGCATCCTTCAATGGCGAGTCCTCCAGGGTGTCGGCAAGCCCGTTGATTTTCTCAATGGATTCAGTGCTTAAGCCATGCTTTTCACGGCGCGCTGCGGGCGCGCTGGCGGGGTTCGAAACTTGCACTTCAATACGTATTGAAGTAACCTCGCTCCCCTGTTTTTGGTAGCCGGCAAGCAAACGGGCTGACAATTGCCGGAGTTGGGTCGCAACCGCTGCATTGGCGGCTGCAAGAAACAACACCCCATCACGTAACTGTTTGACGCAACAGGATTTTGCCAATTCCGGCGGCACGCTTTTTGCCAGGATTTGATGCAAATCGGACAAACGCCGGGCCGCTCGCGTAAGATCACGCAACGGATCGGAGGCATTGAGGTAGAAGTCGAGCTTACGTGCCGGCATCGGGTCGGGACTGCGGAAAAACGATGAACATCATTCTGGTATCCGAAAAACTGTCCAAGGCGCGCACCATTACGCTGACGCTGCCGCACTTGGTCGCCGGCGTCATTGCGGCGGCGGTTTCGGTGCTGGTATTGGCATTTTGCATCCAGTGGCTGGTTCTGCGCTACGCGCCCAGCCTGAACAGTCCGCTGCTCAATTCCCTGATTCTAAGCGTTCAGCACGAACAAAACGAAAAAGTGCAGAGTTATCTGCGCGAAAACCTCAATGCGATGGCTGCCAAACTGGGGCAGATGCAGGCCCAGTTGCTGCGCCTTGATACGCTGGGCGAGCGCCTGGCCAAGACGGCCGGTTTCAAGCCGCAGGAATTCATGTTCGACCAGGCGCCGGGCCGTGGCGGCGCGGCGTCGAACCTGCCGACCTATGATCTGTCGCTGGGCGACCTGACGCAGCAGATCAATCTGCTGACCAAGCAAATGGAAGACCGTACCGAAAAGCTCGGTATTCTCGATTCCCTGATGATCGTCGACAGCGCGAAAAAGAAGCTGCTGCCTTCAGTGTTGCCGATCGAGGGCGGCTGGTATTCGTCGAACTACGGCTGGCGCATTGACCCGATCAGCGGCGTGCGCGCATTTCACGAGGGAATGGACTTCATGGCCGAGATGGGTACGCCCGCGCGCGCGGCCGCCGGCGGCATGGTCCTCTACTCCGATTTCCACTCTCAATATGGTAATAT
>CAZVDN010000151.1:0-8469 GCA_964625665.1 uncultured Streptomyces sp. | reverse complement strand
CACCGTCCTGCTGTCGGCGGCGACGATTTCGCGCATGATGATCTTGGCGCCGTAATTCTGGCTCACGCGCAAAGGCTCGAGATGTTCTTTTTTGGCACGCGAGCAGTACGGGCATTCGGGGCGGGTGAAGACCAGCATGATCGGCGCCTTGCGGTTGGCCGCGAGTTTGCCGATGGCGACGAAGTCGTCGGCGATGTCGATGGGCGGGAACTGCTGCGCCGCCGTGGCGACGAACGCGCATGCTAAAATTGCGCAGGTCAGCAGCAACCGTCCGAATTTTTGTTGCAGGAAGTTATTCATTGCCATCCTCCGGCGAAAAATTGCGTGAACCCATCCAGTCAAAACAACCGATCCGCTGACGTCCGGCCGCCCGCGCGGCTGGTCATCGCATCGCGTGAAAGCGCGCTGGCAATGTGGCAGGCGCGCCATGTGCAGGCGCGGCTCGCGGCATTATACCCGCAATGCGAGGTCACTATCCTCGGCATGACCACCCAGGGCGACCGCATTCTCGACAAGGCGCTCGACAAGATCGGCGGCAAGGGCCTGTTCGTCAAGGAGCTCGAGGAAGCGCTGGCCGACGGCCGCGCCGATCTCGCCGTGCATTCGATGAAGGACGTGCCGATGGTGATGCCCGACGGTTTCGCCATGGCCGCGATCAGCGAGCGCGAAGATCCGCGCGACGCCTTCGTCTCGAACCGTTATGCCGGCCTCGAAGCATTGCCCGCCGCGACAGCCAGCTGCGCGCGCGTTATCCGCAGCTCGTCGTCGAGCCGTTGCGCGGCAACCTGCAGACGCGCCTGAAAAAGCTCGATGACGGCGGTTATGCTGCGATCATTCTGGCCGCCGCCGGCCTCAAGCGTCTGGGCCTTGCGGCGCGCATCGCCGCCATCCTGCCGCCCGAGCAAAGCCTGCCGGCGCCGGGGCAGGGCGCGCTGGGCATCGAATGCCGCGCCGAGCGTGCCGACCTGGTCGAATTGTTCGGCGTGCTTAATCACGCACCGACTGCCGCCTGCGTGCGAGCCGAACGCGCGCTGTCGCGCGCGCTGTCCGGCAGCTGCCAGTTGCCGCTCGGTGCCTACGCGCAGAACGAAGGCGGCCGCTTGCGGCTGCGCGCTTTCGTCGCCCAGCGCGACGGCAAAAAGATCGTCAGCGACGAGTTGAGCGGCGATGCCGGTGCCCCCGAGGCGCTCGGTGCCGAAATGGCACGGCGCCTGCTGGCGCAGGGCGCCGCCGAGATACTGGCCGCCATCGCGCCATGACGGCGGCCGCGCGCGGACCGCTTGCCGAAAAGGGCATCGTGGTGACGCGCCCCGTGCATCAAAGTGAAGGCCTGGCAGCGGCGCTGATCGCCGCGGGCGCGCGGCCGATTGTTTTTCCAACCATCGAAATTCTGCCGCCGGCCGATCCGCAGCCGCTGGCGTCGGCGATCGCGCGGCTCGAGCAGTTCGACATCGCCGTCTTCATCAGCCCGAATGCGGCGCGCATGGCGATGCAGGCCATTGCGGCCCGCCGCGCCTGGCCGGCCACGCTGGCGGCGGCGACCATCGGCCGCGGCGGTGAACGCGAACTGGTGCGGCATGGTGTCGCGGGCGTCATTGCGCCGGCGCAGTTCGACAGCGAGGGCCTGCTGGCGATGCCGGCCATGCAAGCGGTCGCCGGCAAGCGTGTGGTGATTTTTCGCGGCGACGGCGGGCGCGAATTGCTCGGCGAGACCTTGCGGGCGCGCGGCGCGCTGGTCGACTATGCCGCCTGTTACCGCCGTGCGTTGCCGCAGGGCAACGCTGCTTCGCTGCTGGCAGCGTGGCGCGACGGCCACGTCGACGCCGTGACGGCGACCAGCAGCGAGGGCCTGCGCAATCTGTTCACGCTGCTCGGCGAAGGCGGCCGCGAAATGCTTGGGCGCACGCCGGTGTTCGTGCCGCATCCGCGCATCGAAGGCGTTGCGCGCGCGGCCGGCTGTCAAAACGTTGTGTTGACGGCGCAGGGCGACGACGGCCTGCTCGCAGGCTTGCACGCATGGTTCGGCCGTCAATGAGCCTTCATCACCGGACAGCGGTTTACACGGCGCCGCTCACTGTTTAGAGTCATGACCCATGAATACACCTGAACCCGTCGAACCCGCCGCTGCCGATGCGCGAGGTCCGCGTGGGCGCTTGCAGCAGCCGGCCCTGCTGATTGCCGTCGCCGCGGTGCTCCTCCTCGCGGTGCAGTGGTATGACAGCCACCAGCAGATGAAGGCGCTGCAAAGCGAGCTTTCGCGGCGCAGCGCCGAGATGGTGCGCGAATCCGCGCGCGATGCGCAGGGCAAGCTCGAACAGCTCGAAGCCCGCCAGCACGAATCGCAGAACCAGCAGGTCGCGCTCGAAGCCCTGTATCAGGAACTGTCGCGCAGCCGCGACGAGTCGCTGTTCGCCGACATCGAGCAGACGCTCCTGCTCGCCAACCAGCAGATCCAGGCGGCCGGCAATGTGCGCGCCGCGCTGATTGCGCTGCAATCGGTCGATGCGCGTCTTGCGCGGATCGACAAGCCGCAGCTTGCCAATCTGCGCAAGGTGATCGGGCGCGACATCGAACGCCTGAAAGCCGCGCCGCGCTTTGACCCGACGGCAACCGCCGCGCGGCTCGACGAACTGGCCGCCGGCGTCGATGGCCTGGCGTTGCTGATCGACACGCGCCCGGCGGATGCGCCGGCCGCGCGCAAGGCAGCGCCGCCCGAAGCCAACCCCTGGCTGCGCTTCGCGCGCGAGTTCTGGGCGGATGTGCGCGAACTGGTGCGCATCGAAAAAATCGACAATGCGGATGGCGCGCCGCTGTCGGCCTCGCAGGCGTTTTTCCTGCGTGAAAACCTGCGCCTGCGTCTGCTGGGCGCGCGCGTTGCGCTGCTCGCGCACCATGACAAAAGCTACAAGGCCGATCTCAAGGCGGCAGCCGACTGGCTGGCCCGTTATTACGATGTGCGCCGCGAAGCGGTCGCCGGCGCACTGGCTGCAGTGCGACAGCTGCACGACGGCGCGCTCAATGTCGAATTGCCCGATGTAACGCCGAGCCTCGAAGCGCTGCGCAGTTTCCGCGCCGCCAACGAGCGGCGCTGAGCGCGGCGATGCGCTGGGTTTTCTGGATCCTCGGGTTGTTCGCGCTGGCCGTGGCTGCGGCGCTGGCGCTGCGGTTCAACACCGGTTACGTGCTGCTGGTGTCGCCGCCTTACCGTGTCGAGCTTTCGCTCAATCTCTTTGTGCTCGGCGCGCTGGCGCTGATCGGCGCCGGTTATATCGTGCTGCGACTGGTGCTCGGCGCAATCGATTTGCCGGAGCGCGTGCGCGAATTCCGCGCGCGCCGCCAGCGCGACAATGCGCGCAGTGCGTTGCTCGATGCGCTGCGCGCGTTTTTCGAGGGCCGTTACGGGCGAGCCGAAAAGGCCGCGGCGGCCGTCATCGAATCGGATGAAATGCCGGCCCTGGGCGCGGTGTTGGCAGCACGCGCGGCCCACGAGTTGCGCCGTTACGAGCAGCGCGATGAATACCTGGCGCGCGCCGGCGAACGCGCGCCCGGCGACCTCGCCATGCGCGTGATCGCCGAGGCCGAACTGCTGCTCGAACAGCGGCGGTTCCAGGAAGCGCTGCTGGCGCTCAAAGCGCTGCCGGAAAAACACACGGCCGGTCTGCGTCTTGAATTGCGCGCGCAGCAGCAGGCGAAGAACTGGGAGCCGACGCTGCCGCTGATCGACCAGTTGACGCGGCGCGGCGTGTTCGACGCGGTGCAGGCCGCGCAATTGCGCCGCTACGCTCAGATTGAAATTCTCAAGCGCCGCGCGCTTGACCGTTTTTCACTCGAGGAATACTGGCAGAAAATTCCCGCCGAGCAGAAGCGCGATCCCAAGGTCGCGGCGGCGGCGGCGCAGTGTTTCACGGCCCTCGGTGGCGGCGAGCAGGCCTGCCAGATCATCGAGGCCGCGCTCGATCACGAATGGGATTCGGAACTGGTCGGCTGGTATGCCGAATGTGCCGGTGCGGCGACCGTGCGGCGCATCGAGCGTGCCGAAAAGTGGCTGAAGACCAATCCGCGCGACAGCATGTTGCTGCTGACGCTCGGCCGCCTCTGCGCCGAGCAGGAATTGTGGGGCAAGGCGCAGAGTTATCTCGATGCCAGCGTCGCCGTCGAGCCGAGCTGGTCGGCGCACCTCGCGCTGGCCGAGCTTCATGACGGCCTCGGGCATGCCGACGCGGCGCGCCGCCACTATCGCGAAAGCCTTGATCTGGCGGTGGCCCAGTTGAAGCAGCTCACCGGCGGACGCCGGCGCACGCCGCTGTAGCCGCTGTCAGCGCGCCGCGCGCGCTCAGGGCGACGGGGTGGCCGGCGTAAAGGCGTCGGAGAAGAATTCCGTTTCCGGCAGGCCGCAGCGGGCGATGAAATCGCGGCGCGCCGATTCCACCATCACCGGCACGCCGCAGGCGTAGACCTGGCAGCCGCTCATGTCGGCGATGTCTTTCATCACGGCTTCGTGCACGAGGCCGGTGCGGCCGCTCCAGTTGTCGGAGGCGCGCGGCTCGGAGAGGACCGGCACATATTTGAAATTGTTGTGCTCGCGTGTCCAGCGTTCGACCAGTTCGTTCATGTAGAGATCGGCGCGCGTGCGCGCACCCCAATAGAGAATCAGCGGCCGCGCGCTGTGCACGTGAAAAGCGTGTTCGAGCAGCGCCTTGACGGGCGCGAAACCGGTGCCGCTGGCGAGCAGGATCGCCGGCTTTTCGCTGGTCTCGCGCAGATAGAATGTGCCAAGCGGCCCTTCGAAACGCAGGATGTCGCGTTCCTTCATTTTCGAAAAAACATGCGTCGAGAACGGACCGCCGTAGTTGCGCATGTGCAGTTGCAGGACCGCGTCGTCGTGCGGCGCGTTGGCCATCGAAAAACTGCGGCGGCTGCCGTCCTTGAGCAGAATGTCGATGTACTGGCCGGCGAGAAACTGCAGGCGCTCGGAGGCCGGCAGCTTCAGTTCAACCAGCATGATGTCCGGGGCGAGCTTCTGCATTTTCTGCACGCGCGCCGGCAGCGTGCGGATCTGGATGTCGCGCGTCGCGCCGACCTCGCGGCATTCGATGACGACGTCGCCCAGCGGGCGCGCCTGGCAGAACAGCGCGAACCCCTGGCGCTTTTCGCTGTCCGACAGCGCGCTGGCCTGATGATTGCCGTAATCCACAGCGCCTGAAAGCACTTTGCCTTTGCAGGTGCCGCAGGCGCCGTTGCGGCAGCCATAGGAAATGACGAAGCCTTCGCGCAGCGCGGCGTCGAGTATGGTTTCTCCGGATTTGACCGTGAAGGCGTGATCGCTCGGTTTGAGGGTGACTTGGTTCGGTGTTTGCATGGGCGGCGGGGTTTCGGTGCTTTCGGTTACAATTTGCGGCTATGCGGCGACTACTGATTATCGGTTGCGGTGACGTTGCGCAGCGCGCCGTGCCGCTCCTGCGTTCCCGCTGCCGCATCATTCACGCGCTGACCCACAGCCGGGCGCGGGTTGCGGCACTGCGCGCGCTCGGTCTGGTGCCGATCGTCGGCGATCTCGACGCGCCGGCCACCCTGCACGGCCTGGCCGGTATTGCACACGATGTTCTGCATTGCGCACCGCCGCCCGGCCGCGGCCCGCGCGACACGCGCACCGCGCATCTGATTGCGGCACTGGCCAGAACAAAAAGTCTACCACAGCACTTCGTCTACATCAGTACGACGGGCGTCTACGGCGACTGCGCCGGCGCATGGATTGACGAGACGCATCCGCTGCACCCGCAGACGGCGCGCGCGCAGCGCCGCGTCGATGCCGAACAGCGCCTGCGCGACTGGGGGCGGCGCAGCGGCGTGCGCATCAGCGTGCTGCGCGCGCCCGGCATTTATTCGGCCGAGCGCCTGCCGTCGCAGCGCCTGCGCGAGGGCACGCCGGCACTGCGGGCCGACGAAGATGCCTACACCAATCATGTGCATGCCGACGATCTGGCGCGCATGACGGTGGCGGCGCTTTCGTTCGGCGCGCCCGGGCGCCTCTACAACGCCACTGACGACAGCGTGCTCAAGATGGGCGATTACTTCGATCTCGTTGCCGACCGTTTCGGCCTGCCGCGGCCGCCGCGCGTTTCGCGTGCCGAAGCGGCGCAGCGCATCGCGCCGGCCCTGCTGTCTTTCATGGGCGAATCGCGGCGCCTGTCGAACCATCGCATCAAGCGCGAACTGCGGCTGAAGCTGCGGTATCCGACGGTCGGCGACGGCGTTGTGGCCGGCAGCGCCGGTGTGGCGAACCTTTAGCGATGGCCGTGCTGCTTGTCGTGACGAACACGCCCGACCGCGCGGTTGCGCAGACGATTGCCCATGCGCTGATCGAGCGGCAGCTCGCCGCCTGCGTCAACGTGCTGGCCGAATGCACCTCGGTCTACCGCTGGAAGGGCGCGGTTGAATCCGCCGCCGAAGTGCCGCTGCTGATCAAGACGCGCACCGAACAATACGCTGCCGTCGAAGCGGCAATCCGCGGCCTGCATCCGTACGAATTGCCCGAAATCATTGCCCTGCCCGTCGAGCGCGGTTTGCCCGCGTATCTCGATTGGGTCGAGACACAATCCGCTGTTGAGACAGGTTGATGATCCCATGTTCATACGCACTCTGCTGACCGTCGTCCTGTTTTTGCTGGCCCTTGTCGCGCGCGGCCAGGAGCCCGACTTGCTCGAGCCGGAAAAGGCCTTCCGCTTTTCGGCGCGCCTGCTCGAACCGGGCAAGGTCGAGGTGCGTTATGAAATCGCGCCCGGCTATTACATGTACCGCGAAAAATTCAAATTCAGCGCCGATCCGGCCTCGGTCACGGTCGATGCCTCGCAATTGCCCGCGGGCCAGGTCAAGAAGGACGAGTTTTTCGGCAACGTGCAGATCTATCGCGGCAAGCAGGTGTTCGTGCTGCCGGTCGGCGGACCCGAGGCGGCAAACGGTTTCATGCTGAAGGCCGTGTCGCAGGGCTGCGCCGACATCGGCGTGTGTTATCCGCCACAGGAACAGCGCGCCAACCTGAAAACCGGGTTTTCGGCAGGCGGTCCGGCCGCGGGCATCGCCGAATTCGTCAGTCCCACGCCGTCCGCTGCAGCGCCGGCGGCCAAATCGGAAGATGCCCTGATCGCGGATTTGTTCAAGGGCAGCTTCCTCGCGCTGGTGGCGAGTTTTTTTGGTTTCGGCTTGCTGCTTGCGCTCACGCCCTGCGTGTTTCCGATGATTCCGATTCTCTCCGGCATCCTGGTGCCGCACGGCGAACATCTCACGCATGCGCGCGGCTTCGCCCTTTCGCTGGCCTATGTGCTCGGCATGGCAATCACATATGCATTGGCCGGTGTGGCAGCCGGGCTGCTGGGCACGATGTTGTCGTCCGCATTGCAGACGCCCTGGGTGCTCGGCGGGTTCGCTGCATTGTTTGTCGTGCTGGCGATGTCGATGTTCGGGTTCTATGAGCTGCAGTTGCCGAGCGCCCTGCAAAGCAAGCTCACGGTGACGAGCAACAAGCTGCACGGCGGACATTTTGCCAGCGTGTTCGGCATGGGCATTCTGTCGGCGCTGATCGTCGGGCCCTGCGTGGCGGCGCCGCTGGCCGGCGCGCTGCTCTATATCAGCAAATCCGGCGACACCGTTCTTGGCGGCGCGGCCCTGTTTGCGCTGGCGATGGGCATGGGCGTTCCCCTGCTGGTGGTCGGTGCTTCGGCCGGCACCTTGCTGCCCAAGGCCGGGCCGTGGATGGACACGGTCAAGCGGTTTTTCGGCGTGGTCCTGCTCGGCGTGGCGATTTTCCTGATTTCGCCGCTGTTGCCGCCGATGGCGCATTTCCTCGCGTGGGCGGTGCTGCTCATCATGTTCGCGGTTTACCTCCATGCCCTCGATCCCCTGCCGCCCAACGTGCCCGGCTACCGCCGGCTCTTCAAGGGCGTCGGCATCATCGCGCTGATCACCGGGATTGCCCTGATCATCGGCGCGTTGTCCGCCGGGCGCGATGTGCTGCAGCCGCTCAGCGGCCTGCGCGGCGCCGCCGCCGCAACCGGGCCGGCGGTGCATTTCCAGCGGGTGAGCAATCTGGCAGAACTCGACAAGGCGGTGCGCGCCTCGGCGGGCAAACCGGTCATGCTGGATTTCTATGCCGACTGGTGTGTGTCCTGCAAGGAAATGGAGCGCGATACCTTCAGCGCCAGTTCGGTAAAGGCGCGGCTCGACGACATGGTCACCCTGCAGGCCGATGTCACGGCGAATTCCGAGGAACACAAGGCGTTGCTCAAACGCTTTGATCTGTTCGGCCCGCCGGGCATCGTGTTTTTCGACCGCCGCGGCGAAGAAATCAAAGGGCTGCGCGTGGTCGGGTTCCAGCCGGCCGACCGCTTTGCCGCGATCCTGGATTCGGTGTTGCGCTAACCGCCATGCGGCAAAATCTGGCGATGGCCGCAGTCGCGGTCGTGTTCGCCGCCG
>CAZVDN010000150.1:0-8499 GCA_964625665.1 uncultured Streptomyces sp. | reverse complement strand
AGTGGTTAGGCGACGGCGGCGCGGGCGGAATCGAGTTTAGAGCGCGTGCCCGCCTTCGGCAATCCGCGCCTCTGCTAGAATTCACAGATCTTCCGCGGAGCGCAACCCATGGCTGAACTATCCAGCAATCATCTGTCCCCCGAAACCTTCGTCGCCGAATTCAAGAAACATGGCGTCACCCACGTCGTCTGGCTGCCCGACAGCGAAACCAACTTTCTGTACGTATTGATGCAGAAAGAGCCGTCGCTGACGCTGGTGGCCGTCAGCCGCGAGGGCCTCGCCTTCTCGACAGCCGCCGGGCTCTACGCCGGCGGCAAAACGCCGGTGATCCTGATCCAGAACACCGGCATGATGGAATCGGGCGACTCGATGCGCGGCTGGGGCCTCGGCCTGAAGATCCCGGTGGTGATGATGGTCGGTTACCGCGGCTACACGCGCCACGGCGTCAACACCGATACCGCCGCGACTTACACCGAGCGTTTTCTCAACGCCTTCGGCATCAACTACTACCTCGTGGAAAGCGATGCCGATGCCGACCGCATTTCGGTCGCCTTCGAGGAAGCCAAACGCACGCAACGCCCCGTCGCGGTACTGGTCGGCGACGAATATCACGGCTTCACGACGAAACCGTAACGCGGAGAACATAAATGATCGATACCGCAGAAATGCTGAAAATTTTCAACCGCCATCGCGGTGATGCCATCGTCGTGCCCGGCCGCGGCGGACGCCACTGGGTCAACATCAGCGGCAATCCCGACCTCGATGTGCCGCTCGGCGATCCGGCGATGGGCGGCCACGCCTCGTTTGCGATGGGGCTGGCGATGGCGCTGCCGCACCGCCGCGTCGTGCTGTTCGATTCCGAAGGCGACATCATGATGGGCATGGGCGTGCTCGCCACCATCGCCGAACAGAAACCGGCCAACTTCTATCACTTCATGCTCGACAACGAGTGTTATGCCACCACCGGCGGCCAGCCGGTGCCGAACGCGAAGGCCGTCAAATACGATGCGCTGGCGAAAGGCGCCGGTTATCCCGACGCCTATGCGTTCGACAACCTCGAAACCTTCGAAAACAACGTCGAGCGCATCCTGTCGAAACCCGGCCCGGTGTTCGTCGCACTGAAGGTCAACCCGGAGGTCAACAACACGCCGATCGGCCAGCGCAAAAAATGGCTCAAGCGCAGCGCGCTGCAATCGATCGAAGCCATGCGCAAGGCACTGGGCATCGTCAACAACGGCGCCTGAGCGCAGCCGCAAGGACAACAAGGGGCGCCACGGCGCCCCTTTTGTTTTTTGCGTCCGCTTCGATTGCCGCCCCGTGGCAAACGCCTTAAACTTTGCGTTCCACGGCGCCGCACCGGCGCACCTTCACCGCCAACCGCATAAGTGAAAGACCCATGGCCACCTATCTGAAAAAACGCCTCGACCAGACTGTCACCGACGCCATCGACGCCAAGGTGCGCTCGACCGTCGAAGGCATCATGAGCGACGTCAAAACGCGCGGCGACGCCGCAGTGCGTGAACTCTCGACGCAGTTCGACAAATGGTCGCCGGCCTCGTTCAAACTCTCGCCGTCGGATATCGAAGCGATCATGGCGAAGGTCAAGCCCGAAACCATCGCCGACATCAAATTCGCGCAGGCGCAGATCCGCAATTTCGCCCAGCACCAGCGCGCCGCGATCAAGGACATCGAAGTCGAGACCCTGCCCGGCGTGAAGCTCGGCCACAAAAACATTCCGGTCGACAGCGTCGGCTGTTACGTGCCCGGCGGCCGCTACCCGATGGTGGCCTCGGCGCACATGAGCATCGTCACCGCGCGCACCGCAGGTGTGCGGCGCGTCATCGCCTGCACGCCGCCGAACCAGGGCGAGCCGCATGCTGAAACCATCGCCGCAATGGTGCTGGCGGGCGCTGATGAAATCTATGTGCTGGGCGGCGTGCAGGCGATTGCCGCCATGGCGCTGGGCACCGAAACCATTGCGCCGGTCGACATGCTGTGCGGCCCGGGTAACGCCTATGTCGCCGAAGCCAAGCGGCAGCTCTTCGGCCGCGTCGGCATCGACCTCTTTGCCGGTCCCACCGAAATTCTCGTCATTGCCGACGAAACTTCGGACGTTGAAATCATCGCCACCGATCTGTTGGGGCAGGCCGAACACGGCCCGAACAGCCCGGCCATCTGCATCACCACCTCGAAAAAAATCGCCGACGGCCTCGATGCCGAAATCCAGCGCCAGCTGAAAGTGCTGCCGACCGCCGATGTCGCCAGCGTGGCCTGGCGCGATTACGGCGAAATCATTCTTGTCGATTCGCTCGAAGAAGCCGTCATTGAAGCCGACAAACTCGCCGCTGAACACGTCGAAGTGCTGACCAAAGAACCGCGTTACTTCCTGCAGCACATGAAAAACTTCGGCGCCCTCTTCCTCGGCCCGGAGACCAACGTCTCGTACGGCGACAAGGTGATCGGCACCAATCACACACTGCCGACACTCGGTGCTGCGCGTTACACCGGCGGCCTGTGGGTCGGCAAATTCATCAAGACCTGCACCTATCAGGAAGTCACGCCCGAGGCGAGCGTCAAGGTCGGTGAATACTGCTCCCGCCTGTGTGCGATTGAGCGCTTCTGGGGCCATAAGGAACAGGCCGATCTGCGGCTGCGCCGTTACGGTGGACAGAATGTCGGGCTGGGTGCGAAGAAATAATTGCCCATGACTAACAACGCCGGCGATATATCTGAGCGTTTTCGCCTCGACGGCCGCGTCGCGCTGATCACCGGCGCCGGTCGCGGCATCGGACGCAGCGTGGCGATCGCCTTTGCGCAGGCCGGTGCCGAAGTCTGGTTGACCTCGCGCACGGCGTCCGAACTCGAATCGCTGGCCGGCGAAATCAAGGCCGCCGGCGGCCGCGCGCACGCCGCGCCCTGCGACGTCACCGACGCCGCCGCCATCAACAAAATGGTGGCTGCGATCCCGTCGCTCGACATCCTGGTCAACAACGCCGGCATGAATCTGCCCGAGCCCTTCGTCAACGTGACCGAAGAGCGTTTGGACCGCGTGATGAATCTCAATGTGCGCAGCATGTTCATCGTCGCGCAGGCGGCGACGAAAAAAATGCTCGAGGCCGCCGACCGCAAGGCGCGCGGCGGCGCCATCGTCAACATCACCTCGCAGATGGGCCATGTCGGCGCTGAAAACCGCACCGTCTACTGCATGACCAAACACGCCATCGAGGGCCTGACCAAGGCGCTCGGCGTCGAATTGGCACCCAATAACATCCGCGTCAATTCGGTGGCGCCGACCTTTGTCGAAACGCCGATGACCGCGCCAATGTTCGCCAAGGGTGATTTCAGCAAATGGGTGCACGACCGCATACCGCTCGGCCGTCTCGGCCAGCTTGATGAAGTGGTCGGCGCAGTGCTGTTTGCGGCATCCCCGGCAGCATCACTCATGACCGGCACCTCACTCATCATCGACGGCGGCTGGACCGCCCGTTAAAAAAATCCAAATTTCGTCGCAATACTTCGTTGCTCACAAAAAATGTTTCCTCACATATTTCCCATATGCTTCGTCAACATTTTTTGTTCGCGCCTCGTCTTGCTTAGAACTTTGAATTTTTTCCTGCTAAAAACGCTATAAACTGCAAGCAAATATCTGGATAAACCGAGGAGGAAATACCATGCCACGCCGTTACGACGCCAAGATGTTCGACATCAAGCACCTGCGCGCCACCGCCGAGAAGTGCAAGAACTGGGGCAAGTGGGGCCCGAATGACGAAGCCGGCACGCTCAATTACGTCACGCCGCAGGACATCATCAATGCCGGCAAGCTGATCAAGCGCGGCAAGGCGTTTTCGCTGGGTCTTAATTACGACAAGTTCGGCCCGCAGAAAGGGCTGTGGGGCAATCGCTTCAATCCGATCCACACCATGCTGGCCACCGGCACCGACGCCGTCGCCGGCAATCAGGACAAGGGCGGCCTGCGTTACGCCGACGACATGGTCTCCCTGCCGTTGCAGTGCGGCACGCAGTGGGATGCGCTGGGCCATATTTTCTACGACGACAAAATGTGGAACGGCTACGACGCGCGCCTCGTCGATTCGAACGGCGCACAGAAAAACGGCATCGACAAGGTCAAGGACCGCATGATCGGCCGCGGCGTGCTGCTCGACGTCGCGCGCCATGTCGGCAAGCCCTACCTCGAAGACGGCACCGCGATCACCAACGAAGACCTCGACGCCTGCGCCAAGGCGCAGGGCGTTGAAATCAAGCGCGGCGACTTCGTCATCGTGCGCACCGGCCAGATGGAGCAGCGCCTCGATGCGGGCGACTGGGGCGGTTACGCCGGCGGCGATGCGCCTGGCCTCGCCTTCGAAACGGCCGAGTGGATCCACAAGAAGGAAATCGCCGCGATCTGCACCGACACCTGGGGCTGCGAAGTGCGCCCGAACGAAACCAAGGACGCGAGCCAGCCCTGGCACTGGGTGGTGATCCCGATGATCGGCATCACCATGGGCGAAATCTTCTATCTGCGCGATCTCGCCGATGACTGCGCAAAAGACAAGGTTTACGAGTTCATGTTCTTCGCGCCGCCGCTTCAGGTCACCGGCGCGGTGGGCTCGCCGATCAATCCGCAGGCGATCAAGTAACCGATATGGCAAACCCGCGCCCTTCTGTATTCATCACTGGTGCCGCGCAGGGCATCGGCGCGGCGATCGCGCTGGCCTTCGCCCGCGCCGGTTACGACCTGGCGATTTCGTCGACGGACAAAAAGAAACTGGCCGACTCCGCCGCCGCGGCAAAAGCGGCCGGCGCGCGCGTGGCGACGATCAGCCTCAACGTCACCGAGCAGGCCAGCATCGAAGCCGGCTTCAAGGAAGCGGTCGATACGCTGGGCCAGCTCGATGTGCTGGTCAACAACGCCGCGATCACCATGCCGCGCATGGCGGTGGACGTCACGCGTGACGACTGGGCCGGCATCATGAACACCAATCTCACCGGCACTTTCTTCATGTGCCAGCAGATGGGGCGGCACCTGATTGCCGCAAAACGTCCGGGCACCATCATCAGCATCACCTCGACGCACGGCGTGCTCGGCTTTCCGCTGCGCTCGACCTATGGCATTTCGAAAGCCGCCGTCATGCACATGGCGCGCATGCTGGCGATTGAATGGGCCGAGCACGGCATCCGCGTCAACACCATCGCACCGGGCACGGTGCTGACGGCGACGCGCAAGGAATACGCCGACGCGCATCCCGGTTATCTGGACAAGATGATCGACCGCGTGCCGCTGAAACGCACCTGCATGCCGGAAGAAATCGCCGATGCGGCGGTGTATCTCGCCAGCCCGGCGGGGTCTTACATCACCGGGCAGACGCTGATGCTCGACGGCGGATTGACCTCGTACTGAAATGCGGCATCCCGCCGTCATTGCCGTTGCCCTGGCGGTGGCGTTTTTCACGCTGCAGGCGGCCTACTGGCCAATCACCGTGCATGCCGGAACACCGCTGCATTTCTGGCAACTGCATTGGGCGGCGGAAATCGGTTATCGGGTCGGCGCCCCGGTGGTCGGTGCAATCCTGGTTTCAACGGTGACCGGGATTGCGCACGAACTTCTTGCGGTCGGTCTGGCGGTCGCCTGGTCGATTGCAGTGGCCTGGGTCGCTAAAGTCGGCATCGACAATTTCAATCATCAGCCGCCGAAAAAATCCGCCAGTGCGCCGGAGCCCGCAGTCACGCCGGCGGTTTCCACCCCGACGGCGTCAGATGCGCCTGTGCAAACGCCAGCGCAGCTGGCTCGATCTGCGGCGCGACCGTCTGCGCCCAGCGATTAAGCCAGCCCAGCAGCGATATCACCGCGACGAGTTCCACCATCGCGTCGTCGGAAAAATACTTCTGCAGTTCCGCAAAATGCGCGTCGCCGACACGCGGCGGATGCGCGCCTGCGGCGTCCCCGAGTTCGAGCGCGGCGCGTTCGGCCGGCGTGAACTGCGCGTCACTGCGGAAATTCGCCAGCGCGCGGATTTTCTCCAGCGGCACACCGGCGATGTGGTGCGCGTTCTCGGCGTTGTGCGCGGCGCAGTAACTGTCGCCGGTCGCCGTGCTGGTCACCGCCGCCAGCATGAACTTCAGGCCCTGCGGCACTTCGCCGCCGCCCATCATCACCGCGCCGTGCAGATCGCGATAGGCGCGGAACACGGCGGGCTTGCGTGCCATCGTGTACCAGGTGTTGGGCGGATACCCCTTGCTCTTCTTCCAGCGCTCCATGTGATCGGAGATCTGGTCGAAGTGCTCAGGGGTGGCCGGCGCGATGCGGTCCATCATCGTTACTTACGCCACTTCAGTTTCTCTTCCAGCCAGTCGCCGGCCACATCGCAGGCCAGTGTCAGGTAATCGCGCTGGCAGTGCTGTGCGCCGCCTTCGGCCTCGGTGAAAATGCGCAGCGTCTTGTCCTTCGAGCCGATTTTCTCCATCAGCATTTCGGCTTCGGGCACCGAGACCTGCGCGTCCTTTTCGCCGTGCATCAACAGGAAGGGACATTGCACTTTCTGCGCCACGCCTTCGAGGCGGAAACCTTCGAGCTTCACCAGCGCTTCATCATAGGTCTCGACACCGCAGGCCCACAGCAGATGGTCGGCCGGCACCGGCAATGCAGCTTCCTTGATCTTCTCAAGACGTTTCACCCAGGTGTGGTGATAATCCCAGATCGCGCCCCAAGCAATGCAGGCCTTGTAGCGCGGGTCCATCGCCGCACAGCGCGGCGCATAGTAACCGCCGAGGCTCATCGCCTGGATGCCGACGCGGTTCATGTCGATGTCGCTGCGCGTTTCAAGGTAATCGAGCGCGGCGCTGCCGGCGACTTCGAAATCGTGGCGCAGATGATGGCCGCGGAAACGGATCGACTCGCCCTGCCCCGGGCCGTCCACCAGCAGGCAGGAGAAGCCGCGCCGCGTCAGATCGGGAATGCCGCGCAGATACTGGATTTCCTTTTGCGTGTCGAAACCGCCGAAGCGCACCACCGCCGGATTGCGCTTCTCGGTGGTGTTTTCCGCGTGCACGAAATAAGCCGGGAAGGCGCCGCCCTTGAAAGGCAGTTCGACGCGTTCGATGCGCGGACGGTCGCTGTACTTGGCGAAATTCGCAAAGCAGTCGAGCGACTGCTTGTAGACGTCGAGTGCCAACTGGTCTTTCGGCTGGCGCGAGTGGTCGCCGATCTGATGCTAGAAACAGGCACGCAGATAATTCGACGCCGCGGTCAGCACGTGTTTGTTTGCCGCTGCCTTCTCGGCGCGGCCGCGCAGGATGTCGGCGGCCTTGCACCATTCCTCGAACCAGGCCTCGTCGTCGCCGACCTTGTCTTTAAGCTTGCGGCCGACGCGATCAACTTCGGAGAGGTCAGCGCCGCCGTAATTCGCCGTGCTCAAGACCACGAGCATTTCAGCCGACCAGCGGTAGTCTCCGGGGAAATACTGGAAGTGTTGCGGGTTCTTGCCTGCGGCAGCGCTCAAAGCGGTCTCCTCGTGAACATGTATTTTTGTGCCGGACGCTTCCGGCCCGAGCGGCGATTGTAGCGCAAGCGCAGGCGGCGTCCGCAGCGCCGCCTCTGTTAAAGTCGGCATCATGAAAACATCCGCGATTCGCGCCGGCGAAGTCTCGCTCGCCTTCCTTGTCGTCGCCCTGACCTTCAGCCATTCGATGGCCGCGATGGCGATGATGGTGCTGCCTGCGGTGGCGCCGCTGGTGGCGCGCGAATACGGCGTCGATCCCTCGCTGGTCGGTTACCAGATCAGCATCGTCAGCGTCGGGCTGCTGATTTCGCTGGTGACAGTCGGCAATCTCAGCCGGAAACTCGGCGCCTGCCGCGCCAACCAGATCGGCCACGGCATGGTGGCCGTCGGCGTGTTGCTGATGCTGATGCCCTCGATTGGTTTTCTGCTGCCGGGCTCTTTGGTGATCGGCCTCGGCTTCGGCCTGCTCGCGCCGTCGGCCTCCGCGCTGCTGATCCGCTTTGCGCCGCCGGCACGGCGCAACTTCGTCTTCTCGGTGCACCAGACCAGCATTCCGCTGGGCGGCATGGTCGCGGCACTTGGCGCACCGGTAGTCGCCGTCAATTTCGGCTGGCGCTGGGCCTTCGCGTCGGCCTTCCTGCTGATCGTCGCGGCCATCGCACTGATGCAGGTCGGCCGCAAACGCTGGGATGACGATCGCGACCCGGCCGCACAGGCATTGGCCGGCAATCCCTTCGCCGGGTTCATGTCGAACTGGCATGACCGCCGGCTGCGCCGCCTGTCGCTCGCCGGATTTTCATTCTGCTGGGCGCAGTTCTGCGTGTCGGCGTTCACCGTCGTCGCCTGCGTGCAGGCACTGGAGATGAGCCTGATCGCTGCCGGCACCGTGCTGATGACGGTGCAGATCGCCAATGCGATCGGCCGCATGATCGCCGGCTGGATCGCCGATCAGCTCGGCAGTGCAGCACGCGTGCTGGCGTGGATGGGTTGGGCCATGCTC
>CAZVDN010000149.1:0-8670 GCA_964625665.1 uncultured Streptomyces sp. | reverse complement strand
GATCGGCATCTTCATGCCCGAGAAAAAATTCGTTGCGCTGTGCCAGCGTTTCAAATTCGTAGAACACGCCGTGTTTGGCCCAGCCCGCAATCGAGCACAGGCGGCGCACACGGATGACCCCCGGACATGTGCGCATCGCCGGCATGCGCCAGCCCGCGTACCAGGCCAGCATGTCCTGTTCGTTCTGCCAGTCGCTGTTGAAATTGCCGAACTGTATGCAGGGCGCGGGCTGCATGCCCTGTGCGTAATCCTTCGCTGCCGGCCCCTCGACACGCGCCGCCTCGACCATGATGTTGATGTATTCGCCCTGCCGCATCGCCAGCATGCGGCGGTCCTGTTCGGGCAATGCGGCATCGAGCTTGCGCCAGTCCGGCTCGCCGAACACGTTGGCATCGCGTGCACCGATGATCAGCACATAGCGCCCGCCGGCAGGCACTGCGGGATCGCCGGCGCGAACCAGCGCGTTCTCGCGCGGCGTGCCCGGACGCTGCTTCTTGTCGACGGCGCGGTAATGCGCGCCCCACAGATAATCCGTGCGCCCGAGCATTGCCGGCAGATGCCGCTCATGCAGCCACGCCAGATATTCAGCCGCATGCTCTGCGGGCACGTCGTACCAGCTCGCGAATATTGCGCGGTCCATCATTACGCCCTGAGTTACGCCCTGAGTTACGCCCTGAAATTTGCGCCTGATGCTAATTCATAACATTGCGCGCCGCAACGGCACGGCGCGCCTGCTTGCCAATTCCGCCATGCTGCGTTAGTTTCGCACTCAACCAAGACCGACGGCATGCGCAACTGCATGACCAGCGGCTGCAATCAATCTGCTGCGAGGAGTCATGCCGAAGTTTCATCGATCGATCGCCATCGTCATTGCCATCGCATGCGCATGGCTGCTGCCCGGCATCCGCATGTCGTGGGCGCAGACCGCCGCCTATCCATCGAAACTCATGCGCATCGTCACCGCCGCCACCGGCAGCGCCAACGACTGGGGCTCGCGCGTGCTCGCCCAGGAACTCACAGCGAGCATGGGCCAGCAGGTGATCGTCGAGAACCGCGGCGGGCTGAGCATGGAATACGTCGCCAAGGCGCCGCCCGACGGCCACACCATACTCGGTTACGGCAGCGCGGCGTGGCTGACGCAGTTTCTGCGCGACAGCGTCAACTGGGACATCGCGCGCGATTTCATTCCCGTTTCGCTGGCGATGAGCTCGCCGAACATCCTCGTCGTGCATCCCTCGCTGCCGGTGAAATCCACACGCGAGCTGATCGCGCTGGCCAAAGCGCGGCCGGGTGAACTGAATTACGCCGCCGGCACCATCGGCGCCGCGCCGCATCTGGCGAGCGAACTCTTCAATGCGATGGCGCGCACCAACATCGTCCGCATCGGCTACAAGGGCACCGGGCCGTCGGTGATCGCGCTGCTCGGCGGCGAAGTGCATCTGATGATCGCCGGCCTCGGCTCGGTGGCGCCGCACATCGCCAACGGCAAACTGCGCGCGCTGGGCATCACCAGCGCGAAGCCCTCGGCACTGGCGCCCGACCTCGCGCCGATCGCCACGGTGCTGCCGGGCTATGAATCGACCTCCGTGCTCGGCATTCTGCTGCCGGCAAAAACGCCGGTCGCCATCGTCAACCGCCTGCAACAGGAGATCGCGCGCGCCGTGCACAAACCCGAAACCAAAGAACTGCTGTTCAAGGCCGGCGTCGATGCCAACGGCACCACGCCCGATGAATTCGCCGCCTTCGTCAAAAACGAAACTGCGCGCATGGGCAAGGTCATCCGCGAATCGGGGATCCGCGAATGAGCGCCGCCCGCCTGCTCCTGCTCGCTGCGGCGCTGGTCGTTGCGCCGGCCGCCGCGCAGAATTTTCCGTCGAAGCTGATTCGCATCGTTACTGCATCGCCGGGCAGCACCAACGACTGGGGTGCGCGGCTGATCGCGCAGGAAATGACCAAGGGCCTCGGCCAGCAGGTGATCGTCGAGAACCGCGGCGGACTGGCGGTCGAATACACCACCAAGCAACCGGCCGACGGCTATACGCTGATGTTCTACGGCAACACGGTGTGGCTGCTGCCCTTTCTGCGCGACAACGTCGGCTACGATCCGCTGCGCGATCTGGCACCGGTTACGCTCGCCATCATTTCACCGATCATCGTCGTCGTGCATCCGTCGGTGCCGGTGCGTTCGGTGAAAGACCTCATCGCGCTGGCCAAGGCCAAACCGGGCCAGCTCAATTACGCGGCCGGCACCATCGGCGCCTCGCCGCATCTGGCCACCGAATTATTCAAAGCCATGACCGGCACGGACATGGTGCGCATTCCCTATAAAGGCACCGGCCCCTCGGTAGTGGCGCTGGTGGCCGGTGAAGCGCACCTGATGTTCTCGGGCCTCGGTTCAGTGGCCATGCACATGAAGACCGGGCGGTTGCGCGCAGTTGCCGTTGCGACCTCCAAACGCTCGTCGCTGGTGCCCGATCTGCCGACGGTGGCCGCCACCGTGCCCGGCTACGAAGCGCTGTCGATCATCGGCATGTTCGCGCCGGCGAAAACGCCGCCGGCCATCATCAACCTCCTGCAGCAGGAAATCGCGCGCGGCATCAACAAGCCCGAGGTCAAGGAACTGTTCGTGAACGCCGGCGTCGAAGTCGTCGCCAGCACCGCCGACGAATTCACCGCGGTGATCAAATCGGAAATGGCACGTCTGGGCAAGGTCATCAAGGACGCCGGCATCCGCGAATAAGGCCGGGGCAACACCTCCATTAACGGGGTATCAGGGAGACCACGCGCATGAAAACCATCATCGCCACTACCCTTGCCATCGCGCTGCCGGCCGCCGCAGCCGAAACCGACGAATCGCGTTTTCCGGCCCGACCGATCCGCATCGTGATCGGCTTCACGCCGGGCGGCATGCCCGATATCACGGCGCGGCTGATCGGCGCCAAACTCGGCGAAACATTGAAACAGCAGGTGGTGGTCGACAACCGCCCGGGCGCCGGCGGGGTGGCCGGCGCGCGCATCGTCGCCGAGTCGAATCCCGACGGCTACACGCTGCTCAGCGTATCGGCG
The DNA here is from genome assembly GCA_964625665.1 of uncultured Streptomyces sp. Taxonomy (GTDB): domain Bacteria; phylum Pseudomonadota; class Gammaproteobacteria; order Burkholderiales; family SG8-41; genus PALSA-1004. The sequence continues at coordinate 5,604 of CAZVDN010000149.1, read as the reverse complement.
GCACACGTGGTGGCGCCCGCGGTGCACGCGCGCATGCCCTATGACACCGCCAGGGATTTCGCCGGCATCATGACCACCGCCAGCGCCTGCTACCTGCTGGTGGTGCCGCCCGCGCTCGGCGTCAAATCGGTCAAGGACCTCATCGCCCTGGCGAAATCAAAACCCGGGCAGATCAATTTCTCGTCCGGCAGCACCGGCAGCGGCACCCATTTCGCCGCGGAAATTTTCAAGAACGCCGCCGGCATCGACGTCGTGCACGTGCCGTACAAAGGCGTGCCGGAAGCGCTCACCGATACCATGGCCAATCGCGTGCAGTTCTTCATGGCGCCGCTGGCCAGCGCGATCACGCTGGTCAAGGAAGGCCGTCTGCTGGCGCTCGGCGTATCGGCGGAAAAACGCGTCCGTGTGCACCCGGACATTCCGACCATCGCGGAGGCCGGACTGGCGGGATTCAAATGGGATTCGTGGGCGGGCCTGCTGGCGCCGGCAAAAACGCCGCGCGCCGTCATCGACAAGCTCAACCGCGAAATTACGCGCGTGCTGCGCCTCCCCGATGTCGAGCAGCGACTGACCTCGCTCGGTGCCGAACCCAACCCGGGCACGCCGGCGCAGTTCGACAAAATGATCGCCGAACAGCTGGTCATCGTCGCCGACATCGCGCGCAAATCGGGCATCCAGCCGCAGTAGCGCTTGCAGTAGCGGCGGTTTTCGGGTTTGATGCCGGACTTCGACCCGAGGAAAACCGCATGCAAACCATCACTGTCATTGCCGGCGCGCTCGCCGCCGCGCTCACGCTGCCCGCACTCGCGCAGAAAGCCGACCCCGCGGCGAATTTTCCGTCGCGCCCGATCCGCATCGTCGTCGGCTTCACGCCGGGCGGCCAGCCGGACATTTACGCCCGCTTCATCCAGCCCAAACTCGGCGAAGCGCTGCGCCAACAGGTGGTGGTCGATAACCGGCCCGGTGCCGGCGGCATCATCGGTTCGCAGATCGTGGTCGATGCCACCCCCGACGGCCACACGCTGCTTTCGGTTTCATCAGCCCACGTCACCTCGCCCGCCGTGCGCGCGAAGATGCCCTACGACACGGTCAAGGACCTCGCCGGTATCACGCTGACCGCCAACGCTACCTATGTGCTGGCGGCAACGCCGTCGCTGAACCTCAAATCGGTGCAGGACCTGATTGCGCTGGCCAAAGCGAAACCCGGCCAGATCAATTTTTCGTCAGCCGGTTCCGGCAGCGGCACGCATTTCGCCGGTGAGATGTTCAAGCAAAGCGCCAACATCGACGTCGTGCACATTCCGTTCAAGGGCATCCCCGAATCGCTCACCGATGTGATCAGCGGCCGCGTGCAGTTCACGATGGCGCCGATCGCCAGTTCGGTGTCGCTGATCAAGGAAGGCCGCCTGCGCGCGCTCGGCGTGTCGTCAAAAAAACGCTCATCGCTTTATCCGGAATTGCCGACCATCGCCGAACAGGGCATCACCGGCTTCGAGTGGGATTCCTGGGGCGGGCTGCTCGCACCGGCAAAAACACCGCGCGCCGTCATCAACAAGCTCAACCGCGAGGTGGTGAAAATCCTCGCCCAACCCGACATCATCGAAAAACTCCGCGCGCTCGGCGCCGAACCGAACCCGACCACGCCGGAAGAGATGGACGCCTATGTGGCGCGGCAGTTGAAAACCGCGATGCAACTGGCCAAGAAGGCGGGCGTCGAGCCGCAGTAATCCCGCTACTCTCCCTTGATGCCCGCTTCCTTGATGAGCTTGCCCCACTTCTGCATTTCGGCATCGATGAAGGCCGCGGTTTCCTTCGGCGTCATCATGCCGGCGTCGAAGCCGCCGTCGAACAGGCGCGCTGCGATGTCGGGTTGTTTGTAAACGGCAGCAAAATCCTTTTGCAGTTGCTCGACGATGCGCACCGGCGTTTTTGCCGGTGCCAGCGCGGCGAACCAGCCGTCAACGATGTAGTCCTTCAATCCCGATTCGACCGCCGTCGGAATGTCCGGCGCAACCGGCGTGCGTTTCGCGCCGAGCACGGCAATCGCGCGCAGGCGGTTTGATTTGACGAAGGGCATCGCCGCCCCGAGCGCCGTGGAGAGCACCTGCACCTGTCCAGCGACGACCGCCGCGTTCGATGCGCCGGCGCCTTTATACGGCACCGAGATCATGTCTACGCCGGCCATGCGCTTGAACAATTCCATCGCCAGATGGCCGCTGGTGCCGATGCCCGAGGTGCCGTAGGCAAGCCCGCCCGACTTCGCCTTGGCGAGCACGATGAGTTCGCGCAGGTTGTTCGCCGCCACCGACGGATGCACAACCAGCACATTGGGTTGCGAGGCGAGCACGGTGATCGCCGCGAAATCCTGCGGCGTGCGATACGGCAGTTTGTCGTAGAGGAATGGATTGGCCGCGTAGCCCAGCGCCACCACCAGCAGCGTGTGGCCGTCGGGGCCCGACTTCGCAACGCTCTCGCTGCCGATGATGCCGCCCGCACCCGAGCGATTGTCGATCACCAGCGGATGGCCCCAGCGCTCCGGCAGCTTCTGCGCGAGCAGGCGCGAAAGAATGTCGAGCGCGCCGCCCGGCGTCGAGGGCACGACGATGCGCACGGGGCGTTGCGGGAAGTCGGCGGCGTTGACGGTGGCACACCCAATCACGAATACAAAGAACAGCAATTTTCTCAAAGCAGAATCTCCATGAGTCGGTGCGCCTATTGTAGCGTGGCGCGCACCACGGCCGCGCTGGTTGCCCGCTGCGGCGTTTTCGATTAAGTTCATTCTTGATTTGCACGCCGCACACCGGAGAACCGCATGTCCGCCACGACCCGCATTTTTGACCCGACCGCGCCGGCCGGCGACCTGCCGCAGCTCGCGCGACGCACGCTCGACGGCCTCAAGGGCAAAACTGTCGGCTTTATCGACAACGCCAAACCGAATTTCAATTTCCTCGTCGAAGACCTCGCCGCCGAGTTCATGCAGAAACACGGCGTGAAAGCCATCGTCACGCAGCGCAAACGCGGCGCCTCGATCCCCGCCGATGAATCGATGATCCGCGAGGTCGCCGAAACCTGCGACATTGTCATCACCGGCTCCGGCGACTGAGGGGCCTGCACGTCGTGGAGTATCCACGACAATGCTGAAGTTACGAAGCGCGGCCCGCTGGCGCTGACCGTTTGTTCGAGCGCGTTCGTCAAACTCGGGCGCGCGCAGGCCGCCGCCTGCGGTTATCCCGATCTGCCGATCGCCGTGGTGCCGCATCCGTTCAGCGCGCGCTCGCGCGAGCAGGTGCGTGAACTCGCCGCGCAATGTGCCGCTGATATCGCGACACTGGTCTCCAACCGTGATGCCGGCGAAAAATCCGGCGTGCGCGCGGCCGTCGCGGCACGCGCCGCGCTGTTCGAGGTCGACGACAACTTCGAAGCGATCAACCGCTTCATCATGCAAAAGCGCTGGGGCGACGGCCTGCCGGTCGTGCCGCCCACTGAAGAACGCGTTATCGCCATGTTGCGCGGCACTGCACGCAAAGCCGATGAAGTCATCGCGCGCGTAGCACCCGGCTTTGGCGCCGCCACTGTCGAGCGCATCGCCATCAATGCAGTCATGGCCGGTTGCGAGCCGGCGCACCTGCCGGTGTTGATCGCCGCCACTGCCGCCGTCTGTGAGCGCCCGTTCAATCTGCAGGGTGTGCAGACCACCACCGATCCGGTGGCGGTGTGGCTGATCGTCAACGGCCCTGTCGCGCAGCAACTCAACATGAACAGCGGCGCCAACTGTCTCGGTCAGGGCAACTGGGCCAATGTCACGCTGGGCCGCGCGCTCCGACTGATTCTGCAAAACATCGGCGTTGCGCTGCCCGGCGAGATGGACCGCGCCACACAGGGCCAGCCCGGCAAGATTTCATTCTGCTGCGCCGAGAATGAAGCCGAGAACCCCTGGCAGCCGCTGCACGTCGAGCGCGGCTTCACACGCGAACAGAGCACCGTCACCGTGGTCGGTGCCGAAGGCACGATGAACATGCACAGCTACGGCAAAAACGCCGACGACATCCTGCGCGTGTTCGCCGACACCATGATGCACGGCCCTTCGAACGAATACGTGCACGGCGGCGAACCGTGGATCGTGCTCTCGCCCGAACACGCCGAGATCCTGCATGACGCCGGTTACAGCAAGGCCGACGTGCAACAACAATTGTGGGAACGCTCGAAAATGAAAGCCGGCCGCATGACGCCTGAAGACCTGGGCCGCGCGCAGGCCTCGCGCACCGCCGCCTACGGGCCGATCAATGCCGAGACGCTGCTCACCATCGCGCATACGCCGAAAGACATCGCGATCATCGTCGCCGGCGGCCCGGGCGCGCACACGGTTTACATCCCGTGTTTCGGTAATACGCGGTCGGTGACGAAGGCGATTGACTGAGACATCTGCGCGAGCGGCGGCTGAGAGTTACAATAATCGCATGGGCATCAAACAACTCAATGGCGGCTACGTGCCGGCGGAAGACCGCATCCTGCTGCGCGTGAGCACGGATGCGAACGAAGAGTTCCGTTTCTGGCTGACGCGGCCGATCACGGCGCATCTGCTGTCGGCCAACCGCACGATCGCGGCACGCGTGGCGGCGCAGAAATTCACACCGCAGGTCGCGCAGACGGTCACCGAGTTCGAACAACAGGCGGTCGCCCAGCAAACCAAACTCGATGATGAGTTCGTGCCGGGTTCGGCCTTCCCGCTCGGCGAGGCGCCTGCACTGGTCGTTAAAATCACGCTGACGCCAATCGAGAACGGCGTCTCGCTCGACCTCGGCATGCCCAACGGCATGAACGTCAATCTGAAATTCGGCCAGCTGCTGGCGCAACAGGTCGGCGTGCTGCTCGACCGCCTGCAGAACGACGCCAAGTGGATGATCGCGCCGGCCGGCGTGGAAACACCGCCGGCTTCAGACGCCGGCGGCGAACACAAACTCGTGCATTAACGCGCTGGTCTGCGTCGCGCGTGACCTTCGGACTGCGATTTATTCAGGTTTGATCCCCGCGCGGTCGATCACTTCCTTCCACATCGGCACTTCACGGGCGATGCGCGCGCGCAGCACTTCGGGTTCACCGCCGATGACGGTGAAGCCGGTCTGACGCAGGGTCTCACGCACATCGGCGCGTTTGACGATGGTGATCACCTCTTTCGACACGCGATCGATGACATCTTGCGGCGTGCCGGCCGGTGCGACCAGCACCTGGAATGTTTCGGAATCGGAATTCGGGAACCCCGCTTCGGTCATGTTCGGCACCGCAGGAAAATCCGCCATGCGGCCGGCGCCCGTGTGCACCAGCGCGCGCATGGTGCCGGCGGTCATGTGCGTGGCAGCACTGCCGAGACTGAAGGCGCCGAGTTGCGTGGCATTGCCCAACACCGCCTGCAGCGACGGGCCGGCGCCACCATATGGAATGTGCGTGAGACCGATTTTTGCGCGGAACTTGAACAATTCGGTGGCCAGATGCGGCGAGGTGCCGCTGCCGGGGCTGGCGTAGTTCAGCAGGTCCGGACTTTTTTTCGCCAGCGCAATCAGCTCGGCGACATTTTTGATCGTTGAATCGCCGCGCGTGACGATCACG
>CAZVDN010000148.1:6703-8677 GCA_964625665.1 uncultured Streptomyces sp. | reverse complement strand
GCAAGCGGGGTGGGAAGCACTGCGCTAAAATCGCGGCTGTCCGTCGTGCCGTGTGAGCGCTGTTTTCTGCGCGACGCGGCCGTCTGTTTTCAACCGATCCGGGAGTTTCAACATGACCGACCTTTCCTCCGCCGGTGCGCGTTTTCGTGCCGCCGTTGCCGCCGAAAAACCGCTGCAGATTGTCGGCACCATCAATGCCTACCACGCGCGCCTCGCTGCGCGCAGCGGCTACAAGGCGATTTATCTCTCGGGCGGCGGGGTTGCGGCCGGTTCGCTGGGCCTGCCCGACCTCGGCATCAGCAATCTCGACGACGTGCTGACCGACATCCGTCGCATTACTGACGTCTGCGATCTGCCGCTGCTGGTGGACGTCGATACCGGCTTCGGTTCGAGCGCCTTCAACGTTGCGCGCACCGTCAAATCGCTGATCAAGTTCGGCGCCGGCGCCATGCATATCGAAGACCAGGTCGGCGCCAAGCGCTGCGGCCACCGTCCGAACAAGGAACTCGTTTCCCAGGAAGAAATGGTCGACCGCATCAAGGCCGCGGTCGATGCCAAAACCGATTCGAACTTCGTCGTCATGGCGCGCACCGATGCGCTGGCCGTCGAAGGCATGCAGGCGGCGATTGACCGTGCCTGCGCCTGCGTTGAGGCCGGTGCCGACATGATCTTCCCGGAGGCGATGACCGAGCTGTCGATGTACAAAAAATTCGCCGATGCGGTGAAGGTGCCGATCCTCGCCAACATCACCGAGTTCGGCGCCACGCCGCTGTTCACCGTCGATGAACTGAAAAGCGCCGACGTGGCGATGGCGCTCTATCCGCTGTCGGCCTTCCGCGCGATGAATGCCGCCGCGCTCAACGTCTACAAGTCGATCCGCAAGGACGGCTCGCAGAAAAACGTCGTCGATACCATGCAGTCGCGCAACGATCTCTACGATTACCTCGGCTATCACGCCTACGAGCAGAAGCTCGACGGCCTGTTCGCGAAGAACAAGAAGAAGTAATCGATGTCCGGGGGCGGCAACGCGGCGGCCAACGACGCCATCGCCGGCCTGCTGTTTCTGGCGCGTGCCTTTCCGCAGCGCCTGCGCGCGCAGGCCGAACACCGCTGGCTGCAGCTGCGGCGCGAAAAGGCGCCGGCCGATGTCGAAGGGCAGACCGTGCTGGTGATCGGCGTCGGCAACATCGGCGCCGCCGTCGCGCGTTTCGCGCAGGCGATCCGCATGAGCGTGATTGGCGTGCGCCGCACGGCCGGAACGACGGTGGACGGCGTCGATGAGTTGCACACGCCGGAAAAACTCACGCAATTATTGCCGCGCGCGCAGTGGCTGGTGCTGGCCTGCCCGCACACGCCGCAAACACCGCCGCTGCTCGATGCTGGCGCGCTGGCGCAGTTGCCGCGCGGCGCCGGTGTCGTCAATGTCGTCGCGCCGGGCCTGATCGATGAGTCCGCCCTGCTCGCGGCGCTGCAAAGCGGGCAGGTCGGCCACGCCTACCTCGCCGGCATTGCTGCCGATTCGCCGCTGCGCGGCCTGCCCAACGTCCTCATCTCGCCGGCCGGCGCGGTTTAGGCCGCCGATTGCTGCGCGCCGCAGGCGCAGCCCCGGGGCTATAATGGCGGCCTCACCCAGGGTCCGGATTTTATGGAGTTATTCGCCTTCGGTATCAACCACACCGCGCCGCTGTCGCTGCGCGAGCAGGTGGTATTCAACGCCGAAACGATGGTGCAGGCGTTGCGCGACCTCGTTGACCGCAATCCGGTCAAGGAGGCGGCGATCATTTCGACCTGCAACCGGACCGAAATCTACTGCCATACCGCCGACCCGGAGCCGGCGATGCACTGGCTGGCCGAATTTCACCGTCTCAAATCGCAGCACCTCGAACCGCATCTCTACAAGCTGCCGCAGGAACGCGCGGTCAAACATGCTTTCCGCGTCGCCAGCGGGCTCGATTCGATGGTGCTCGGCGAGCC
>CAZVDN010000148.1:0-6693 GCA_964625665.1 uncultured Streptomyces sp. | reverse complement strand
AAGCGCAGTGCGCGCGGCCGAATCGGCCGGCACGCTGGGCCTGCTGCTGAACAAGCTGTTCCAGCGCACTTTTTCGGTTGCCAAGGCGGTGCGTTCGGAAACCGACATCGGCGCCAGCACGGTGTCGATGGCGTCGGCGGCGGTGAAACTCGCCGAGCGCATTTATCCGAAGATCGCCGACCAGAGCATATTGTTCATCGGCGCCGGCGAAATGATCGAACTCTGCGCGACGCATTTTTCCGCACAGCATCCGAAACACGTTACCTTCGCCAACCGCACGCTTGAACGCGCGCAGCTGCTGGCCGACCGTTTCCGCGGCCGCACCATCACGTTCAACGAACTGGCGGCCCAGCTGGCGGTGCACGACATCGTCGTCACCTGCACGGCGAGCACGCTGCCGATCATCGGCAAAGGCCTGATCGAATCCGCGCTGCGCGTGCGCAAACACCGGCCGATCCTGATCATCGATCTGGCGGTGCCGCGGGACGTCGAAGCCGAAGTCGAATCGCTCGACGACATCTTTCTCTACACGGTCGACGATCTCGGGCGGCTGGCGCGCGAGGGCCTCGACCAGCGGCAGTCGGCGGTGGCGCAGGCCGAGGCCATCATCGAAACCCAGGTCGGCGATTTCATGCAGTGGCTCGACAACAGACAGCTGGTGCCGACCATCCGCGCGCTGCGCGACGACGCCGAGCGCGTGCGCCGCCACGAACTCGAGCGCGCGCTGCAGCGCCTGCAGCACGGCGACGAAGCGGGCAAAGTCATCGAGCAGCTCTCGCACGCGCTGACCAACAAATTCCTGCATGCGCCGACGCATGCCCTCAACCACGCCAGCGACGAAGACCGCGACCAGCTCGTGCACATGCTGCGGCGCCTGCATCAACTGAAGCATTCCGAATGAAACCAAGCATCGCCGCCAAGCTTTCGCAACTGACCATCCGTCTCGAAGAACTCAACCAGCTGCTCAGTTCCGAAGACGCCACCTCGAACCTCGACAATTACCGCAAGCTGACACGCGAACACGCCGAGATCGGCCCGGTCGTCGAGCTTTACAAAGCGTATCGCAAGGGCGAGGACGATATCGCTGCCGCGGAAGAAATGGCCGCCGATCCGTCGATGCGCGAATTCGCCGAAACCGAAATCAAGGAGACGCGCGAGCGTCTGGTCGAACTCGAAAAGCAGCTGCAGACCGAGCTGCTGCCGAAAGACCCCAACGACGAGCGCAACATCTTTCTCGAAATCCGCGCCGGCACCGGCGGCGACGAGTCGGCGTTGTTTGCGGCCGATCTCTTCCGCATGTACACGCGTTATGCCGAGCGCAAGCGCTGGCAGGTCGAAATCATGTCGCAGAGCCAGAGCGAGCTCGGCGGCTACAAGGAAATCATCGCGCGCGTCGCCGGGCAGGGCGCGTATTCAAAGCTGAAATTCGAATCCGGCGGGCACCGCGTGCAGCGCGTGCCGGCCACCGAAACGCAGGGCCGCATCCACACCTCGGCGTGCACGGTGGCGGTGATGCCGGAGGCCGACGAGGTCGCCGAAGTCGTGCTGAATCCGTCGGAACTCAAGATCGACACCTTCCGCGCGTCCGGCGCCGGCGGCCAGCACATCAATAAAACCGATTCGGCGATCCGCATCACCCACCTGCCGACGGGCATCGTCGTTGAATGCCAGGACGACCGATCGCAGCACAAGAACAAGGCGCGCGCGATGGCGGTGCTGGCGGCGCGCATCAAGGACCAGCAGGTGCGCGCGCAGAACCAGAAGACTGCCGCCGAACGCAAATCGCTGATCGGCAGCGGCGACCGTTCCGAGCGCATTCGCACCTACAACTTTCCGCAGGGCCGCATCACCGACCACCGCATCAACCTCACGCTCTACAAGATCGCCGCCATCATGGACGGTGATCTCGACGAGCTGACCGGTGCGCTGTCCTCAGAGCACCAGGCCGAACAGCTGGCGGCGCTGGGCGAAGAGACGCAGGCGGCGTAAAGCGCGGCCGGCACGTGCGGCAGCGACTTCAATGACGGTAACGATTGCACAGGCGCAGGCGGCCTCGGCGCTCGACGCCACGGATGCCAGGGTGCTGCTGCGCCATGCGCTCGGCGTCGATGCGGTTTATCTGATTGCGCATGCGGGCGATGCATTGAATGCCGTGCAGCATGAACAATTCGCGGCGCTGGCCGCACGACGCCGCGCCGGCGAACCGGTGGCCTACATCACCGGCACACGCGAGTTCTACGGTCTTGAATTCGCCGTCACGCCGGCGGTGCTGATTCCGCGGCCGGAAACCGAAGGGCTGGTGGAATGGGCATTGGAACACATTGCGCCGGCGGCGCAGGCGCGCGTGCTCGATCTCGGCACTGGCAGCGGTTGCATTGCGCTGAGCATTGCGCACGAACGGCCGCGCGCCCAGCTGTGCGCGGTGGACTGCAGCGAGGCCTCACTCGAAATCGCGCGCAGCAATGCGCAGCGGCACCGCATCGGCAACGCGACCTTTCTGCACAGCGACTGGTTTGCCGCACTCGGCACGCAGCGTTTCGATTGCATCGTTTCAAATCCGCCTTATATCGCTGCCGGCGACGCGCATCTCGCGCAGGGAGATTTGCGTTTTGAACCGGCGCGCGCGCTGGCTTCGGGCACGGATGGCCTTGATGCGATCCGCTTGATTGTGGCGCAAGCGCCGCAATATCTGCAGGCGGGCGGCTGGCTCGCTTTCGAGCATGGTTACGATCAGGCCGCGCGTTGCCGGCAGCTGCTGCAGGCGGCCGGATTTACGCAGGTATTTTCGCGGCGCGATCTCGCCGGCATCGAGCGCATCAGCGGCGGTCGTCTTGACGCCTCGCGAAGCAAAAGCTAGAATACCGTATCAAATTTGTCGGGTATTAATTTTTAAGGATCAGGAGCAGGCATGAGCACGCAAGATCTCATCAAGGAACAGGTCACCAAGAACAAGGTTGTGCTGTACATGAAAGGCACGCCGGATTTTCCGCAGTGCGGTTTTTCCGCCAACGCCGTCGGCATTCTGAAGGAATGCGGCGTCAAGGAAATGTTCACCGTCAACGTGCTGGAGAACCCGGACATCCGCCAGGGCATCAAGGAATACGCGAACTGGCCGACGATCCCGCAGCTCTACATCAACGGTGAATTCATTGGCGGCTCGGACATCGTTACCGAGATGTTTCAGAGCGGCGAGCTGCAGACGCTGTTGAAGTAAACCTGCTTTGCATCATGACAAGGGGCGCTGCGGCGCCCCTTTGTTTTTGCGTCACCAGAATATGTAGAGATCGATCAGCGCGTGGGCGAGGATCAGCGGACGCAGGTCGCCAAGCTTGAGATAAAGCACCGCGGCGGCCAGGCCGAACGCCGTGGCGCGATAGAGTCCTTCCGAACCCTGCTCCCAATGCGCGAGGCCGAAGAGGAGCGCAGAACCGAAGATATAGGTTTTGACTGCGTTCGGGCCGAGCAAGGCCGAGATCATCTGGCGAAACAATCCGCGGAACAACACCTCTTCGATCACGCCTGCAGTCGCGGAAAACAACAGCGCAACCAGTGCGTGTAAAACGGCGTGGTCCGGCAGCGCCACGCCGTAACGGAACTGCGAAGAAAACGCCAGATCAAAATCCGGCAATTCAACGATCAATGACAGCAGCCAATGCAATGGCGCCAGCAACAGACCAAGCGGGATCATCACCAGCGGTTCGCCCAGCAGAAACACCACGTAGAGAAACCCCGCCCACCAGAACGTCAGCACGGCAAGTTCGCCGCCGCGGTAAGCACTGCCGCGACCGATCAGGCAAAGCTCGGCGAAACCGAGCTGCAGGCGGCGATGCAGGAACCACAGCATCATTCCCGGCAGCACGATAAATTTCACCAGGTCGTAGACGACAAAGGCGCCGGTATTGCGCACCAATTCAGGGAGGAATAAACCGTCAACTATCGCGAGCGTGTAATACGGCAACAAGAGCGCGAGCAAAAGGCGGCCGGTCTACCGCACGTAGTCGGGCGAACCGGGAAGGTGGGGACTGCCGAGTGACAGCGCCATCGGAAGGGTCCTTGTTCGCTCAGCGCAGCCAGTTCAGATAACCGTATTGCGCCAGCAGCGCAAACGCGATGACCCACAACGCGCGTTTGACCCAGACGCGATAGGTCTCGGCGTCGATGCGGTTGCGGATGCGCGCGCCGACGAACACGCCGCTGATGGCAAAAGCCACCAGCGGCAGGGTGGCTGCCCACTGCGCCATGCCGACGCCGCCGTGCAGCGTCAGCACGCTGAACTGCGTGGTCTTGCCGATGAGAAAACAGATTTGAAGCGCAGGCACCAGCATCGCCGGGCCGATGCCGAGCGCGAGGTAATAAATGATCAGCGGCGGTGCGGCGACATTGGCAGTGCCTTCGAACAACCCGGCAGCGGCTCCGGCCACCGGCGCGAAGGCGCGCTCGTGGCGGCGGATCAGCGGCCACTCGCCCTTCGAAATGCGATCGAGGTTGAGATAAAACAGAATGATCGCCGAGAGCAGCAACTGATACGGAAAATTCGGCGCGGCGACAAACACCCAGGTGCCGGTGAGTGCGCCGCAGAACCCGTAGACCGGCATCAGCCAGAAGCGTTTCAGCACCGGTTTGAGCGAACCGCAGGTGAACAGCGTGGCGATGGTGGTGGCCAGCGTCGGCAGCAGGATGGTAATGACGGCGGTGCGCATGTCTGCCACCATCGCCACCATCGGCGTGGCGAGAAACGGAAAGCCGAACCCCAGCGTGCCCTGGATCAGGCCGGCCAGCGTCACCGCCAGCACGATCCACAATATGACGCCGACGGTGATGGATTCGAAACCGAACATGCGGCGCTAACCCTTTTTGTCCAATGCCATGCGCGCGACCTCGGCAATATGCAGCGCGCGGCGCTCGCCGGTCTGCGCGATCTGTTCGCGGCAGCTGTAGCCGTTGGTGATGATCAGGGTGTCAGCGGCGGCCGCGCGCACCGCGGGCAGCAGGCCGCCCTGTTCACCGGCGCGGATCGATACGTCGTAATGCCCGGGTTTGAAGCCGAACGATCCGGCCATGCCGCAGCAGCCCGAATTGAGCATTTTGAAATCGACCCCGAGCTTTTTCAGCAGCTGTGTTTCGCCGGTCATGCCGAGCAGTGATTTCTGGTGGCAATGGCCGTGCACAATCGCTTTGATGTTGAGCGCGCGCGGTTGCCATGCCTTGCGTGTCAGCAGGAAATCGCTGAATAGCACGGCCTGCTTCGACAATTGCGCCGCCGCCGTATCGTCGGGAAAGAAATTCAGCAGTTCATCTTTGAAGGTGCCGAGGCAGGCCGGTTCAAGGCCGATCACTGGCGTGCCGGCGGCGATGTCGGCTTTCAGTGCTGTGAGGATGTCGGCGAGCTGTTGTTTGGCACGGTCGAGCAGACCGAAGTCGTAGAGCGGGCGCCCGCAACAGAGGCCGCGCTGCGGGATGACGACTTCGCAACCGGCGGCTTCGAGTACTTCAACGGCGGCAATGGCGACAGTCGGGTTGAAGTGGTTGCTGAAAGTATCGGCCCACAGAATCACGCGGTCGCCACCGGGTTTTGGTGTGCGTCGTTCAAACCACTGGCGGAAGGTCTGCGTCGCGAACGCCGGCATCGCGCGTTGCGGGGCGACGCCGGCGAGCTTTTTCGCCAGCGCATTGAGGAGCGGCGTCTGCGTAAAAAAATTCGCCACGCGCGGCGCGTGTTCGGCCAGCTGCGCCCATTGCTGGATCAGGCCCATGCTGAGGGCCTGACGCGGGCGCGGTTTGTCTTCGTAATAGTGCGAAAGAAATTCCGCCTTGTAGCTCGCCAGATCGGTGTGCGTCGGGCAGTCGCTGCGGCAGCCCTTGCAGGCGAAACAGAGGTCGAGCGCTTCGCGCACCGCATCGCTTTTCCACGCATCGGTGATGACTTCGCCGCGCAGCATCTCCTGCAGGAGGCGCGCGCGGCCGCGCGTTGAATTGCGTTCCTCGCCGGTGGCGCGATAACTCGGACACATGGTGCCGCCGGACTGCGCGCGGCATTTGCCCATGCCGACGCAGCGTTCGAGCGCGCGCGTGAAGCCGCGGCCCTCGGGCGCCTTGAAAGCGAAGCGCGTTTCCGGCTGCGCCGGCTTGTAGTCGGGGCCGAGGCGCAGGTTCTCGTCGATGCGATAAGCGTCGATGACCTTGCCCGGATTCATGCGGCCGCGCGGGTCCCAGATTGCCTTGAATTCGCGGAAGGCCTGCATCAGTTCTTCGCCGTACATGATCGGCAGGAATTCGGCCTTGGCCTGGCCGTCGCCGTGTTCGCCCGACAGCGAACCGCCGTATTTGACGACGAGTTCCGAGGCGCCGCGAATGAAGTCGCGCCACTTCGCGATGCCCTCGCGGCTGCGCAGGTCGAAGGTGATGCGCGCGTGGATGCAGCCGTCGCCGAAATGGCCGTAGAGCGAGGTCTGATAACCGAAGTCATCAACCAGTTTCTGGAATTCGCGCAGATAATCGCCGAGACGCAGCGGATCGACGGCCGCATCTTCCCAGCCGACGTTCGGATCCGTGCCCAGGCCTTCGAGCGCCAGTGCGGTGGCCGAAGCACCGGTCTCACGGATGTTCCAGATCGGTTCCTGTTCGGCGGAATCGACGACCAGCCAGTGGCTGGGCGCGTTGCTGCGGCCGGCGTAATGCGCGATCAGCGCGTTG
>CAZVDN010000147.1:0-8711 GCA_964625665.1 uncultured Streptomyces sp. | reverse complement strand
ATCCATGTGCCGTATAAAGGCGGCGCGCTCGCGGTGACCGATCTCGTCGGCGGACAGATCGATCTCGTCTTCTCCGACATGGTGCCTTCGGTGCCGCATGTGCAAAGCGGACGACTGCGCGCACTGGCAGTGACCAGCGATCAGCGCTCGGCGACGCTGCCGAATGTGCCGACCATGCCGGAAGCCGGCGTCAATCACGCTTTCCCCTCGCAATGGTGGGCAATGGTCGCGCCGCGCGGCACGCCGGCGGCGATCCTCAGCCGCATCAACGCCGACATCGTGCAGTTCATGAAAGCGCCGGACATTCAGGAGAAGTACACCACACTCGGACTCTTCACGCGTGCAGGCCCGCCCGAACAGGTGCTCGACACCATCAAGGCCGGGATGGCCGAGATGCGCGAGATTGTGAAGGCGGCGGGGATACAGCCGGAGTAAACGCTAGGCCGGCAGCTTGAGGTCTGCTTCCGTCACATCACCCATGTAGACATAACCGGTCTCCTCGACACTGCCGGCATTGATGTGAATGCCGATCACCTCGAGCGGTTCGGTCTTGCTCAGGTTATGAAGGAAGTGCTCGGTGCCCTTCGGGATGTAATGGAAGTGCCCGCCGCGCACTTCGGCGCGATCGCTGCCCGCACCGGCCAACCCGCGGCCGCGGATCACGTAATAGACCTCATCGCAGTTGTCGTGCCGGTGTTTTTTGTGCACCGCGCCGGGATTAAAGGTCGCCCAGAACAGCGTGGTCGTGCTGCCGTTGTGTTTGCCGAGCGGCAGACGGAAATCCGAAATGCTCCATCCGTCCTTCACTTCCATCTTCGCCGGCTTGACGTCGTCGATGTGCACGAGCACGCCTTCGTTGAGGCTCTTCGCGCGCGGCATTTTCAGGTCGGCCTCGGTCACATGGCCGCAGAACTCATAGCCGGTATCCGCAACGTCTTTGGCGCCGACGTAGAAGCCGACCACCATCGCTTCTTCGTTTTTGGTTTCGTTGTGGAAAAAATGTTCCGAGCCCGGCGGCATCAGGCGGCAGTGGCCGGCGCGGATTTCGGTACGCTCTTTGCTCTGGCCGACGGTGCCATGGCCTTTCAGATAGACGGCGATTTCGGGGCAGCGGCTGTGCAGATGTTTGGCGTGCGTCGAGCCCGGCCGGAAGATGGCATGGAACACCGTCGTGTCGCAGCCGTTTTTGCCGGAGATCGGCAGGCGGAATTCCGAAATCGCCCAGCCGTCGCCCTCTTTCATGTTCTCGGGGCGGACATCGTCGATGTGGACCAGCGGATATTTGAGCGTCATGGCTTTCCCGTCGTCTGATTGGTCAGCGATTATTGCATGAACATTCGGCAGCGAAGTCAGGGCTCGACTTTCAGCGATCCGCGCTTGATCAGGCGCGTCAGATTGTCCGCTTCATCGCGCATGAATTCGCCGAAACGCGCCGGCGTGCCGCCCGCCACCTCAAGCCCCAGATGTTCGAGGCGCTGGCGAATCTCCGGCAAGGCCAGCGCGCGGTTGAGCGCCGCATTGAGCCTGTCGATGACCGCCGCCGGCGTCTTTGCCGTAGTCACCATGCCGAACCACGTATAGACATTCGCGCCGCGGATGCCCTGCTCCTCGAAGGTCAGGACCTGCGGAATCGCGGCATGGCGCTTCGCGCCGGCCACGCCCATCACCTTCAGGCGCCCGGTGGCGATATGCGCTTCCGATGCAATGACCGAGGTGAACATCGTATCGGCCTGACCGGAAATCACATCGGTCAACGCCGGCGGCGTGCCTTTGTAGGGCACATGCACGACGTCGATGCCGGTAGCGGCCTTCAGGACTTCAATCGAGATATGCGTGTTCGAATTATTGCCGCCCGAAGCCCAGTTGATTTTGCCCGGATGGCTTTTGGCATAGGTAATGAGGTCTTTCATGTTCGCCACCGGCAGGCGCGCATTGGTAACGACGATGCTCGAGGCCGAGCCGATGTGCACGATGGGCGCGAAATCGCTGATCCGGTAAGCCGGGTTCCTGCGCAGAACCACATTGTGAATGGCGGGACCGGGGTTGTTCAGCAACAGCGTATAGCCGTCGGGCACTGCATTGGCGACCAGTTGCGCGCCGATCGCCCCGCCGGCGCCGCCGCGGTTGTCGACGACGAACTGCTGGCCGAGATAATCGCCGAGTTTCTGCGCCAGCTGGCGCGCGATGATGTCGTTCGAGCCGCCCGCCGGAAACGGCACGATCATGCGCACCGGCTTGTCCGGATAGGTCTGCGCTGCAGACGCCGTGCACAACAGGGCGCCGGCAGCCAGAAAGCACCTGGAAATGAAAAGCCGCACGCGCATAGCACCACGCCCGATTTGCCCAAAAAGGCATTCTACCGCTTTGATATCAGGGGCTTCGCCGCGCCCGTGATGCACTCGAAGGCGCAATGTTCGATGCCGCAGAGACCATCTTCCACGGTTTGCGCGTAAATCAGCGTATAACAGTTGTCCCCGGCAAAGCACACGTTTGCCGGCCAGCAGTCTGTGCAGTATCCAGGAGTCCACCATGCGTGCAATCACGAATCTGATATTGGCCACTGCCGTTGCTGCAACCTTGATCGGCTGCGCCCCGAAGCCCAGCGGCCCGGTTGTCGTCGTCGAAGACAAGCTCTATTCCGTCACTCCCGCCGACATCACCGTGCGCGCGGGCATTGTGTCCGGAGAAATCACTGAAATGAAGGTCGTCGAACGGATCGAGAAAGTCTCCGGCAAGATCGAAACGCCGGCGCGCCTGTCGGCGAAGATCAAACTGAAAAACATCTCGGCCGACCAGACCGTGCGACTGATCGGCGGCAAGCTCATCTACATCGATGCGCAGGGCAAAACCATCAAGGTCGAGGAAGCGCGCACCGAACCGGTGATCCGCTTCACGTCATCGAGTGCCGTGCAGCTCGACCCGGGCCAGGACACCACGCAGTCGATCGAAGTTGATTTCCCCGCGGTTGCGCTCGAAGCGAAAAAGCTCAAGGACATCCGCTTCGAACTGAGCTATGTGCCGACGGCATTCAAGCAGGAGTCCGCCAACCTCTCGGTGGTCATCGGCGTCGCCAAAGTTAACTGAGCCGCAGCGCATTCACCGCCGCGAACAACGCCTCCCGCTGATTCGGGAGGCGTTTTTTCATGCGTGGCGCCTCGCGTCTGGCGCACCCGATTAAAGGCGTGTTAGTTTCCGCGTATCCCATGAGATCCGGAGAGTGACCGAGATGCAAAAGACGAATGCACCCGATGGCAGCGGCGAGCTGCGTGTAATCTGCGCCGGCGGCTTCAAAGCGGCAATTGTAAAAATCGCGCCCCGCTTCGGGGCCGCGAGCGGTCGCAAACGGGCGATCACGATCGGCACGCCCGCCGACACCCGCCGCCTGATGGGCGGCGGCACGCCGTTCGATGCGGCGGTCGTGACGGGACATACCTTGACGGACACTGTCGCCGCCTCGATCGACCCGCGCACGCGGTTCAGCGTCGCCAAAAGCCCGGTGGGCATGGGCGTGCGCGAAGGTCTCGATGTGCCTGCCATCGGCTCGGAGCAGTCGTTCAGGGCAGCCATCGCCGCCGTCAGCACGATCGCGTTGTCCGACCCTCAGGCCGGCACGAATCTGGCCAATCAAATCCTCGCGGCGGCCACTGAAATCGGCATCCGCGCGGAGCTGGAGGCCAAGGTGCGCTACATCATGGGGCCGGGTTTCGTTGTCGCGCGGCACGTCGCTGCCGGGGAAGCCGACGCTGTCATGACGCTCGCCACCGAAATCATCTCGGCGTCGGGCATTCGCTATCTCGGCGCCATCCCGGATTCCATGAAACTGGGCACCGTCTTCGACGCCGCCATTGCAAACGCCGCCGCAGACGTTTCCGCTGCGCAGTCATTCCTCGCGTTTCTCAGAACCGGCGAAGCCGGCGACATCATGCAATCCACAGGCCTGGTCAGGCTCTGATCAGAATGTTGCCGGAAGCCTGCCCTACTCGGTCGCAATCTTTGCCTGCTTGACGACCACAGCCCAGCGCGCCACTTCGGCGCGGATATGGTTGGCGAGCACGGCCGGTGTCGAGACGACGGGATCCACGCCCATCTCCGTGAGCCGTTTTTTGGTCACCGGATCCTCCAGCGCAGCGCGAAACGCCCGGTGGATCCGTTCGATGATGGCGCCGCTGGTGCCGCGGGGCGCCAGCAACGCATACCACGATGTCGCAACATAGCCGGGCAAGGCGGCCTCCGCGATCGTCGGCAGGTCCGGCAGCGTGGCGGAGCGCTTGGCGCCGGTCACCGCAAGGCAGCGCACCTTGCCGGAGCGCATCAGGGTCATCGCCGCGGGGAAGGTCGGTATGCTGATGGGAATGCGGCCGGCAATGATTTCGGATTGCCACAGACCGCTGTTGCGGAAGGGCACATGCACAATGTCGATCCCGGCGCTGCTGCGAAACAGTTCCGTCGCCAGATGGCCCGACGAGCCGACGCCGGCAGAGCCATAGTCAATCGTTCCCGGTCGCGCCCTGGCGAGATCGATCACATCCTTCACGGACTTGGCCTCGAAACCGGCGTAGACACACAGCACTGACTGCGTTTCCGCCATCAGCATGATCGGCGCGAAATCGTCGATCTGGTAGGGCCGCTTCGGGCGCAGGCTGACGTTGACGGCGAGCGATGGCCCCGTCAACAGCAGCGTATAGCCATCGGGGGCCGACCGCGCGACGACCTCCGCACCGATATCGCCATCGGCACCGGTCCTGTTGTCAACGACGAGCGCCTGGCCCCAGTTCTCGTAAACCTTGGCGGCCGTCACTCTGGCCACGGCATCGATGCTGCCGCCGACGCCGAAAGGCACGACCAGTCGCACATTTCGCGCGGGATAGGATGGCGTCTGCGCCGCACTCTGGCCTGCGCAAAAGAAAAGAGCGGCAGACGAGCATAACAACCCTGCAATGACCTTGCGCATTTCCGACCTTTCGATTTCTGACGTTGACCTGCGGGACGCAGACAGAAAATACAGAAAATCGTGGCGCTTTGGAAATAAAAATCGGCAAGGTCCGCCACTGGCGCATCAATGGCGCATCACTGGCGTCCTGAGACGCTGCATGGCCGGATCCGCCCCGCTCGGCAGCGAGGGTTTTTATTCGTAGCGCTGCTTGCCGCCCTTGGGCGGCGTCGATTTGTTCCTGAAGTATTGCGTCACGCGATCAACCGATACCCCCACGGCTGCCACCGCCTGCTTCAGCTGCAGTTCAGTGCAACCATACTGCTTGCGCCGGAGCTCGACTTCACGCGGTTCGCTCAGGTTGACGGTTTCGCGATCCATCGTGGGGCGCTGCTTCGTGGTTTCGGTCATGACGGCTTTCGGCTTGAAGGGTGCGCCACTATACGCCCCTTCAGCGAAAGGCTGTCGGTTTACGATGGCACGCCGCCTATTTGCCCGCCTTCATTTCGCCATACATCTGCGTGATGAACCGCGTCGAGGTTTCAGCCGCACCCGGCACCCGCGCATCGACATCCGCCGTCAGTGTGGCAGCGATGGCTTCTTCAAGTGTTTTGCCGTCCCTGACCAGCGCGGCCAGCCGGTCGCGCACCGCGATCATGATGTCCTTGTGCGCGGCGACGGCGCTCTTGTCGACCACGGCACCATGGCCCGGCACGATTTTCGTGTCTGCCGACGCGAGTTTGAGGATGGCGTCGAAGCCGGCAAGCATGCCGGCAATGGTGCCGCCGTTGTTGCGGTCCATGTTCGGATAACCGAGCGAGCGGTAGAAATCTCCGGTCATCAGCACATTGGTCTTCGGGAAGAACACCATGGTGTCGCCATCGGTATGTGCCGCCGGCACCGGGATCAGCTGCACGGCTTCGCCATTGGCATGAATCACGGTCGGCGCATCATAGGTCACCACGGGCAGCGTCAGCGCCGGCGTCGGCACATTGGGCATGCCGTTCGACTGCATGCCCTGTTTGGCCAGTCGTGCGCGCAGATTGTGGCGCGCGAAAATCACCGCCCCGGTCTTCGCCATGTTCTCATTGCCGCCCACATGGTCGCCGTGCAGATGGGTGTTGATCAGAAAGCGGACGCGCCCGTCGGACACCTGCCTGATCGCGGCGAAAATGCGCTCGCTCAGCGCCGCGAACTGTGAATCGACCATGACGATGCCGTCGGGGCCGGTCAGAATGCCGATCGTGCCGCCATCGCCCTCCAGCGCGTAAAAATCCGGCGCCAGCTGCGTGGTCTTGATGACCACCTTGCTGAAATCGCGCTGCGCGAACGCAGGCGCAGCAAAGGTCAATTCAATCAGCACCGCCAGTGTGGCCTTTGCTGCCATGGCAACCACTCCGGCAAAACATTTCGTTTTCATGACATCCCCCTTTTGACTACGGAACGAACCGTCGCGCAGTATCCGACGCGACCGCGCCCCATGCAAGGCCGGCGCGGCGCCATGCGCCACTGGAAACTTTCCGGCATCGGTGCGAATATCTGCATCCGCATTTCAAGTGCTCCCGCTTTTCCGCACACCGCTTATCCCATGCATTGCGCCGCCCTCGTCCTGCTTGCCCTCATGTTCAGCACCGGTGCGGCCGCTGAATGGGTACGCGTCGGCGGCAACAACAATGTCGGCGTCTACGCCGACCCGGCGAGCATCAGCAAAAAAGGCAACATCGCGACGATGACCAGCCTGCTCAACTACACCCGCGCGCAAACCGACCGCTCGATCGGCAAAAGGCCCTACCTCTCGCAAAAAGACACCCGCGAATACGACTGCATCAACGAGCGCCATCGCCTGTTGCGTTTTTCGCTGCGCTCGCAGTTCATGTTTGCCGGCGAATTGGTGCGCAGCAATGCCGACGACGGCGAATGGCACGCCGTCGAACCCGGCAGCCTCGGCGCGGCGTTGTGGAAGTTTGCCTGCGGTAAGAAGTAGTTTGCCCGCAGCGGGCCGGCGCCAATATTTCAGACAGCACGTAGCCCGGAATACGCTTCGCTCCTTCCGGGCTACGGCTCCCGCTTCGCTTCCTTGGCCAGCGCGCGCCTGAACTGCTCGAGCCGCGCGTGGTAATCCGCCGCTTCGCCGTAAGGCAGAAAGCGTTCATACCGCGCATGCGTGCCGAGAATTTTGCGCGCGTGCTTGATCGGACAGAAATACTGCTCGGTGCGCGCGACGATTTCCGCCGCATAGGCGATCAGGCCGTTGCCATAGGCGCAGTACTCGCAATGCAGGCGCTCGAACCAGTTCAGATAACCGAGATTGTTGCGATCGAACACGATGTAGTCGCCGCGCCTGACGCGGGCGATGCGGTAAACCGGGAAACATACCCATTGATACAGCGTCACGGTCAGGTCCAGCAATACCATCGGCACGATCATGCCGTAGATAATCGGCGCGGTTAGCAGGTTCTGCGGCCGGTCGGTGACAATCCAGCGCAGAATGCCGCGCTTGAGCTTGCGGTGCGTCTCGCGGATCGAGCGCTCGAACTCCACTTTTTTGCCCTTGATATGGTAATAAAGCCGCTCTTCGCGATCGTGCAAGGTGCTGCTTAATTCGTCTTCCAGTGCGGAAATCTGTGCGAGCAGGCTGCGGATTTTGTCGTCCATGGTTTTCCATTCGGAATGGGGGCGATTGCCCGTGACAGAATAACCGCAAATCGTCCGCCGGCGCCGCGCACGGCTGAAAGCGCCCGCCGCACCCAATCGCGGTCACTTCGCGTATCCTTGCGGTGCATGCCGGATGGTGCCGCCCAGAGCCCCACCGCAGACGAGGAGAATCCATGCTTTACCGCACTGCATTCGCAGGCCTTGCCCTGCTGACGCTGCCCGTTGCAGCCTCTGCCGCCGACACCTATCCGTCGAAACCGATCCGCGTCATCGTCACGCAGACCTCCGGTTCCAACATGGACGTCACCGCGCGGCTTGTCACACCGAAAATGTCCGAACTGCTCGGCCAGCAGATCGTCATCGACAACCGCGGCGGCGCGGGCGGTTTGCTCGGCGCGCAGATCGGCGCGCGCTCGGTCGCCGACGGCTATACGCTGGTCTTCGGCGGCGCCAGTTCGATGATCAACACCAGCTTCACCTACAAGACGCCGGGCTTCGATGCGGTGAAGGATTTCGAACCGATTTCACTGGTCTCGCAGCAGGAGACCATTCTCTCGGTCACACCGAACCTGCCGATCAAAAGCGTGCGCGACCTGATCGCAATGAGCAAGGCCAAACCGAATTCGCTGAACATGGCCTCGGCCGGCATCGGCTCGTCATCGCATCTGGCCGGCATACTCTTCAACAGCATGGCGGGCATCGAATCGACCCATGTCGCCTACAAGGGCGGCGGCCCGATGGGCATCGCCGTGATCGCCGGCGAAGCGCAGTGGTGTTTCGGTCTTGCCGCCGCCTTCGCCGGGCACTACAAGGCCGGGCGCATGCGCGCGGTGGCCGTCACCACCAAAAAACGCGCACCGCTGATGCCCGATGTGCCGACGGTCGATGAATCCGGCGTTCCCGGCTATGAATACACGACCTGGAACGCCTTTTTCGCACCGGCCGGCGTGCCCAAGGCCTACATCACCCGATTGCACGCCACCATCCAGAAAGCGCTCGCCGAGAAAGACGTCAACGACGCCTATCTCGCACAGGCCACGGTACCGGTCGGCAGCGCCACGCCGGCCGAATTCGCCAAATACTTCCGCGCCGATTTCGAGCGCGTCGGCAAGCTGATCAAGCTGGC
>CAZVDN010000146.1:2662-8721 GCA_964625665.1 uncultured Streptomyces sp. | reverse complement strand
CAGGCCCTGCAGGCCGGTTGGCGCGTCATCGTCGATGCGGCGTCGCTGCGCGCCGCGCAACGCGACTGCCTGCGCGAAGTCGCGTGCACTGCAGGCGTGCCGTTTGTTCTCGTTTCAATAGAGCCGCCACTCGGTGTGTTGCGCGAACGTCTGGCGCGGCGCGTCGCAGAGGGGCACGGCGTGTCGGAAGCTGACGCCGGCGTGCTCGACCATCAGTTGCATATACAAGACGCGCTGGATGCCACGGAGCGCGCGACCGCTGTAAAGGTTGTTGGCGTTGATGATGATCTCGCTGCAGTGCTTGCCGGCGTCGAGGCAATACTCGATCATCGGTAACAAATTGGTAGCCGTCTCGGAACCAGGGACAGGCGTCTGGTTCTGATGGCGCTTATTGCTTGAGCGCGGTGTCGAGTTTGGCGGCCTTCACGGCATCGGTCCAGCGCGCCATGTCGGCCTTGATATGGCTGGCAAATTCCTCGCGCGTGTTGCCGATCGGTTCGAGGGCAAAAGAGAGGATGCGCTCGCGCGATTGCGGATTGCGCAGGATCTTCACAACTTCGCTGTTCATGCGGTTGAGCACGGCCACGGGCGTTTTGGCCGGCGCCACGAGGCCGAACCACGCCGGCATGACGACGTTGGTCACGCCCTGTTCGAAAAACGTCGGCACGTCGGGCATCACCGCCGAGCGTTGCGGCGTGGTGACGGCCAGCGCGCGCATGCGGCCGGCCTTGATCTGCACCAGTGAGGAGGCGGCGACACTCATGGTCAGCGGCACCTGGCCGGCCAGCGCATCGACCAGCGCGGCACCGACCGATTTATAGGGCACATGCACGATGTTGACACCGGTGGCGGCCTTGAACAGTTCGCAGGACAGCATGGTGGTCGAGCCGGTGGCGGTGGCGCTGTAATTGAGTTTGCCCGGATTGGCTTTGGCGAGCTTGATCAGGTCCTGCAGCGAACGCACCGGCAGTGTCGGATGGGCGAGCAGCACGAAGGGCGAGGTGGCCATCAGCGTGACCGGTTCGAAGTCGCGCACGAATTCGTAGGAAAGCTTGTAGAAATGCGGCGTCACCATGTGCGTGGTGGTGGCGACCATGAAGGAATGGCCGTCGGGCACGGCGCGCGAGGCGACTTCGGCGCCGATGGTGCCGCTGGCGCCCGGGTGGTCTTCGACATAGACCTGCTGGCCGAGCGGGCCGCCGAGTTCCTGGGCCACGAGACGCGGCATCGCATCGTCGGCACCGACGGTGATGAAGCGCACCGGGCGCGCCGGGTATTGCTGGGCAAGGGCGGGCATGGCGGTGGCGCAAAGGACGGCACAGAGGAGCTGTGCCGCGGGACGGTTCTTGCTGTTCATCGGTGCTCCTCCGGATCAGGAAAGGCAGCACCTATTGTAGACCGCGCGGCGGGGCGCTGCCCGCGCGCGCGGTGCAGGCGTTGTTACTTGCCGAGGTAATCCATCTTGCCGACTTCGACGCCGTTGTGGCGCAGGATGTCGTAGGCGGTGGTGACGTGGAAGTAGAAGTTCGGATAGACCCAGTTCAGCAAATAGGGCTGGCCGCGGAACTCCATGGTCGCGTGTTTCATCTTCAATACGATCTCGCGCTCTTCGCTGCCGTCGATCTGCGCCGGCTTGTAGCCTTTGATGAAGGTGAGGGTTGTATTGCAGCGCTCGACCAGTTCGGTCAGTGTGGTTTCGGTGTCTTCGAAACGCGGCGGCTCTTCGCCGGCCAGACGGGCGACGCCGCCCTTGGCCATGTCGGCGGCGATCTGCACCTGCTTCGACATGGTGAACATGTCCGGATAGAGGCGCGCGTTGAACAGCACCGCCTGGTCGAATTTTTTCGCTTCCGCATGCGCGGCGCCTTTGGCAAGGACTGCGGCGAGGTTGGTCAGCATGCGTTCGAACACGGGCACGGAGGCCTGATACATCGAGATGGTCATGGTGTTTCCTTCTGTGACGGGATTAACGCGGATTGACACAGGTTGCGAGTCGCGCAGTCTATCACCGCGCCATCACGCCGGTGCGGCGTTGCCGCTGGCGCCGCTTGCCGCATAATGGCGCCTTTCGGCAACCACGACTGAGTTCATCATGCAGGCCAACCGAATTGCGCAACGCCTTGCCGGCGTCGCCCCCTTTCACGTCATGGAACTGCTCGCCCGCGCGCAGGCGCTCGAAGCGCAGGGCCGCAGCATCGTGCACATGGAAATCGGCGAGCCCGATTTCCCGACGGCCAAGCCGATCTGTGACGCCGGCATCCGCGTCATCGAGACCGGCAATCTGTTCTATACGCCGGCGCTCGGCCTGCCGGCGCTGCGCGAGGCGATCGCGCGGTTCTACAAGGAACGCTACGACGTCACGGTGCCGGCCTCGCGCATCATCGTCACCTCGGGCGCTTCGGGTGCGCTGCTGCTGGCGATTGCGGTGCTGATCGACAACGGTGACGGCGTGCTGATGGCCGACCCCGGCTATCCCTGCAACCGCAATTTCGTCCGCATGATGGGCGGGGTCGCTGATGAGATCGCCGTTGGTGCAGACACGGCTTATCAGCTGACGCCGGAACTGGTTGAAGCGCGCTGGACCGCAAATACGCGCGCGGTGATGGTGGCCTCGCCGTCGAACCCGACCGGCACGCTGATGCCGGCACCGGCCATCGAACGCATTGCGGCGACGGCGCGCGCGCGCGGCGGCGCCATGATCGTCGATGAGATTTACCACGGCCTCGTCTACGAGAGTGAATACACGACGGCGCTGTCGTTCTGCGACGACGTGTTCGTCATCAACAGCTTTTCGAAATACTTCAACATGACCGGCTGGCGGCTCGGCTGGATGGTGGTGCCCGAAGGTTATGTGCGCGAGTTCGAAAAGCTGTCGCAGAACATCTACCTGTCGGCGCCGACCGCGTCGCAGCATGCGGCGATCGCCGCCTTCGAGCCGGCAACCATCGAGATTCTTGAAGCGCGCCGGCTCGAATTCAAGGCGCGGCGCGATTTCCTGCTGCCGGCGTTGCGCGAGATCGGTTTCAGAATTCCGGTGGTGCCCGAGGGCGCGTTCTATATCTATGCCGATTGCAGCGCGCTTTGCGACGACAGTTTTGCCTTCGCCCGCGATCTGCTCGAACAGGCGGGCGTGGCGATCACGCCGGGCCTCGATTTCGGCAGCAACGCGGCGAAGCGCCATGTGCGCTTTGCCTACACGAGCGAAATCCCGGTGCTGGCCGAAGGCGTTCGGCGCATTGCGGCGTTTGTGCAGGGGCGCTGATCCCGTTGGCCGTCTTCGCTGCGGCGCCTGCCCTTATAATGCGCGTTGATCGATGATTGCAGGGAGCATCAGGCATGACGCAGGTGATTTTGATCCGTCACGGCGAAACGGAGTGGAACCGTCAGCGCCGCATGCAGGGCCATTCGGACAGCCCGCTGTCGGAAACAGGCCTGCGTCAGGCGGTGCTGCTCGGCAAGCGTCTCGCGCAGACGCAGTTCGACGCGCTCTACAGCAGCGATTCCGGCCGCGCCCACCATACGGCGCGCATTGTGGCCGAAGCGACCGGGCATCCGCTCATCGTCGAGCCTGGGCTGCGCGAGCGCAACTTCGGCGTGTTCGAAGGCCTGACGCGCGAGGAAATGATCGCGCAACACCCTGATGACTACGCGCGCTTCAAAAGCCGCGACCCGGATTTCGCCATGACGCGCGGCGAAAGCGGCACGTTGTTTCGTGCGCGCGTCATCGCCTGCATGGACGGCATCATTGCACGCCACCCCGGCAAGCAGCTCGTGGTGGTGACGCACGGGCTGGTGCTCGATGTCTTTTACCGCCTTGCCATGGGCATTGCGCCGCACGAACCGCGTGTGCACGAACTGGTCAACGCGGGCATCAACCGGCTGCGCCACGACGGCGAAGCCTGGCACATCGAGGTCTGGGGCGACGGCAGCCATCTCGAAGAGGGCATGCGGACCGTCACGTGAGCGCAGCGCGTTCGATCACGATCCTCGTGCACGGTGTGTGGATGCACGGCCTGGCGATGGAACTGCAGCGGCTCTATCTGGCGCAAAGCGGTTTCGAGGCGCACTGTTATTCCTATCCTTCCGTCGGCCCGACGCTGACCGACAACGCACAGCAGTTGGCCGCGCATGCGCGCGAGCAGCAGGCCGGCGAGATCCACTGGGTCTGTCACAGCCTTGGCGGGCTGGTGGCCCTGCGCATGCTCGAATGCGCGCCCGATCTGCCGCCGGGCCGCCTCGTGCTGATGGGCACGCCGTTTCAGGGCAGTTATGCGGCAAGGCAACTGGCCTCGCATCAGATCGGTGAGATGGCGCTCGGCAAAAGTCTGGCTGAATGGTTGGCGCGCGACAAGCCGGCGGGCTTTCCGGGGCGCGAGATCGGCGTCATTGCCGGGTCAAACCAGTTCGGCCTGGCCGTGCTGGTGGCGCCTGATCTGCCGGAACCGAACGATGGCGCGGTGGCGGTGGCGGAAACAGTGATTCCCCTAGAACGCGATCGCATCATTCTGCCGGTGTCGCATTCGGGCATGCTGGTGTCGCGCGCGGTGGCGACACAGGCGGCGGCGTTTTTGCGCGATGGACGGTTCGATCATGCGGCTGCGCGGAATTGACCGTCGCGGCGGGCTGCGTGCCGCAGCGCTGTTGTTATCGTCAACATTGTTTCTGGGCGGTTGCGCGGACCTCGGCTACTACCTGCAATCGATCGACGGGCAACTGCAGCTTAATGCGGCGCGCCGTCCGCTGGCCGAAGTCGCCGCCGATGCCGCGACGCCCGAAGCGCTGAAGAAGAAGCTGGTGCGGGCTGCGGCAATTCGTGAATTTGCCAGCCGCGAGTTGCTTTTGCCGGATAACGGCAGCTACCGCAGCTACGCCGATCTGAAACGTCCGTTCGTGGTCTGGAATGTGTTTGCCGCAGAGGAATTTTCGCTCGAGCCGCGGCGCTGGTGTTTTCCGTTCGCCGGCTGTGTCGGTTATCGCGGTTATTTTTCCAAAGAGGCCGCTGAGGCCTTCGCTGCTGGCCTGCGTGCCGAAGGGCTCGAGGTGCAGGTGGCCGGTATCCCGGCGTATTCGACGCTGGGCTGGTTTGACGATCCGCTGCTCAATACCTTCATGCATTACCCGGACCATGAGCTGGCGCGATTGATTTTTCACGAGCTCGCGCACCAGGTGGTCTATGTGAAGGGCGATGCCGAATTCAACGAATCGTTTGCGGTCGCCGTCGAACTGGCGGGGCTGCAGCGCTGGTTGGCGCAGGCGTCGAATGCGGAGTGGCGCGAGGGCGCCGCGCGCGCGCAGGAGCGACGACGCGGATTCAATGCGCTGCTGCGCGAAGCGCGTGAATCGCTGTCGGTGCTCTACCGCTCAAGGATGGCGCCTGCCGAGATGCGCGAGCGCAAAGCCGCGATATTTACGCAGCTCAAACGCGATTACGCAGCGTTGAAGCAGGGCTGGGGCGGGTTCGCCGGTTATGACGCGTTTTTTGAAAACATCAACAACGCGCAGCTCGCAGCGCATTCGATTTACCATGCGCTGCTGCCGGGCATGCAGAGGATCCTGGCCGGACGGCCCGATGACCTCGCGGCGTTTTATGCCGAGGTCAAACGCCTGTCTGAAATGCCAAAGGCCGAGCGCGACGCTGCGCTGGCCCTGCCTTGAATGATTTGTTGCCACAAAAGATCGCCGGCGATACGAAGGCTGCCGACACGGTGGGGCGGTGGAATCTACGCTTAGTCCGGGGCGTGATGTCTGCCTGCCACATTGCCTAATAGCCGGTGCGCCACCGCACCGCCAGGCGATCCTGATTACCGCAGCGCCTGCAGGGCAGGCACGTAGGGGAGGCTGGTGGTTGTTGCCGGTTTGGCGGCATCAAAAGTCATGGCTGCCACGCTGTCGTATTTGGCAACCAGCGCGACCATGCGGTTTACTTCGGGCAGCAGTCCGGGCACGAGCGAGGCGCCCGCACCACCGGCGGCGCCGGCCTCGAGCAGGAAGACCGAGGTGTTGAGCGGGTTGCCGAAGACGGTGGCGATCGCGCCGAAGCTGCCGGTGGTGGTCCAGAG
>CAZVDN010000146.1:0-2652 GCA_964625665.1 uncultured Streptomyces sp. | reverse complement strand
CAAGTTCGCGTTTGGACGCCAGCTGCGCGCTGACCAGATCGCCGCGTTCGACCGTGGAGGCCTCGGCAAGGCGCACCATCTCCGAAGTCCGGCCGTCGGCCAGCGGTTCGGCGAAGCGCACTTCGCTCCAGTACTGTTTGCCGCGTGCATTGCGGACGAGATTGGTCTCGATATAAAAATTGGCTGATTCGCGCACGTAAATCTTTACCACCTTGCCGACGATGGCGCCGGTTTCCGTGGTCTGCGCGAACACCGGCAGTGCCGCCGCAGCGGCCAGCAACGCAATGATCAGGCGAAAGATTTTCATGATGACTCCTTCCCGTAATTGTGGGCTTCGGCGCACGCGCGCCTTGCCTGTTATTGCGGGTAACGACGGGGCGGGCGCAGAACTTTAGCGGCGGATTGCTATAATTTGCGCAGCATCAATTCCGGAGGACGCAATGAAGCTCACCAGCACCAGTTTCGCCGACAACGGCGCCATTCCCGGCGATTGCGCGTTTTGTGTGATCGACCCCGTGAACAAAATCACGATGTCCAAGAATCGCAATCCGCAGCTGGCGTGGAGCGGGGCGCCGGCCGGCACCCGCTCGTTTGCGCTGATTTGCCACGACTACGATGTGCCGAGTGTGGCTGACGACGTCAACAAGGACGGCAAGGTCATTCCGGCCAGCCTGCCGCGCGTCGATTTCTTTCACTGGACGCTGATCGATCTGCCGCCAAACGTGACCTCGATTGCCGCCGGCGAGTTTTCCGACGGCATTACCGCGCGCGGCAAGCCGGGCCCGGAGGCCGCGCACGGCGCGCGCCAGGGCATCAACGATTACACCTGGTGGTTCTCGACCGACAAGGACATGTCGGGCAACTACTTCGGTTACGACGGCTGCTGCCCGCCGTGGAACGACAGCATCGTGCACCACTATGTGTTCACCATCTATGCGCTGGATTTCGCGCGTTGTCCGGTCGAAGGCATTTTCAAGGGGCCGGCCGTGCTGGAGGCGATCCGCGGGCATGTCCTCGACAAGGCGAGCATCACCGGGCTTTACAGTCTGAATCCGGCGGTGAAGTTCTGAAGTTCGTGGTCGAAGGCCTGTAGCCCGGAAGGAGCGCAGCATATTCCGGGATGAGCGCCGCCAGGTATTGGTTGCGTTGTATGCCCCCTTGCTGTCCTTCCCCCGCCGGCGCGGAGGCGGGGACCCGCTGATCAGCGCGAGCGAGGAACGTTGTCGTTATACCTGAATTGGCATCACGGCCGCCATCAGCGAAGCAAAATGCGCATTGCGTTACAATCCGCCGCGCCATGACCCGAGTCCGCGCAGCCGACCATGAACGGCGGCTTGCCAACCTGCCGCGCCCGACCTATCCGGACGATCTGCCGGTGGTCGCGCGCCGCGAGGAAATCGCGCGCGCCATCGCCGAACATCAGGTCGTCATCGTCTGCGGCGAAACCGGCTCCGGCAAAACCACGCAGCTGCCGAAGATCTGTCTCGATCTCAAGCGCGGTGTCACCGGCCTTATCGGTCACACGCAGCCACGCCGGCTTGCCGCGCGCACGGTGGCCTCGCGCGTGGCTGCGGAACTGAATACGCCGCTCGGCCGTGCCGTTGGTTACAAGGTGCGCTTTTCCGACAAGGTATCAAACGACACCTACATCAAGGTGATGACCGACGGCATCCTGCTCGCCGAAACACAAGGCGACCGCATGCTCGCCGCCTACGACACGCTGATCATCGACGAGGCGCACGAACGCAGCCTCAACATCGATTTTCTGCTGGGATATCTGAAGCGGCTGCTGCCGCGCCGGCCCGACATGAAATTGATCGTCACCTCGGCGACCATCGACGCCGACCGCTTCGCGCAGCATTTCGCACACGATGGAAAGCCCGCACCGGTGATCGAGGTCAGCGGGCGCCTGTATCCGGTCGAGGTGCGTTATCACCCGCCGAAACTCGATGAAGACGAGGAAGAAGAACCGGGGCAGGCGATCGTCGATGCAGTCGATGAACTCGCGCGCGAGAAGGCCGGCGGCGACATCCTGATTTTTCTGCCGGGCGAGCGCGAAATCCGCGAAACCGCCGAGACCCTGCGCAAGCACCATCCGAAGGGCGCCGAGATCCTGCCGCTTTATGCGCGTTTGAGTTTCGAAGAGCAGGAGCGCGTGTTCAAGCCTTCGGGCGGGCGGCGGGTGGTGCTCGCCACCAACGTCGCAGAGACCTCGCTGACCGTGCCGGGCATCCGTTATGTGATCGACACGGGCCTTGCGCGCGTCAACCGCTACAGCTATCGCAACAAGGTCGAGCAACTGCAGATCGAGAACATCTCGCGCGCCTCGGCCAATCAGCGCGCCGGCCGCTGCGGTCGCGTGGCGGCCGGTGTCTGCATCCGGCTCTACAGCGAAGACGACTACAAGGCGCGACCCGAATTCACTGATCCGGAGATCCTGCGCTGTTCGCTGGCGGCGGCCATCCTGCGCATGAAGGCGCTGAAGATCGGCAACGTCGAAGACTTCCCCTTCCTCGAAGCGCCGAGCCCGCGCATGATCGCCGATGGCTATCAGCTGCTGGCTGAACTCGGTGCTGTCGATGAGCGCAACGAACTTACCGACATCGGCTGGCGGCTGGCGAAGTTTCCGATCGACCCGCGCATTTCGCGCAT
>CAZVDN010000145.1:4174-8791 GCA_964625665.1 uncultured Streptomyces sp. | reverse complement strand
CTTCGCGCCGTAATAAATGCCGGCAAGCATGATCATGGCGCTGGCCGGTGCCATCTGAAAAGTCAGCGGCAGCAGCATCGCAATCGTGGCGGGCGGTCCCAGTCCCGGCAGAATGCCGACCACCGTGCCGAGAAACACGCCGACAAAACACCACCACAGATTGAGCGGCGTCAGCGCGACCGCAAAACCGTTCCAGAGACCGCCGATGATTTCCATGTGCGCCTAGAAGCCGAAAACGCCGACCGGCAGAATCACACCGAGCGCGGTCGGGAAAATCAGATAAAAACCGGCGCTGCACAGCACCGCGATCAGCGCCGCGTTTTTCAGCGGGCGCCGGTACATGACGGCCACCACAAAAAACGTGAAAAGCGCATAGCTCAGCACAAAACCCAGCCATTTCAGCAGCGCCACGCACACAACCAGTGCAAACCAGACGGCCAGCGCGCGGCGCGCACGTGCCCAGTCAATGGCCGTGTCGGCCGTCGAATTCGAGCGTCGCACGCTGGAAACCACCAGCGCCAGCGACAGCGCGATCATGGCGATGCCGTACCACAACGGGAAAAAGCCGGCACCGGGACCGTCTGCTGCCAGATAGTCCCAATGCCTTGCCTCGATTACGATGTAGACACCGAATGCGGCCAGTGCCAGCCCCGACCAGAGGTCGCCGTTTTTTTGCGATTTTTCGTCCATGCGCCGGATTATGCCGCACTCGACGTGCGGCGCAATCGCAATCAGTCGAACTTCGGCTTTTTGTAACGGCCGACCGGCACCAGTTCGGCCACCGTGCCGCCGGGTGCGCGGAACTTCACCGGAATGATGCCCGGATCGCTGATGATTTCGCAGCCGTAGGATTTGATCTCGGCGGTCGATTTTTCGATGTCTTCAACTTCGACGGCGAAATGGTGGATGCAGGGCTTTTCACCCGAGGCCTTCGATTCGGCCGATTGCGTGCCGGCGTCGTATTTGATCAGGGTGAAATCGATCGCGCCGTCGGACAGGTGGCGCGAGGTATGGTCGCGGGTCTTTTTGGTTTCAACTTCACGGAAGCCGAAAACCTTCTCGTAGAACTCGGTGGTGCGGTCAATGTCTTCAACCTTCAATGCCAGATGGACGATGCGGTTCATGGTGTCTCCTGCGGTCGGATTGGGGGGCGGATTCAATTACCTGCAACTTGCCGGCGTGAGCCAGGGCGCGAACTTCCCACAAGGCGGCCCGTTGGCGCAAGCGGGCCATGGTATACTAAGAGCGTAATATTATTGATCGGGTCGCAAAGCTCGTTTTTGCTGTCCGGTTTCACTGCTTCGCTTCAACGCCTCGTTCCACAGCATCGCTTGGCGGCATTCACTCCGAATGCCGGATGCGCCGGAATATCTAGCTGCCGACTACAAACCCCGCTGCACTCAACGTCGCCTGTGCACCGAATCCCGTCAGACGCCGGATGAATTCGCGCGCGCGTTCGGGATGCGCCGAGCGCACCGCCAGCCCCGCCGTGTAGACCGCCATGTTCTGCACCGGATCCGGCAACGGACCGACCAGCGTCACCCCGGGATTGGCAAGAATTTCCGTCACCTGCGTGATGCCCAGCTCCAGCAAGCCGTCACTTTTCGCCAGATTGCCCATCGCCGCATAACCGTTGGGAAAATATTGCAGCCGCGGCACGACTTTCTTCGAGATGCCGAGTTGATCGAGCACACGCAACACCACCTTGCCCGCCGTCGCCACCGCGGGGTCCGGACAAACAATGCGCGTTGCCGCCAGGATGTTCGCGCGCAGCACATCGACATTGCGCACGTCGGGCCGCGGCGTGCCGGTGCGAACGGCGACACCGGTGCCTACCCGGCCGAGATCAACGCGCGACGACGCAACCACCTCGCCTTCGGCAATCAATTCATCGATCAGCGCCGAAGTCACGACGACGACATCGGCCGGCGCACCTGAAACCACGCGCGCTTTCATCGCGCCCACTGCGCCGTATTCGGCGTTGATCACGCAGCCGCTTTCGCGCTGGAATCTGGCGGCCATCTGACTGACCACCGCCTGCCCGGCACCGGCACAAAAAATATTCAATGTCGTCATGCAAAACTCCCGAAATTCAATTCAATCTTTGACATCCGGCTCGTCTATGTGAAAACGATGCAGGATGCGGTGCAGCACCGGCGCCAGCGTGACCGCCACCACGCTGATGAACACCAGACCGCTGAACAATGCATAGGCCGACGAAAACAGCTTCGCCGCATCGGTTTTCATCTCGGCCACCGGCCCCATGCCGCCGAGAATCATCGAGGCATTATGCAAGGCATCGATCCACTCCAGCCCGGCGACGGCGTGAAAGCCGAATATGCCGATCAGCAACGCCGCCGCGGCAATGGCCGACGACAACGCAGCGCTCAGCAGCATGCGCCGCGCGAAATGGTGCGGTGGAATCACACGTTGGTGCCGGCTTTCGAACATGGCATCCGATCGCAAACAATGCGGCGCTGCGTAATTCGCCTGCGGTGATTTTAACATGCGCCACCCGCCCGGCCTCCGGGTTGACTTGGCGCGGCCGCGCTGCACAATGACGGCACATGAAACCCGTTTACACCGCCAAACACCCGGCCGAAGCGCACCTGGTCCGCGGCGTGCTCGAAGCCGGCGGCATCCGCGCTGAAGTGCGCGGCGACCAGCTCTACGGCGCTTTCGGCGAGTTGCCGGTATTGCCGACGGTTTGGATACACGACGCAACAGCGGACCGCGAGGCGCTGCGGCTGGTCGGCGAATATCTGCACGGCACGCCGGCGCGGCGCCATGCGCACGAGCGCTGGATCTGCCCTTCCTGCGGCGAAGGCCTGGAAGGCCAATTCACCGACTGCTGGAATTGCGGCGCCGCACGACCGGCCACCGGCGAATAACGAAACGCGGCGAAAAAAAAGGCCGCGCTGGTGGGCGCGGCCGTGAATGTGTTACTGGAGATATTGCGCTGTCACAATACCGTGCCGGCAACGCCCTGCAATCCGTAGTCCGGCGTACGTGTATTCGCTTACGCAAACCTAAAAAACGTCGCCGCGCTCGTATTGCGGCGGCCAGGCCACCTTGGTCTTCAGGGCCTTGGCGGCATGCAACGGCCAATAGGGATCATTGAGCAACGCGCGCGCCATGATGATGAGATCGGCCTGCCCGCTGGCGAGTATCTGTTCGGCCAGATCGGGCGAACTGATCATGCCGACGGCCCCGGTGGCAATGCCGGTACGCTGCTTGAGATCGCGCGCGAAGTGCGTCTGGTAGCCCGGATACAACGGAATCTTCTGTCGCGGATCAAGCCCGCCGCTCGACGCATCGATCAGATCGACCTTGCCGCCGTTCTTCAGCAACTGCACCAGCTTTGCCGTGTCCTCGAAGGTGATGCCACCCTCGACCCAGTCCACGCATGAAAGGCGCACGAACAGCGGTTTGTCGTCGGGCCACTCGCTGCGCGTGGCGTCGATCACCTCGAGCAGAAAGCGGATGCGGTTGTCGAAGCTGCCGCCGTATTGATCGGTGCGCTGGTTCGAGAGCGGCGAAAGAAACTGGTGAATGAGGTAACCATGCGCGCCGTGCAGTTCGACGATATCGAACCCGGCCTCGCGCGCGCGCCGCGCGCTCGCGGCGAAACTCGCAATAGTCGATTTCACCGTCGCCAGGTCCATCGCCTGTGGCGGACGCTGGCCCTCGCTGAACGGCAATGCCGAGGCCGAAACGTTTTCCCAACCGCCCTCGGCCAGCGACAATTGTTTGCCGCCGGCCCACGGTGCCGCACATGAGCCCTTGCGCCCGGCGTGGCCGATCTGCACGGCAGCCAGCGCCCCCTGCGCCTTGACCAGCTTGACGATGCGCGCCCACGCGTCGCGCTGCGCGTCATTCCACAGGCCAGGGCAGCCCGGCGAAATACGGCCGCGCGCCTCGGTATTGGTCGCCTCGGCGCAGACGATGCCGGCGCCGCCGGCCGCGCGCGAACCGAGATGCTGCAAGTGCCAGTCGTTGGGCACGCCGTCGTCGGCCGAGTACTGGCACATCGGCGAAACCATGATGCGGTTGCGCGCGGTCACCGAACG
Source organism: uncultured Streptomyces sp. (assembly GCA_964625665.1). Lineage (GTDB taxonomy): Bacteria > Pseudomonadota > Gammaproteobacteria > Burkholderiales > SG8-41 > PALSA-1004. The sequence goes on along the minus strand of CAZVDN010000145.1, from coordinate 4,721 downwards.
GAAGCTGATCGGCCGAAACAGGTGGGACGAACCGTCGCGCTGGTGGATTTTGCGGCCATCTGCGACTGGCGCCGCCGTTTGTGCATTTGCAGTCATACTGTCTCCGTAAATTTCCGTATTCGATTTCTGATCGGTCAGGCCAGCGTGCGCATCAGTGCATGAAGTTTTGACTTCCCCTCGAAACCGACGCCAGGGATCTGCGGCAGGCCGACGTAGCCGTTTTCGACCGGCGTATCGTCTGCAAACCCGCCGAAGGGCTGAAACACATCGGGATAGGATTCATTGCCGCCCAGCCCGAGGCCGGCGGCAATATTCAGCGACATCTGGTGTCCGCCGTGCGGAATGCAGCGGCGCGGTGACCACGCATTGGCTTTGAGCATCTCGACGGTGCGCAGATATTCGACCAGCCCGTAGGACAACGCGCAGTCGAATTGCAGCCAGTCGCGCTCGGCGCGCATGCCGCCGTGGCGGATCAGATTGCGCGCATCGAGGGTTGAAAACAGATTCTCACCGGTCGCCATCGGCCCTTTGTAATGATTGGCCAGTT
>CAZVDN010000145.1:0-4164 GCA_964625665.1 uncultured Streptomyces sp. | reverse complement strand
GCTCGATCATTTGCCGGACATCCGCGGCATGCACACCCGCCTCTTCATACCAGAACAGTCCGTAGGGTTCGAGCGCGCGTGCGTAGGCGATTGCGGTTTTCAGATCGAATCGGCCGTTGGCATCGACCGCGACGTTTTTGCCGGCGCCCGCAACCTTGATCACCGCTTCGATGCGTTTCAGGTCCTCGGCCAGCGACGCGCCGCCGATTTTCATTTTCACCACGCTGTAGCCCAGATCAAGATACTTCTTCATCTCGTCCTGCAGCGCGGTGAGGTTCTTGCCCGGGTAGTAGTAGCCTCCGGCCGCGTAAATGAACACCTTGTCGTCCACGTTGCCGCCGCGGTAACGCTCGCCGAGCAAGCGGTAGAGCGGCTTGTTTTCGATCTTCGCTACCGCATCCCACACCGCCATATCGAGCACGCCGACGGCGACCGAACGTTCACCGTGGCCGCCGGGTTTCTCATTGGCCATCAGCGTTGCCCAGACCTTGTGCGGATCGAGATTGTCGCCGGCGTCATTGACCAGCGACTCCGGCGGCGCGTCCATCAGGCGCGGGATGAAACGCTCGCGCAACAGACCGGCCTGCGCGTAACGGCCGTTCGAATTGAAACCGTAACCTGTGACGTATTTGCCGTCGCGCTTGACGTCGGTAACGACGGCGACCACGCTCGCCGTCATTTTGCTGAAATCGATATAGGCGTTGCTGATCGCCGAATTGAGCGGCGCAATCGCCTGGCGGATAGCGGTGATTCTCATGCCGCCCCCTTGAATGCCATCAGATCAATCAACTGCGCGATGTCAGGCATCTGATCGAGGTTCCATACAGACTCGATGATACGGTCGGCCTGGCCGGCGGCCAGACGGTCGCCCGCCAGTTCACCGAATTTATGCTCGACTTCGCCGTCCGACAGCGGATTCTTCGCATGCCCTTTGAAGTATTCGACCGAGGCGCTGATTTTCTTGCCGCCCTTTGTCGTGACTTCAATCACGCAGGGCCATTTGACCGGATGCAATTGCGTGAACTCGGGCTTCTCACGCAAGGTCATGCGTTTCATCAGTTCGGCAATGCGCGGATCGCGCAGCCGCCCCTCATCGAAGCTTTGTTCATTGATCGTGCCGTCGATCAGCGCAGCGGCGATGATGTAAGGCAGGCTGTGGTCAGCGGTTTCGCGGGTGCCCGGCTGCCACAAGGGCGATGCGCGATTGATATAGCGGTTCGCCACCCAGTAGCTGTCGACCGAGATCGCCCCGATGTCCTCCGGTTTGACCTTGCCGTGCAATTCGATGGCCGCCGCAATCGGGCTTTGCGAATGCACCACCGCCGGAAAGAATTTCAAATGCGTTTCGCACACGCGGAACGGCCCGCCGCGACCGCCGAAGGGCGCCCACTCGAACTTGCCGACTGCGTGCTGGAGTCCTGCCTTGCCGACAATCGCGTCATCGGGCCCGGTCAAGCCGGCCTCGGCCAGAATCGCCGCAAATACACCGTTGCGCGCCGCATTGGCCGCTGCGCAGCCCTTCCAGTGCGACAACTCGCCCATGCGCGTTTGCTCCAGCGCCAGATTGGGCGTCACCGCCAGCGCGATGGCCTGAGCGGTGCGTGCCGCGTCGAGTTTCAGCAGTTTGGCCGCCGACAATGCGCCACCGATGACACCACACAACACGTAATCCCAGCCCTGCTCGCGCGGCAGGATATCGGAAAAATTGCAGAAGCCTTCGTAGGCCAGCGTCGTCGCCAGAATGACGGCCTTGCCGTCCGCGTGCACCGCTTCACCGAGCGCCAGCACACCGGCAAAGGTATCGCTCGGGTGGCCGCTGTTCTTGTTGAAATAGGCGTCGTTGTAATCGGCATAGCGCAACATCGTGCCGTTGGCGAAGGCGGCGTGTTCGGCTGTGGTTTTTTTCAGTGTGCCGAAAATGCGTGCCGGCCGGTCGCTCGAATAATGCCCGGCCACTGCGCGCGCAATGCGCGCCGGCTCGGCATCGAAGGCGCCGATTGCGCAACCGAGCGTGTCGAGCAGCTTGCGTTTGCATTCATGCACGACTGCTGCCGGCAATTCGGCAAAGGAAAGCCCGGCGGCGTACTCGCTCAATTCGCGGATGCGTTGGTCCATGGGTATCTGTGCTTTTCGCAAAACGCGGCACGCGCGAATGCGCAGCGCCATGAGAGGCGGATTCTATCATGTGCTAGCATCGCGCTACCGCGTTTACCCCCGTCAAAATCCATCATGATTCGCAGTGCCACCGCGTTATTCTTCGCCCTCGCAACACCCTTTGTTTTCGCCGCAGCCGCCCCCGACTGGAAGCCCGAAAAGGCGATCGAAATTCTCGTCGGCGTGACGCCGGGCGGCCCCGCCGACACATCCGCGCGCATGATCCAGAAAATCCTGCAGGACAAACGCATGGCCGGCGTGCCGGTCAGCGTCAGCAACAGGCCCGGCGCCAATAATGCGCTGGCGTGGATTTACCTGAACCAGCATGCGGGCGACGCCCACTTCATCGCCGTGACGCTGCCCAACATTGTCACCAACCGCATCACCGGCAGTCATGAACTGAGCTTTGCCGACGTCACACCGCTCGCCCAACTGAACAGCGAGACGATCGTATTTTCGGTGAAGGCCGATTCAGCAATCAAAAGCGGCACCGATCTGATCACGCGGCTCAAGGCAAACCCGGCCTCAATCAGCATTGCCTTCAGCAACATCGGCAGCGCCAACCACATCGGCGCCGGTATCGTCATGAAAACTGCCGGCCTTGATGTCAAAAAAATGAAATTTGTCGCCTTCAAGGGCGCCAGCGAAGCCGTCACCGCCCTCCTCGGCGGACACGTCGATGTGGTGGCCTCCAGCGCATCGACCATCGCACCGCAGGTCGAGTCCGGCGCGCTGCGTCTGATTGCGGTCGCCGCCTCGAAACGCATGCGCGTCTATCCGAATGTGCCGACGTGGCGCGAACAGGGTGTGGCCGCCGGTTTCTCCAACTGGCGCGGCGTGATCGGCCCCAAAGGCATGAGTGCGGCGCAGATCGCCTGGTGGGACGATATTCTTGGCAAAATCGTGCGCACCGACGAGTGGACGAAGGAAGTCGCGCAATACGGCTGGGAAGCCGAATACCTGAACAGTGCGGACAGCCGCAAATTCCTCGAACGCCAGCACGAAGAACTCAGAACCATCCTCGGCGAACTGGGCCTCGCCAAATAGGAGACCGCCATGTCAAAAGATCCTCTCGCGCGCCGCGACTGGTTGAAACAAACGGGTATCCTTGCCTCGTCCACCGTTTTGCCCGCATGGGCACCGGCGATCTTCGCGCAGGCCGAGCTCAACGCGCTGCCGCGCCTCGCCCTCATTATCGGCAATACGCGCTACAGCGATGCGCCTCTCAAGAACCCCGTCAACGACGCCAAGGCGATCGCCAACCAATTGCAATCACTCGGGTTCAAGGTCAGCCTTCACCTTGATACCGGACGCCAGCAGATGGCGGACGCGATTGGCGCCTACGGCAACGCGCTCGCGCAGAGCAAGGGCGTGGGCCTGTTTTATTACGCCGGCCACGGCGCGCAACTGGCCTGGCGGAACTATCTCATTCCCGTCGATGCCGTCATCGAAAAACTCGACGACATGCGAGACAAGACCGTCGAACTGAATGCGCTTCTGCAGGGCCTGATCAAGGCAAAAAATCCGATGAATGTCATCATTCTCGATGCCTGCCGCGACAATCCCTTCGGCACCAAGGTGCCAACAGAAGCCAAAGGACTTTCGCAATTCGACGCGCCACCCGGCTCGATCCTGGCTTATGCGACTGCACCCGGCAACACCGCGGCCGACGGCGAAGGCGCCAACGGGCTGTATACCGAAAACCTCCTGCGTGAAATCAAGGTGCCCGAAGCAAAGATCGAGGACGTGTTCAAGCGCGTGCGGCTGATGGTGCGCCGCCGCTCGGAAGGTGCGCAGATTCCATGGGAGAGCACCTCGCTCGAAGACGATTTCTACTTCATGCCGCCCAGGCAGACCACCAAGCTGACCGAAGCGGACATCGAACGCCAGTTCGCGGAAGAACTGCCGATCTGGGAAAAAATCAAAGGCACTAAGGAAACCGAACCGCTTGAGGAATACCTGCGCAAGTACCCAAGCGGCAAGTTCGCCGAACTCGCCCAGTTCCGCCTC
>CAZVDN010000144.1:0-8796 GCA_964625665.1 uncultured Streptomyces sp. | reverse complement strand
CGATTTGCCGAGTGCTTCGGAGAGCGGCTTGATCAGCACGCGGCCGAGCGAATCACTGGCGCCGCCTGGCTGAAAGGGCACGACGATGGTGATGGTGCGCTCGGGCCAGGCCGCGGCATGCGCCGTTTGCCACGCCGACAAACAGAACAGAGCGCAGGCCAGAACCGCCGCGCCGCGCGGCAAACGAATCAATGACAACATGTTTCCTCCCGTAACCGGTTTTTTGTTTTGCGGTGTGCCCGAGATTACTGCATCGGCCGCGCAAGTTCAAAGCGCGGCCGCCGCGCCGGCGGCGGCATGACCTGCGTCAAAGGCGCGCCGCGGCCATTTGCTAGAATCCTGACGCTCCATGCTGCTCATTTCCCAACCAATTCAGGCTCCGCGATGAACGCACCCGCATCCGCAGCGCCTGCCGCGGGCCACAAACGCGATGCCGCGACCACCGTGTCGCTGGTGTTCCTCTGCAATTGCGTCAATGCGCTGTCGGTTGGCGGCATCGCGCTGTTTCTGCCGCTGATCCGTGAGGACCTGCATCTCAGTTTCACTCAGGCCGGCATGCTCTCGGTGGCGGCCACCGCGACTTACGCGCTGGGCCAGATCCCCGCGGGTTTTCTGACCGACCGTTTCGGGCCGAAACGGTTGTTCTTCCTCGGCGTCATCGGCTCGACCGCGTTCATGCTGCAGTTCGGCCTGGTCGGCAGTTACGAGCACGCGCTGATCAACCAGATGCTCACCGGCACCTTCCGCGCGTTTTTGTTTGCGCCCGGGCTGACGCTGCTCTCGTCGTGGTTTCCGCCCGAACGCCGCGCCACCGCCATGGGGCTTTATATCGCCGGCAATTTCACCGGCAACATCATTCTTTCGCTCGTCGGGCCGCTGATGGTGGTCTCGCACACATGGCGTTTTCCGTTCACGGTGTTCGCGCTCGGTGGCATTGCCACCGCAGTGGTGTTTTTCATTTTCGCCAAAGAGAAGGCGCGCCATGCCTCGCGCGATCCGATCAAACTGCGCGATCTGCTGCAGCTTTCGCGCTACCCCATCGTCTGGGTGGCCAGCGCATTGCAGATCATCCGCATGGGCCCGGTGATCGGCATCAGTTTCTGGCTGCCGTCGTTTCTGGTGGCCGACCGCGGGCTCACGCTGCAGACTGCCGGGCTGGTGACGGCGATGGGCGCGGCGCTGAGCGCGCCGTCGAATGCGATCGGCGGCTATGTCTCGGACCGCCTGAACAACCCGCCGCTGGTGATCGGCGGCGCGCTGGCGATCCTTGCCACCACGGCGTTTCTGCTGGTGCAGATCGAGTCGCTGCCGCTCTTGCTGCTGGTGATCGCCGTCAATTCGATCTTCGCGCAGTTTTATTTCGGCCCGCTGTTTCTGGTGCCCGTCGAGGTGCTTGGCCAGCGCACCGCCGGTATCGTCACCGGCTTTTGCAATCTTTTCGCCAACCTCGGCTCGGTGGCATTTGCCTATGCGCTGGGCGTGATCAAGGACCGCACCGGCTCATTTGCCTGGGGCTTCGGCGTCATTTGCATCGCCTGCCTGATCGGCATTGCGCTGAGCGTGGTGCTCGCGCGCATGCGGCAGCGCGGGCTCGCCGCAAAGCCCGCGGCCTGAGCTTTACACGGGGGCGCTGCTGGTTTAAGTTCGAACCATCAATGGATGTACCGCCGCACGCTGCAAAAAGACAGCGACCGGCGCACCAATCATCTGGAGGAGCCATGAATCAGCGGCAGCAGTGCGTCCGTCTTGCGGCGGCGACGTTATTTGCTTTGATGTGCGCAGGGCTGGCATCGGCGCAGAATTTCCCTGCCAAGGTCGTGCGTTATCTCGTCAACGACGGCGCCGGCAGCGGCGGTGACATCGTCGGCCGCGTGGTGGCCGCCGGCCTGTCGGAGCAATTCGGCCAGCAGGTGATCGTCGATAACCGTCCGGGCGCGGGCGGGCGCATCGGCGCTGAGATCGTCGCCAAAGGCCCGGCTGACGGTTACACGCTGCTGCACATGAGCTCGAACCTCACCGCCAACGAGAGCCTCTACAAAAACAATCCCTACGATCTGATGAACGACTTCGCGCCGATCACGCAGATCGCGCTGGCGCCCTTTGTCGTGATCGTGCATCCGTCGATGCCGGTGAAAACCATGGCCGACCTCACTGCACTCGCGCGCGCCAAACCCGATGCGATCAACTATGCGTCTGCCGGCACCGGCTCTCGCTCCTTCGTTGATACCGCAATCTATGCCGGCATGGTGAAAGTGAAAATGGTGCACGTGCCCTTCAAGGGCGGCGGCGAGGCGCTGACCTCGGTGCTCTCGGGCGAGACCCCGCTGATGTTCGCGCCGGTGGCCACCGCGCTGCCCTATATCCGCAGCAACCGCGTGCGCGCGATTGCGGTGACCACGGCCAACCGTCTGCCGCTGTTCGCCGAACTGCCGACCATCGCCGAATCGGGCGTGAAGGGTTATGCCTCGGCGCACTGGTTCGGATTGCTGATGGCCGCCAAGACGCCGAAAGACATCGTCACCACCGTCCATCGCGCCGTCGTCACTGCGCTGGCCAAACCCGACATCATCAAACGCATCAACGACCTCGGCTGCATTCCCGTGGGCAACACGCCGGAAGAGTTCGGCGCCTTCCTCAGGGCCGACGTCAAAGTGCTCGCCGATGTCTTCAAGGCCAACGGCGTCACGGCAAACTGATTCAACGCATACGAGATTGACTGGAGAACACCGCATGTCGCAAACCGAAAACGACGGCTACTATGAAGTGCTGTGGCCGCGCTCGCCGCGCCAGCAGAAAGTGTGCGCACTGGCCAAACGTCCGGACACGCTCAACGGCAAAACCATCGCCCAGGTCTGGGACTATCTGTTCAAGGGCGACCAGATTTTCACGCTGCTCGAAGAGGGCCTGAAGCAACGTTATCCCGATGTGAAGTTCGTCAGCTGGAAGGTCTTCGGCAGCAGCGCCGGCAAGGACGAGCGCGAAGTCGTCGCCGCACTGCCCAAACGCTTCAAAGAGCTGGGGGTGGACGCCGTCATCTCCGGCATGGGTTGTTGAGGGAGCTGCACGCCCGCCGTGTTGCGGGCCAGCACCACCTGTGAAGCCGCCGGTTACCCCTCGGCCTCGCTGATCTGCGACGGCTTCTCGAAACTCGCAGCCGCTGCTTCGGTCGGCCTCGGCATGCCGAATATTCCGATCGCCACCGTGCCCGGACATCCGGGCGTGCAAAGCGCCGAGGAACTGCGCAAGAACATACTCGAACACACGCTCGACCGCGTGATCCAGAACCTCACCGTCAATCCGCCCTCGGCCAGCGATGATTCAGAACCCGCCGCGCGCGACATCATTTTCAAAGGCGGCTTCGAGGCGGTGAACCGCTATTTTCTCGAGCATGAATATTCCGACGGCCTGCCCATCGTGCCGCCGACGCGCGCCAAGGTCGAAGCCTTTCTGCGCTACACCGACCGCGACCCCGATGAGTCGCTCGGCCGCGTGCTGCCCGACAACCGCGCCGCCACCATCTGGAGCATTGCCGTCAACGGCGTGATGGCCGGCTGCCGCCCTGAATACATGCCGGTGCTGGTGGCGTTGATCGAAGCGATGGTCGATCCGAAATACGGTGTCGAACACAGCGGCAACACGCCCGGCGGCGAAACGCTGATCGTGCTCAACGGTTCGATCATCAAGGAGCTCGGCTTCAACTACACGCAGGGTGTGATGCGCGATGGCTTCCAGCCGAACACCGCCGTGGGGCGCTTCTGGCGCCTGTATCTCCGGAACGTCGCTGGCTTTCTGCTGCACAAAAACGACAAGGCCACCTACGGCAACAATTACCGCATCGTCGTCGCAGAAAACGAAGACGTGCTGCGCGAGATCAACTGGGAATCGAACGCCGCCGAGTGGGGTTATGCGCTGGGGGATAACACCGTCTCGATCGCGCGCTACACCGGCGGCAATCTGCTCTGTTCGGCTTCCGGCAGCACGCCCGAAGAAATCATGGAATACCTCGCCGACGGCATGATCCGGCAGATCTCATGGCAGCTCGACTTCGTGCTCGGCCCGCACGGCGGCACCCTGCGGCCGATGCTGTTTTTGAGCCCCATCCTCGCGCAGACCATCGCGCGCGGCGGCTGGAAAAAAGCTGACGTCAAAAAATATCTGTTCGACCACGCGCGCATTCCTGCCTGGCAGTTCGAGCGCATGCTTCGCGTGTGGACCAGCATGCCGGTGTGGGACCTCACCGATGCCGCGAAAAAAGGCGAGGTGCCGCCGGTGTTCCATGAATCCGACGACCCCAACCGCCTCGTGCCTCTGGTGTGGAAGCCCGAAGACTACATGGTCGCCGTCACCGGCGACCTCACGCGCAACAACGCCTACGCCTTCGCGCACAACGGCGACCTCGGCTACACCGTCGGCAAAAAAATCACGCTGCCGAAAAACTGGAGCACGCTGCTCGCGGAAGCGAAGCGTGGGTAGGGGAGTTCCTTCTTCGTTTCGCCCGTAGCCCAGAAGGAGCGCAGCGTATTCCAGGTAGCTGTTGCGCGCGCCTTGGGTGCGGCAATCAAGCTGCGCGTTTGCTGAACCTGACGCTCAGTTTTACATGTGCGCCGACGCGCGCAAGCATGTCAATCAGGGTTTCGAGCGAGAAAAGATCAATCTTCCCGCGCATCAGATCGGAAACACGCGGTTGTGTCACGCCCAGCAGCTTGGCTGCCCGTGCCTGGGTCAGTTTGTCAGCCCGGAGGTGCTCTTGCAGAGCGATCATCAATTCGGAGCGTGCGCGCAGATTGGCGGCCTCGCGAGCATTGACCTCAATGGCATTCCATATATTTTCAAAGCGTCGCTTTTTCATCGGTATCTCCAAACCAGCTGTTGATAGCGCTTGCGCGCCAGTTCAATGTCGCTTGACGCGGTGCGCCGGGTTTTCTTCCTGAAACAATGCAATACGAAAATTGCGTTTGCTATCCGTGCAACGTAGATCACCCTGAATGCGCCGCTTGCATCGCGCACGCGAATTTCGTTTACTCCGGCCCCGACCGTTTTCATTGGCTTCCAGTCGTCCGGTTCAAGGCCACGTTGAACCTTGTCCAATTGAAATCCTGCGCTTCTGCGGGCTGAACGCGGAAACAGCTGCAAGGCATCAAGTGAGTCGCCAACAAACTCGACGGGCTTCATTCTTCAACTATACAACAAATTGTATAATTTGGCAGATCATTGTGTGTGGGCATCGCCGGGAGCCGCTGGTGACGAGTAGAGAATAACCGGTAACAGAGGAGTAGACTCCTCAAAAAAGCACCACCCTCTGGAGGAGATCATCATGCAGTGGCCACGCCCCGCCTTGCTGTTCGCCTGTGCTTTTTTCGCCGTACCTTGTCTGGTGCATGCCGCGACGGCACCTAATGCGTATTCCACCTATCCCGACCGCCCGGTGCGCCTGATCGTGCCTTCGACGCCGGGCAGTTCAACTGACGCCGCGGCGCGCCTCTTCGGTGCCGGCCTGACGCGCGAGCTGGGGCAGCAATTCATCATCGATAACCGCGGCGGCGCCGGCGGTTCGATCGCTGCGCAAATGATCGTCATGGGCAATCCCGACGGCTACACGCTGGGCCTCGTGGCCGGCAGTTACGGTTCGAATGCCGCGCTCTACAAGCTGCCCTATGATGCCATCAAGGACGTGCAGCCCGTCTCGCTGCTCGCGCACGGGCCGTTGATCGCCGTGGTGCACCCGTCAGTCAATATCAAACCGGCCAGCCCGCAGGACCTGATCGATCTCTTGCGCGCGAAGCCCAACGGGCAGACCTTTGGCTCATCGGGCACCGGCGGCACGCCGCACCTGACCGTCGAGCTCTTCATGCAGCTCACCAAAACCAAAATGATCCACGTGCCCTACAAAGGCGACTCGCCCGCTGTGGCTGATCTGGTGGCCGGGCAGTTGCAGGTGTATTTCGGCTCAGGGCCGATACTTGTGCCGCTGATGAAAGCAGGGCGCCTCAAAGCCATCGCCGTCACCAGCGAAAAACGCTGGCCCACCTTGCCTGAGCTGCCGACCTTCAACGAACAGACCGTGCCCGGCTTTGTGGTCATGGGCATGAACGGCCTGCTCGCCCCCGGTAAAACCCCGCGCCCCATCATCGACAAAATCTACACCGCGCTCGGCCGCATCATCAAAGAACCCGCCGTGCTCGAACGCCTCGCGCTCGACGGCCGCGAACCCGTTTACTCCACCCCCGACGAATACGCGCGCATCCTCGCGCGGGAAATCGGCGTCTGGAGAAAGGTTGTGGCCGATGGTGGGATCAAGGTGGATTGAGGGGCTGCGAATTCAGCGAAACCGATAACCCGCCTTGGTCGCTTGAACGAACCCGAAAAGGGACTTATCATTCCCAATATGGGAACGAAAAAACCGGGCTTGTTGGAGACTTTATTCTCCAAGACACAGCGGGGCGTGATCGGGTTGCTGTTTGGCAATCCGCAGCGTAGCTATTACGCCAATGAAATCGTGCGCCATGCCGGCGCCGGTATCGGCACAGTGCAGCGCGAACTGGTCAGGTTGACGGAAGCCGGCTTGCTGACAGCAAATCGCATCGGCAATCAGAAACACTATCAGGCCAACCGTGCTGCGCCGATATTCGAGGAACTCGAAGCGATTGTCGCCAAGACCATGCCGGGCAGTCTTGCCGCGACATTCACTGCCCACGCAGTGCACGAAACGCGCGCGCAATACAACGTAAAAGTCAGCAATGCGAAAGTCAGCGACCCAGCGCACGCCGTGTCGAAGCAAAAACTTGCCGCATTTTGCCGGCGTCATCACATCAAGCGTTTAGGCATGTTCGGCTCGGTTGCACGTGGCGAGGCGGGGGCTGAAAGCGACATCGATCTGCTGGTTGAATTCCGTCCCGTGGCAAATACAACATTGTTCGACATGGCTCGCATGCAGACGGAGCTGTCACAACTGTTTGGCCGCAAGGTCGATCTGGCAACGGCAACAGTGCTGGAGAACCCGTATCGCCGTCGCGCCATTCTCAAAGACCTGCGCGAGCTTTATGCGGTTTGAGGCGCGCGATTTTTGCAATCCTGAAATATGGGTTGCGGTTCCGCCCCGTCCTTTGACAAATATACGAATAATCGTATAAAATGAAACCTATTCGATTCGTTGGGTCAGCCAAAGACGATATTTCGGTATTTCCAAATGCCGCACGCATTCGTGCAGGGCACGAATTATTCATGGTTCAAAGTGGACGCGACCCCGATGACTGGAAGCCGATTTCCGTTATTGGCCCAGGCGCCAGAGAGATTCGGGTGCGGGACTCAAGCGGTGCATTCAGGGTAATTTACGTTGCAAAATTCGAAGATGCGATCTATGTATTGCATGCATTTCAGAAAAAGACTCAAAAAACAGCCCTCAACGATTTGGATCTGGCAAAAGAGCGATACCGAATAGCCCGCGAGTTATCGCAAGGAGCGAAGCATGACTAAAAAAGTCACGGAATCAAGCGGTAACATTTTTAAGGACTTGGGATTTTCCGCCCACGAAGCCCAAGTAATGCTGCTACGTGCTCAGCTTGCTGAAGGGCTGCGCCTCTGGATGGAGCAGGAAAAACTCACCCAGGCAAAGGCAGCGAAGAAGCTCGGTGTAAGCCAGCCCCGGATTTCTGAGATTACTCGCGGAAAAGTCGAACTGTTGTCACTCGATTACCTCGTGCTCCTATGCGCCAAAGCGGGCATACCGGTTGGTGTCCGCCTCGCCGCATAATTAACTCACACCGTTGCCCCGTAGCCCGGAAGGAGCGCAGCGTATTCCGGGACACCGCGTCTTTTAATCGCGCATCACCGCCCCAACCACCAACTGGCTCATCACCTGAGCCACCGGCATGCTAGAGTGCGCACATCCCCTTTGCACAACGGCGTCGCCATGAACAAACCCGAACGCATTTTCAAAATCGAGCAGATGATCGCGGCGCGCAAGGTCGTGTCGTTTCAGGAAATGCTGCGCGAACTCGAAGTCTCGCCCGCCACGCTCAAGCGCGACCTCGAATACCTGCGCTCCCGCATGAAAACCCCTATCGACTACGATCGTGATGCCAACGGCTATCGCTTCGCCGGCGCGGTCGGGGCGCCGGCGCGCGTTGAGTTTCCGGGGCTGTGGTTCAACGCCGCTGAGGCCGCGGCACTGCTCACCATGCAGCATCTGTTGTCGGAACTGCAGCCGGGCCTGCTGCGCAGGCACATCGAGCCGCTCAAAGAGCGCCTGCGCGCGCTGCTGGAGAGCGCTGATCATTCATACGAGGAAATTCAGCGCCGTGTGCGCATCCTGCACATGGGGCGGCGCGCTGCGCTGCCGAAGTTCTTCGAGATCGCCGCCAATGCGTTGCTCAACCGGCGGCAGCTGCAGATCGGCTATTACGCGCGCGCCACCAATGAAACCACCGAGCGCATCATCTCGCCGCAACGCCTGATCTGTTACCGCGAGACCTGGTATCTCGACGCCTGGTGCCACACGCGCGACGGCCTGCGCAGCTTCGCGGTGGACGGCATCCGCGAGGCGCACATTCTCGACACTGCAGCCAAGGAAATCACCGACCGTCGACTCGATGAAGAACTCGCCGGCGGCTACGGCATCTTCTCGGGCCGCGCCAAAGCCTGGGCCAAACTCAAATTTACCGCCGCGCGCGCCCGCTGGGTCGCCGCCGAAGAATGGCACCCCAAGCAGCGCGCCCATCTTGAAGAAGACGGCTCCTACATCCTCGAAATCCCCTATAGCGACGATCGCGAGCTCATCGGCGACATCCTGCGCCACGG
>CAZVDN010000143.1:652-8874 GCA_964625665.1 uncultured Streptomyces sp. | reverse complement strand
GAAATGCGCCGACCTGATGCGGCGGTAGTGCGCAGATCACATGGCTGAACGGACGTTGATTTTCGCCGGCCGTCAACGTGTAGGCACCGCTGCCGGTGGCGACGCCGGTGATGCGGGTGCCGGGTTCAACACGGCCGCCATGCTCGGCGACGAAGCGGGCCGCAGGTTCCGGAAACAGCGCGCTCAAATCGACGCGCGCCAGCAGCAGGTCGCTGGCGGCGCGTTCGGCATTCATGGTGTCACGCAATACGTTGAGGAAAATCTGCGCCGAGGCCAGTGCGGGCGGGGTATTGAGTGCCGCGACACACAAGGGGCGCCAGAACACGCGCTGCATGAATTCACTTTGCCGGTACTGCGCGAGCAGCTGTTCAACGCTGATGTCGCGATCGAGCCGCCAGTGACGGCGGCGCAAGACAGCCAGCATGCGCGCCATCTGCAGGCGGTCGCCGAGGCGGCCGCCGCGCGCCGTGATCAGCGCAGCCAGCAAATGCAACGGTGCGGGCAATCTGGGGGCGACGAGATCGAATTCACCGTGCATATGCCAGGCCAGCGGCACGCGCAGCAGCAATGAAGCGTGTTGCGGATTGACCAATGCGATCAGGCGCAGCGTTTCGCTGTAGGCGCCGGAGAGAATGTGCAGGCCGTTGTCGAGCGCGGTGCCTTCATGCTCGACGCGGCGCGCGCGGCCGCCGGGGACCTTGCCGGCTTCAAAGACTGTGACATTGATTTTCTGCGCTGCCAGCGCGACTGCCGCAGCCATGCCGGCGTAGCCGCCGCCGATGACGGCGACTGTGGGCGCGGTCGCCATGGCAGCCGGATCAGGCGGCGCGCGGCGCGCCGCTCCACACCGTTGAGGGCACCAGCACATGGCCCTCGAAAATGCGGCGCGCGGTGCGCACCAGCGCGGCGCGGCGCAGGTCCTGGCGGCCGTTGGTGAAGTCGGCGTCCAGGTCGATCAGGATGAGCCCGGAGGGGTGTTCGATTTTCACCATGCCCTGCGGCGCCGGTTTGAGCGGAGCGATTTCTGCGGCAATGGTGCCGGGGATCGCGCACGCAGCGCTTATGCAGACCGTGCCGGTCACCGGATGCGATTTGTGGCAGGTCTCCGGCACGAAGTAGCGCGAGGTGATGGTGCCGCCGGCGCGCGGCGCAGCGAGCAGTGCGAGTTTCGGCACCACGTTTTTTGACACATCGCCCATGCCCATCAGCACACCAGCCTTGCGGCGGATGGCTTCCATGCGTTCCATCAGTGTGCGGTCGGCATCGAGTTCGGTAGCGGTTTCATGGCCGCTTTTGCCGAGATCGGCGGCGCGCATCATGACGATCGGCATGGCGATGTCGACGCAGCTCACTTCGACGCCGTCGATGACATCGCGCGGCTTGCCGGTGGGCAGCATCTTGCCGGTGACCGAACCGATGGCGTCCTGAAAGTTGATGCCGACCGGCGCGGCGGTGCCGGGCACACCGTCGATCGAGGCCTCGCCTTCATACTGCACGCGGCCGCCGGGTGTCTGCACGATGGCTTCGACCAGCGCTTCGGTATTGACGCTGTAGATGCGCACGCGGGTTTCGTTGCCGGTTACCGGCACCAGTCCGGCGTCGATGGCAAAGGGGCCGACGGCGACCAGCATGTTGCCGCAGGTCGGCTTGGTATCGACGAAGCGTTCGTTGATCTGCACCTGGGCAAAAAAATAATCGACATCGGCGTCCGGTCGTTTGGATTTGCTGATCATGGCGACCTTGCTGGTCACCGAATGCGAGCCGCCGATACCGTCGATCTGGATTTCATGCGGCGAGCCCATCACGGCCAGCAGCACCGCGTCGCGGGTGGCCGCATCCGCAGGCAGATCACCGGCGAGGAAGAAGGGTCCGCGCGACGTGCCGCCGCGCATGATGACGCAGGGAATCTTGGTTTGCATGAACTGTGCTCCGGGAAGCGACGATTATAACGACGGGTGAAGTCGCGCTAAAACGCGTAGCGGCGCAGCCCGCCGTCCACCGGCATCACGGTGCCGGTGATGTAACCGGCCAGCGGCGAGGACAGAAACACCGCAAGTGCGGCGAGTTCTTCCGGTTCGCCGTAACGGCCGACCGGAATTTCGCGCGCCGACTGTTCGGCGCGGAATTCCGGCGGATACTTGCGGCGGATCTGTTCGCTCATGATGCGGCCCGGCGGAATCGAATTGACGGTAATGCCGTGTTTGCCGACTTCGCGCGACAGGCCCTTTGCCCAGGCATGAATTGCCGCCTTCGCCGAGGTTGCCGTCAACAGGCGCTCCGGCTCGGATTTGCCGCTGATGTTGATGACGCGGCCCCATCTGCCTTCGATCATCTGCGGCAGCACGGCGTGCGTGAGCTGGCGCACGCGCACGAAGTTCAGCGTCATGCCGTGCACCCAGTCGGACTCCGGTGCATCGAACGGAATCGCCGGTTGGCTGCCGCCGGCGCTGTTGATCAGGATATTGATATTGCCGATGGCCTGTTTCGCCTCGGTGGCGAGGCGTTGCGGCGCGCCTTCTTCCATGATGTCGACGACGACGATGGCGGGTGCGATGCCGCCGGCAGCGGTGATTTCAGCCGCCAGCGCTTCGAGCAGTTCGCGCCGGCGCGCGGCGATGCAGACGCGCACGCCTTCGGCAGCGAGGCCCTTGGCGATGGCGCGGCCGATGCCCTGGCTGGCGCCGGTGACGAGGGCGGTTTTGTTTTTGAGTTGCAGGTCCATGGGATTCCGTTTCTGAGTTGAATGCGCGCGATCAGCCTTTGATCCAGGTGCGCCAGGCGATCCAGAGTTTGCGCAGCGGTGTCAGTGAGGTACGCTGATTGAGCACCCGCATGCCGTCGGCGCGGATCTCTTCGAGCAGCGTGCGATAGATGGCCGCCATCACCAGTCCGGGACGCTGGGCGCGGCGGTCTTCCGCCGGCAGCAGTGTCATGGCGCGCGCGTAATAGTCGAGCGCGCGATTGATCTGGAAGACCATCAGCTTCTCAAACGCCTCGCTGTGGCGCGCGTGCATGATGTCGGCCGCAGTGACATTGAAGCGCGCCAGTTCGTCGATGGGAATATAGATGCGGTCGCGCCGCGCGTCTTCGCCGACATCGCGAATGATGTTGGTGAGTTGGAACGCCATGCCGAGGTTTTCGGCGTATTCGAGTGTGCGCGGATTACTGTAGCCGAAGATTTCGGCCGAAACGAGGCCGACCACGCCGGCGACCAGGTGACAGTATTTTTGCAGTGCTTCGAAATCGCGGTAGCGGTGTTGCGTGAGGTCCATCTCCATGCCGTCGATGATTTCCTGCAGGCGCTCCTGGGCAATGTTGAATTCGGGAAGCAGCGCAGCCAGCGCCAGCGCCACCGGGTGTTTGGCATTGACTGCGTAAATTGCCTCCACTTCGCTGCGCCACCAGGCGAGCTTGGTGCGGGCGACGTTGAGGTCCGTGCATTCGTCGACGACGTCGTCGACTTCGCGGCAGAACGCGTAAAACGCGGTGATGGCGCGCCGCCGCGGCGGCGGCAAAAACAGGAAGCTGTAGTAAAAGCTCGAGCCGCTTTGCGATGCTTTCTGCTGGCAGTATTCGTCAGGGCTCATGAGGGAGGGTAAGGGCGGTTATTTGAGTGTCAGCGTGCGCAGCAGCATGAGCGGCCAGTCCCAGGGACGCAAGACCGGGCGGCGGCGGAACACGTCGTGGCGCACGGCCGTGATCTTGTTCAGGATGCGTTCGCCGCCGGCGATGATCATGCGCATTTCCAGGCCTATGCGGCCCGGCAGCGCGCGCCCGAGCGGCGCACCGTCGAGCAGCAGGCGCCGCGTGCGGTTGATCTGAAATGTCATGAAGCTGTGCCAGGCATCGTTGACCTGTTGCGCCGCGATCGACTCTTCGCTGACGCCGAAGCGCGCCAGTTCGTCCTGCGGCATGTAGACGCGGCCGTTGGCGTGATCGACGGCGATGTCCTGCAGAAAGTTGATGATCTGCAGGGCTGAGCAGATGTTGTCGGACCAGCGCAGATGCTGCGGCGTGGCGGCTTTGTAGAGCGCGAGCAGCAGGCGGCCGACCGGGTTCGCCGAACGGCGGCTGTAGTCGAGCACTTCGCTGTAATCGGCATAACGTTTTTTAGTCACGTCCTGCGCGAACGCAGACAGCAGGTCGTGAAACAACTGAAGCGGCAAATCGTGCTGGCGAATCGCGGTGCCGAGCGCTTGAAACAGCGGCAGCCGCGAAGGTTCGCCGCGTTCGATCATGCGCAGTTCGTCGCCGAAACTGGCCAGCAGCATCAGGCGTTCCTGGTCCGGGCGGACGCCCTCGTCGGCGAAATCGTCGGCGGTGCGGGCAAACCGGTAGATCGCTTCGACGGGCTTGCGCAGGCCCGCAGGCAGCAACACCGAAGCAACCGGAAAGTTTTCGTAGTGATCGATGGGCACGCGGTCGGGGAAACAGCCGGTTATACAAGGGATTACCTTGCGTTGGCGGCCTTTTGGGCGCGGCAAACGGGGGTGGCGCAATTATATTACAATCAAGATGTTGCGAAAGTGGCGGAATTGGTAGACGCACCAGATTTAGGTTCTGGCGCCGAAAGGCGTGTGGGTTCGAGTCCCTCCTTTCGCACCAGAACCCGCACCCGCAGCACCCTTAAGACACAGGCATAGGAAATCACATGGCAGCAACAATGGAACAAACCGGTCAACTCGAGCGGCGCATCGACATCTCGCTGGCGCCCGCGGAAATCGATGGCGAAGTGCAGACCCGCCTCAAGCAGCTCGCCCGCAACGTGAAAATGCACGGCTTTCGCCCGGGCAAAGTGCCGCTGAAGGTCGTCGCACAGCAGTACGGTGAACAGGTGCGCCGCGAGGTCATGGGCGACGCGCTGCAAAAAAGCTTCGGCGACGCCCTGCGTGAAAAGAACCTGCGCATCGCCGGTTATCCGCGTTTCGAGCCGAAGGCCGGTGCCGAGGCGAGCGAGGCCGTCGAATTCAGCGCGACCTTTGAGGTGTATCCCGAATTCACGGTCGGCGACGTCGCCAAAGTGACGATCGAACGGCCGCAGGTCGAGACCAGCGAAGCCGAGGTCGACAAGACCATCGAGATCATGCGCAAACAGCGCGCGACCTACGACAATGTCAGCCGTGCTGCAGCCCAGGGCGACCGCGTAACCATTGATTTTGAAGGAAAGATTGACGGTGTCGTGTTCGAGGGCGGGGTCGGCAAGGACGTCGCCGTGGTGCTCGGCGAAGGCAGGCTCCTCAAGGATTTTGAATCCCAGGTCGTAGGTATGCAGACGGGGGGCGCCAAGAGCTTTGAATTGCGCTTCCCCGATGACTATCATGGCAAGGAAGTGGCCGGGAAAACCGCGACGTTCGAAGTCACGCTGAAGCAGGCTGCCGAGCCGAAACTGCCGCCGGTCGATGCCGATTTTGCGAAGATGCTGGGTGTCGCGGACGGCAATGTGGATACGATGCGCAAAGAGGTGCGCGAGAACCTCGAGCGCGAAGTAAAACGTCGCATCAATGCGAAGGTGAAGGATCAGATCATGCAGGCGCTGATCGACAATACGCAGCTGGTGGCGCCGAATTCGCTGGTGGCCATGGAAGTCGAGCGCATGCAGGCCTCGATGCGCCAGGAGCTGGAATCGCGCGGCGTCAAAAGCGAAGCGATGCCGATGGATGGCGCGATTTTCGAATCGGCCGCGCAGCGGCGCGTCAAACTGGGCCTGATCCTTGCCGAAATCGTGCGTGCAAACAACCTGCAGGCAAAGCCCGAGCAGGTGCGGGCGATGGTCGATGAACAGGCGCAGACTTACGAAGCGCCCGAGCAGGTCGTGAACTGGTATTACCAGTCGCCGGAACGGCTGCGCGATATTGAATCGATGGTGGTCGAAGAAAACGTGGTGACCTGGGCGCTGGCGACGGCCAAGGTGACCGACAAGAAAACCGAATTTGAAGAATTGATGGGGAGCAACGCACAATGATGCAGTCCGATTGGCGGGGCACGACCATGGAGCCGCAGGGCCTCGGCATGGTGCCGATGGTGATCGAGCAAAGCGGCCGCGGCGAGCGTGCCTACGACATCTATTCGCGCCTGCTGAAGGAGCGCGTGGTGTTTCTGGTGGGGCCGGTCAACGAAGTGACGGCCAACCTGATCGTCGCGCAGCTGCTGTTTCTCGAATCGGAAAATCCCGATAAGGACATCTCGTTCTACATCAACTCGCCCGGCGGGTCGGTGTCGGCCGGGCTGGCGATCTACGACACCATGCAGTTCATCAAGCCGGATGTGTCGACGCTGTGCGTCGGCCAGGCGGCGAGCATGGGCGCGTTGCTGCTGACTGCGGGCGCCAAGGGCAAGCGTTTTTGCCTGCCGAATTCGCGGGTCATGATTCACCAGCCGATGGGCGGTTTTCAGGGCCAGGCCTCGGACATCGAGATCCATGCCAAGGAAATCCTGTTTTTGAAGGCAAGGCTGAACGAAATCATGGCTCACCACACCGGCAAGCCGATCGATGTGATTGAAAAAGACACGGACCGCGACAATTTCCTGTCCGCCGCGCAGGCGGTGGAATACGGATTAGTGGATAAAGTCCTGGTCAGCCGCGCTGAATCCGCGAAATAATAGATCCAGGTTCGATAAGGAACACTGAAAATGTCAGACAAGATCGGCGGCGAGAAGCTTCTCTACTGTTCTTTCTGCGGCAAGAGCCAGCATGAGGTGCGCAAACTGATTGCGGGCCCGTCGGTGTTCATCTGCGACGAATGCATCGAGCTGTGCAACGACATCATCCGCGAGGAGACGCAGAGCGAACACGGCGGCAAGGGCGCCAAGTCCGACCTGCCGGTGCCGCACGAGATCCGCGAGATTCTCGACCAGTATGTGATCGGCCAGGAAAACGCCAAGAAGATCCTTTCGGTGGCGGTCTACAACCACTACAAACGGTTGAAGAACCTGACGAAAAACGACGACGTCGAACTGGCCAAGAGCAACATCCTGCTGGTCGGACCGACGGGCTCGGGCAAGACGCTGCTGGCGCAGACGCTGGCGCGTTTGCTCAACGTGCCGTTTGTGATGGCGGATGCGACGACGCTGACCGAAGCCGGTTACGTCGGCGAGGACGTCGAAAACATCATCCAGAAGCTGCTGCAGAAATGCGACTACGACGTCGACAAGGCGCAGCGCGGCATCGTTTATATCGACGAAATCGACAAGATTTCGCGCAAGTCCGACAACCCGTCGATTACCCGCGACGTGTCAGGCGAGGGCGTTCAGCAGGCCCTGCTGAAACTCATCGAAGGCACCATTGCTTCGGTGCCGCCGCAGGGCGGTCGCAAGCATCCGAACCAGGAGTTCGTGCAGGTCGATACGACCAACATCCTGTTCGTTTGCGGCGGTGCGTTTGACGGTCTCGACAAGGTGATCCGCGCGCGCTCCGAAAAGGGCGGCATCGGTTTCGGCGCCGAAGTCAAAAGCCAGGACAACCGCAAGGACATGAGCCGCGTGCTGCGCGACGTGCAGCCCGAGGACCTCATCAAATACGGCCTGATCCCGGAATTCGTCGGTCGTCTGCCGGTGGTGGCCACGCTCGAGGAGCTCGACGAGGGCGCCCTGATCGAAATTCTGACAGCTCCGAAAAATGCCCTGATCAAGCAATACCAGAAGATGTTTTCAATGGAAGGGGTCGAACTCGAGATCCGTGACAGTGCCCTGCGCGCGATCGCCCACAAGGCGCTCGAACGCAAAACCGGCGCCCGCGGTCTGCGCTCGATCCTGGAGCAGACGCTGCTCGACACCATGTTCGACCTGCCATCGCTCGAAAACGTCATCAAGGTTGTGGTCGACGAAGGTGCCATCTCCACAGATACGCGGCCTTTATTGATCTATTCCGATCAGCCCAAAGTGGCAGGATCGGTATAATCAGTCCTGTGTGCCCCCATATCTTGTGTATGGGGTGGCGCAAGTGCTTGAATTGGGCGGGGTGCGCCCCCACAACCTGTTTGTCACCTATTACCAGGAACCGCAATGTCCGAAACCAATGATCCCGTAGCTGCCGCCCAAATGCCCCTGCTGCCGCTGCGCGATGTGGTCGTTTTCCCGCACATGGTCATCCCGCTGTTCGTCGGGCGCCCGAAATCGATCAAGGCGCTGGAAACGGCGATGGAAGCCGGCAAGAGCATCGTGCTGGTGGCGCAGAAATCCGCTGCCAAGGACGAGCCTGCGCCCGAAGACATGTATGCGGTGGG
>CAZVDN010000143.1:0-642 GCA_964625665.1 uncultured Streptomyces sp. | reverse complement strand
TGAAACTGCCGGACGGCACGGTCAAGGTGCTGGTCGAGGGCACGCAGCGCGCGCGGATCGACAGCATCATTGATCTGAAAACCCATTACGGCGTCGAATCGACCCCAGTGGCCGCGGACAACGAAGTCACGCCGGAAACCGAGGCCCTGCGCCGCACGCTGGTCGCGCAGTTCGACCAGTATGTGAAACTCAATAAAAAGATTCCGCCGGAAATACTGACGTCGCTCGGTGGCATTGACGAGCCGGGACGCCTGGCCGATACCATCGCCGCGCACCTGCCGCTCAAACTTGAGCAAAAGCAGGAAGTGCTCGAAATGTTCGAAGCGAAAAAACGCCTCGAACACCTGCTTATGCTGGTCGAGGGTGAGCTCGACATTCTGCAGGTTGAAAAGCGCATCCGCGGCCGCGTCAAGCGCCAGATGGAGAAGAGCCAGCGCGAGTACTACCTCAACGAGCAGGTCAAGGCGATCCAGAAAGAACTGGGTGAGCTCGAAGAGGGCGCCGATCTCGACGAGATGGACAAGCGCATCAAATCGGCCCACATGCCGAAGGAAGCGCGCAAGAAAGCCGAAGCCGAGTTGAAGAAGCTGCGCCTGATGTCGCCGATGTCCGCCGAGGCGACGGTGGTGCGCAATTACATCG
>CAZVDN010000142.1:4700-8879 GCA_964625665.1 uncultured Streptomyces sp. | reverse complement strand
AACGCCGCCAAAACGGCCAAGGGCGCCGCACCAGGCGCAACGACAGCTGTGACGGCTGCGCCCGCTGCAAAAAGCAGCGACGGCAAGTCCGACATGCCCTACCTTTGGGAAATTCTGCGCGATTCGGCGCCTTCCGACCCGCGCCGCCGCTGAGTCCATCGCTCAGGCGGCTGCGCCCGGCACGATTTCGAGGCCGATGAACAGGCGCTGCTTGAGTTTTTTCAGATCGTCGCGCATTTTCGCCGCGCGTTCGAAATCGAGATTGCGCGCCGCCTCGAGCATTTCCCGCTCGACGCGTTTGATCTCGCGCGTCAACTCCTTCTCCCCCATGGACTCATAAACCGCGTCCTCCTGCGCCGCCTTGAGCATGGCGTGCGCTTCGTCAGCGTCGTCAACGCCGTCGATCATGTCGCGCACCGTTTTGACGATACCGATCGGCGTAATGCCGTGTTTCAGGTTATGGGCGATCTGCTTGTTGCGCCGGCGCTCGGTTTCATCCATTGCCCGTTTCATCGAATCAGTGACACGGTCGGCATACAGAATGGCACGGCCGTTGATGTGCCGCGCGGCGCGGCCGATCGTCTGGATCAATGAACGCTCGGAACGCAGGAAGCCTTCCTTGTCGGCATCGAGGATCGCCACCAGCGAAACTTCCGGCATGTCGAGCCCCTCGCGCAACAGGTTGATGCCGACCAGCACATCGAATTCGCCGAGCCGCAGGTCGCGAATGATCTCGACCCGCTCGACGGTATCGACGTCGGAATGCAGATAACGCACCTTGATGCCGTGTTCGGTCAGGTAATCGGTCAGGTCTTCGGCCATGCGCTTGGTCAGTGTGGTGACCAGCACGCGCTCGCGGACCGCAACGCGTTTGTTGATTTCCGACAGCAGGTCGTCGACCTGGGTAGAGGCCGGCCGCACCTCGATCTGCGGATCGACCAGCCCGGTCGGCCGCACCACCTGTTCGACCACCTGGGCCTGGTGCGTGCGTTCGTATTCGGACGGCGTCGCCGAGACGAACACGGCGCGCCGCATCATGCGTTCGAACTCGTCGAAGCGCAGCGGCCGGTTGTCGAGCGCCGACGGCAGACGGAACCCGTAATTGACGAGGTTCTCCTTGCGCGCGCGGTCGCCCTTGAACATGCCGCCGATCTGCGGAATGGTGACATGGCTTTCGTCGATGAACATGATGGCATTCGGCGGCAGATAATCGATGAGTGTCGGCGGCGGCTCGCCGGCCTTGCGCCCCGACAGATGGCGGGAATAGTTCTCGATGCCCTTGCAGAAGCCCATTTCGTTCATCATTTCGAGGTCGAAGCGCGTGCGCTGCTCGATGCGCTGGCATTCGACCAGCCGGTTCTCGCGCTGGAAAAATTCGATGCGCTCGCGCAACTCTTCCTTGATCGCCTCGATGGCGCGCAGCGTGGTCGAACGCGGCGTCACATAATGGCTCGACGGATAGACGGTGAAGCGCGATATGCGCTGCAGGATCTGTCCGGTCAGCGGATCGAACATCGACAGCGTTTCGATTTCATCGTCGAACATGGTGACGCGCAGCGCGGACTCGGAATTTTCCGCCGGGAAGATGTCGATCACATCGCCGCGCACGCGAAACACGCCACGCTTGAATTCGATGTCGTTGCGTTCGTACTGCATGTTGACCAGACGCGCGATGACTTCACGCTGCGGCACTTTTTCCTTTTCGCGCAGATGCAGGATCATCTGGTGGTAATCGGAGGGATCGCCGATACCGTAGATCGCCGACACCGTGGCGACGATCACCGAGTCGCGGCGTTCGAGCAGCGCCTTGGTTGCCGACAAACGCATCTGCTCGATGTGTTCGTTTATGCTCGAATCCTTTTCGATGAAAAGGTCGCGCGACGGCACATAGGCTTCGGGCTGGTAGTAATCGTAATAGGAGACGAAATACTCGACCGAATTCTCGGGAAAGAACTCGCGCATTTCCGAATAAAGCTGCGCAGCCAGCGTCTTGTTCGGCGCCAGCACGATGGCCGGCACGCCGATACGCGCGATCACGTTGGCGACCGTGTAGGTCTTGCCCGAACCCGTCACGCCGAGCAGCGTCTGGAACGAAAGCCCGTCGCGTATGCCCTCGGTCAGTTTGGCAATTGCCTCGGGCTGATCGCCGGCCGGTTCGTAGGTCTGGTGCAGGCGGAACGGGCTGCCTTCAAAGGTCACCACCTGCGGGGTCTGGGGCGTTGCAACGACGCGTGCGGCGGATTTGGACATGGCTGCTTTGGGCGGGCTGAATAACCGGCCATTTTCCCACATCGACGCCGTTATTCTCCAATTAAGCCGCGAAGCTTCAGTCTGGCGCCGCAAACAGGTAAACTAGCCAATTGTTGCCGCGCCCCATGGCGTATTCACATCCCCTTGATTCACATAGACAACCTGAAATCATCCATGAGCACCTCCCCGTTAGCCGCCGTCGAAATGGCCCCCCGCGACCCGATTCTGGGCGTGACCGAAGCATTTGTCGCCGACACCAATCCGAACAAGGTCAATCTCGGCGTCGGCGTTTATTACGACGACAACGGCAAGGTGCCCGTGCTCGAATGCGTGCGCCAGGCGGAAAAGAAAATGGCCGAAGCGCTGTCGCCGCGCAACTATCTGCCGATCGACGGCATGGCGGCCTACAACAAGGCCGTGCAAAGCCTGGTCTTCGGCGCCGACAGCGAAGTGGTCAAAAGCGGCCGCGCCTTGACCGTGCAAACGCTGGGCGGCACTGGCGCGCTGAAAGTCGGCGGCGATTTTCTGCGCCGCCTGAATCCGCAAGCCGAGCTCTGGATCAGCAATCCGAGCTGGGAAAATCATCGCGCCATCTTTGAATACGCCGGCTTCAAGGTCAACGAATACGCCTACTACCACGCGCCGACGCGCGGCGTTGATTTTGACGGCATGCTCGCTGCACTCGACAAACTGCCCGCCGGCTCCGTGGCCGTATTGCACGCCTGCTGCCACAACCCGACCGGCGCCGATCTGACGCCCGCGCAATGGGAGAAGGTCATCGAAGTCGTCAACAAGCGCGGCATCATGCCCTTCCTCGACATGGCTTATCAGGGCTTCGCCGACGGCATTGATGCCGATGCGTTTGCCGTGCGCCGCTTCGCTGAAGCGTGCCCCGTGCTGTTCGTCTCGACGTCGTTTTCGAAATCGCTGTCGCTCTACGGCGAACGCGTCGGCGCATTGACCATTGTCACGCAAAGCAAGGACGAGGCTGCACGCACGCTGTCACAGGTGAAACGCGTCATCCGCACCAACTACTCGAACCCGTCGACGCACGGTGCGCAGGCGGTGACCCTGGTGCTGACCACGCCTGAACTGCGCGCACAGTGGGAAACCGAGCTTGGCCAGATGCGCGACCGCATCAAACTGATGCGCCGCGAACTGGTTGATCAGATCCGCCAGGCGCGCGCCGATTTCGATTTCGGTTTCGTCGTCCAGCAGCGCGGCATGTTCTCCTATTCCGGACTGACCAAGGACCAGGTGACCAAACTGCGTGCCGAACACTCGATCTATGCCATCGACAGCGGCCGTATCTGCATTGCCGCGCTCAACTCGAAAAACGTCAAGGTGGTAGCCGAGGCCATCGCCAAAGTGCTGGTCTGAGGAACACGATTTCGCGTTGACCGTGCGCACCTCAAACGGTAGAATGTGCCGCTTTTGCAGCAACTTACCACCGGTTTTTACGGTTTTATTCCCCGATAGCTCAGTCGGTAGAGCGACGGACTGTTAATCCGCAGGTCCCTGGTTCGAGCCCAGGTCGGGGAGCCAGATTCAAGTGCAGAAGGTCACTCTCCGGAGTGGCCTTTTGCTTTTCGAAGGTGCCGTATTACTTGAATCCGGCACCGAACGCCGCTAATGTTCTTTCTGGTCCACCACTGCCAATCGCATGATCAATCACCCTACGCGCCACCGCATGAAATTCAGCGACGTTGCCATCGGCCAGCGCTTCTACGACCCGATCAGCGAAGAGTATTTCGTCAAACAAAGCGACACGCTGGCGGCCATGGTCACCGGCATCGGTGACGGCACGGTGCCTGACGAATTCGAAGCCGATGACGTGGTCGGCATCGACCATTAGCCCGGCCGCCCCGCCCGCCGGAAACGCCGGGTTCAGCAATCAAGGCCACTTTCGCAGTGGCCTTTTGCTTTTCC
>CAZVDN010000142.1:0-4690 GCA_964625665.1 uncultured Streptomyces sp. | reverse complement strand
AAAAATATCCGCAATCGCTTTGGCGCTGCTGATGATGTCTGTTGTGCTCGGCGGCTGTGCCACGCAACCCGGCGGTCCGGGCTGGATCACCTTGATCGACGGTGAAAACGGCCTGCAGAACTTCACGCAGCTCGGCGCCGCCAACTGGACAGCGGTCAATGGCGCGATTCAGGCCGACAAAAAAACCACGGCCGATGCCGGCATCCTGCTGTCGAAGGATTCCTACAAAGACCTCGAGATCTACGCCGAATTCTGGGCCGACGAAGAAGCCATCAGCGGCATCTACATCCGCGTCATGAACCAGAAGGTGGTCAATACGCGCGCCGCCTATGAGATCCAGATCTGGGACAAAAGCCCGACGATGGCCACCGCGTCGCTGATGCCTCCGGCCAAGGCGGCGCCGACGTTCAAGGCCGCCGGCAAATGGAACACCATGGAAATCAGCGCACGCGGCCCGCGCATGACGGTCAAAATGAACGGCGAACAGTCGGTTGACGTCAGCGACACCGCGTTCACGCACGGCCCGATCGCCCTTCAGTACAATGCCGGCACCATTCGCTTTCGCAAGGTGATGGTCAAACCCCTGTAATCCGCCTATCGCAGCCTGCCTTGCCCATGATTGAATTCACGGACATCGACCTCAGAACGGACATCCTCGCCGCGCGCTACGTCAAAACGGAAATCGTCGATGTCGCCTTTGCCGAATCGGCAGGCGAACTGGCGAGTCCCGAAGGCCCCAACCGCTATCAGGCCGGCGATGCCCTGATCACCGGCTCAACCGGCACGCGCTGGAGCGTGTCGCGCGACCGCTTCGACGCCAAGTATGACGCCGTCGCGCCGACGGAACCGAACACCAATGGCCGCTACAAAGCGCGCCCCGTGCCGGTCCTTGCGCGCCAATTGCCCGAGGCGTTTACGGTGGCGCGTTCCTCGGGCGGCGATGTTCTTCAGGGCGAAGCCGGCGACTGGCTGCTGCAATACGCGCCGGGCGACCACGGTATCTCGAAAAACGACCGGTTTGTGAAGGTTTACAAAAAAGTTGTCTAGCATCCGGTCTTGAGACCGGTCTGTGCGACCCTGCGTCCCGGATCAGCGCGCTTCAAACGTTGACGTGTCCATCGTGCCTGCGTGCCAATGTTAGAATCTGCGCCTTTGCAGCATTTACGACCTTCTCTTTGACAACAGGCAACCTCCGCTCACCATGTCTTCCATGCGCACCTTCACTCTGGCGAACACCGACTTCACCCGAGTGGAAATCGATGGCCAGAAACGCCGTCTGCTGACCCGCGAAGCCTATGATCGCTTCAATCCTTCGCTGCTCGGTCTTGGCTCCCTCAGCAGCGAAGCGGTTTCGACGGATTCCGTTGCAGCAATGTTCGACCTGGAAGGATTCACCACGTTCTGCAAGCAGATCGAGCCGCATCTTTCGGTGCCGGTATTTCTCAACGCTTTTCTTGAGTGGCTGATGGAGCAGATCAAGGCGGAGATGAAGTATCAGGAATTCCCTGAAGGGGTCGCGCTTTGGGGCCCTCTGCCATTCTTTATCAAATTCATGGGGGACGGTTTGCTGGTGCTGTGGGATGTATCGCGCTCCGACGACAACGCGCGACGGAATATCATCGTCACCGCCCGCGAAATCTGCCTGCGCTACCGCCAGGAGTTTTTTCCCCACATCGAATCGATTGTCAGCGAACCGCCGCCGGTATTGCGCTGCGGCCTGGCCCGCGGCACGGTATTTTCAGTCGGCAACCGCAGCGATTTCGTCGGCTCCTGCATCAACATGGCGGCGCGACTGCAAAAATTGCCGGGGGCCACGTTTGCGTTTAACCGTCGCGGCATCAACATCGACGATCCGGATGCCGCCGGCTTTTTCCGCGATGAAATCGTCGTCAAACGCACCGCGGTCCGCGGCATCGGCGAAAAGGAACTGGTCTGCATTCCGAAATTCGAATTCTCGAACATGAGCGAAGCCGACCGCGCAACCTACCACGAGGTTTGACCGCCTGAGGCGGCGCTCCGCCAACGCCCCCCTCAACGATTGCCGGGCAGCGCCAGTCGCGGCAATTGCCTTCCGCCGCGCGTCACATTGAGCGCAACGATTTTCGTCAGCAGCTGCGCGTGTTCCTCTGGATAGAGGTTCCACAGCGTCATGTTGTTTTCTTTCGCCAGCGGGTCGAAATACTGGTTCTCCTTGCGTATTTCGAAATGCAGATGCGGTCCGGTGGTGACGCCGGTCATGCCGACGTAGCCGATCTCCTCGCCGCGCAACACCCTGTCGCCGACGCTCAGCCCGTCGGCGAACCGCGACAGGTGGGCGTAATAGGTCTGGTAGTTTTTACCATGCTCGAGCACGACGAGATTGCCGTAGCCGCCGCGCGGCCCGAGATGCACTACGGTGGCATCGGCCACCGCGCGCACGGGTTCACCGACCGGCACGGCGAAATCGATGCCGACGTGATGGCCGCGGTAACGGAAGGTGCGGTTGACGAAGGTCTGCTTCTTTTTGCCGCTGGCCTTGACGGCAACACGTCTGCGGATGGTTACCGCCCCCTTGCCGATACCGCGCGTGATGCGGGAATACTCGACCGGCGCCTCCCAGAACACGCGTTCGAAGTTATCGCCGCGCGGATTGAAATAAGCGCCGACGTCGTTATCCCGGTCGAGCCAGACGACGCTGTCCACCACCCGGCCGCTGACGGTGTCGATCAGTTCGACGGCAACTATTTTTTCGTGGGATTCGCCCGCCGGCTTGTGCAGTACGATGCGCAATTGATGGCGATAGAGGGATTCGACGCCGGCCACCAGTTGCCGCACCAGCAGGCCGGACTCCCATTGCAGGTAATAAGGCAGGCTGCGGATGCCTTCAGCGCCGCTCGCCTCATATTCCGCCGCGGAGACGATAAGTTCCTGCCAGCCCCCGGTCGGCAGGGTCTCGCGCCCGCTGTCGATCGTGCCATTGGGCCGGCTTTGCACGATGGTTGCCCACTGTCCGTCCCGGCCGCCTTTGCCTTCGAGCACTGCCAGCGTGCTGCCGTGCCCGGCCGGTAGCGCCGCCACTGCGTAGTTGATGCAGGTACGCTCCGGCGTGGCCGACAACGGCAGCAGGCCTGAGAAAAGATTTTCGATCTCGCCGGATGGCACGCCGATGCGCGCAGCCGCAGCCTGCACTTCCTGCGCGTCGGCACAACCCGACTGTATGGTGGCTTCGACCCGCGGCACGAAACCGGCCATCGGTTTCATCGGCCGTTTCACCGTCACCACGCGGTTCGGCACCGCCTTGCGTTTCGCTTTGGCCGGGGCCGGCGGCGGGCTGGCCGCGGCCGCAAAATCCGGCACGCAGAGGCACACCACCAGCAACGCAGAAAACAATACTTTCATTCATCACAACCGGGGGCGCGTCGCAGCAATGGAGTTCCGCAAAACCGATGACGATCCGGTTTCGCGACACCCCAGCGCTTGCGACATTCGCGCGATGGTTGTTTATATCACAGCTGAAATGGCGGGGAACTGCGTTGCCGCAATGCGGATTGACGGCGGTCAACGGTTCTGGCGCGCAATCAGCGGTCGGAGGAATCGGGGCGCTCGATCCAGAGCGCCAGTTTTTCCTGAAGCACATCGACTTTCATCGGTTTCGCAATGTAATCGTCCATGCCCGCCGCGAGGCAGCGTTCGCGGTCAGACTGCATGGCGTTGGCCGTCAGGGCGATGATCGGAATGCGGCGGCCACCGGTTTCCTTTTCACGCGCGCGGATGGCTTCGGTGGCCTCGAGGCCGCTCACCTCAGGCATCTGCATGTCCATCAAAATCGCATCGAACCGCTCGCGCTGCACCAATTCGAGGGCGATACGCCCGTTTTCAGCGAGCGCCACCGAATGTCCGGCCTTCGCCAGCACGGTCATGATGATTTTCTGATTGACCGGGTGGTCCTCGGCGAGCAGCAAACGATAGCTCGCGCCGCTGGGTGCCACTTTTGCCGGCGCTGCCAGCGCCTGCTCACTGGTCGACGTTCCGACACGGGCGGTGAAGCTGAAGGTACTGCCGCTGCCGATCGTACTCTCGACGCGCAGCTCCCCGCCCATCAAACTGACCAGTCTCCGGCAGATCGCCAACCCCAGCCCGGTGCCGCCAAAGCGCCGCGCGGTCGAACTGTCGGCCTGCGAAAACGCATCAAAAATATGCTCGAGTTTGTCGGCAGGGATGCCGATACCGGAATCGCTTACGCCGTCCGGCAGCAGTAGCGTGCCGCCCGTCGCCGGTGCCGCATCGAGTTTGACCGATACATGCCCGGCCGCAGTGAACTTCAGCGCGTTGCCGACGAGATTGACCACCACCTGTCGCAGGCGCACCGGATCACCGGTCAATTTCGCGGGCACGGCGGCTGAAACCGTGCACGAGAGTTCGACTCTTTTCGCTGCAGCCTGAACATGAAACGGCCGCAGCATTTCATCAAGGGCTGCACGAAGATCAAATTCGACCGCTTCAAGTTTGAGCTTGCCGGCCTCGATTTTGGAAAAATCCAGAATGTCGTCGATGATCGCCAGCAATGCATCGGCCGACCCGCGCACCACGTTCAGGTATTCGCGCTGGTCCGGGCTGAGCTGGGTGTCGAGCGCCAGATCAGTCATGCCGATGATGCCGTTCATGGGCGTACGGATTTCATGGCTCATGGTAGCCAGAAATTCGCTCTTCG
>CAZVDN010000141.1:0-8897 GCA_964625665.1 uncultured Streptomyces sp. | reverse complement strand
CAAAAAGGGCGGCGGCGCGTCCTTTGACGACATGGACGACGATATTCCGTTCTAGGCGGTTGATCTGTGCAACGGCGCCCCTCGCGGCGCCGTTTTTCCCTGCGGCGCCTCCCCTGTAAGGCCCCCTTTCCGCTATAATTCCGCCCTCTAAAACTGGGGGCGTGTTATGCCGATTTACGAATATCGTTGCGCCGCCTGCGGGTTCCAAAAAGAATTTCTGCAGAAAATGAGCGACGCACCGCTGACCGATTGCCCGGAATGCGGCAAGGCCGGTGCATTCAGCAAAATGGTGACGGCGGCCGGCTTTCAATTGAAGGGCAGTGGTTGGTATGTGACCGATTTCAGGCAGGGTTCAAAACCGGCCACCGGCACGGCGGCGACTGCCAAGACCGGCGGCGAAACCAAAGCCGAAACCAAGCCCGAAAGCAGCACGCCGGCCGAGAGCAAACCGGCAGCGGAAGCACCGGCGAAAAAAGCCGAGACGACCGCATCGGCGGCGCCGTCCGGCGGCAGCGCGTCGAGCGGCAACTGAGCGCGCGTCTTGAAGTTGGCATTTCACCGGCGATGGCCGGCAGGCCTGCGCGTATTCACGCAATGCGGCAGGCCATCATACGAACAGCGGGGTTGAGTTGAAGAAGTACTTCATTACGGGATTGCTGGTGTGGGTGCCGCTGGGCATTACGCTGTGGGTGCTGCGCCTGCTGATTACCAGCATGGACCAGACCCTGTTGCTGTTGCCCGAGCGGTTCCAGACGGAAAACCTGTTCGGCGTGCACATTCCGGGCATGGGCGTTTTGCTCTCGCTTCTGATTCTGTTCGCGACCGGCCTGATTACCGCCAACTTCATCGGCCAGCATATGCTGCGTTTCTGGGAAGGCCTGCTGGGCCGCATTCCGGTGGTGAAGTCGATCTACAACAGCGTCAAGCAGGTGTCCGATACGCTGTTCTCGTCGAACGGCCATGCATTTCGCCAGGCACTGCTGGTGCAGTATCCGCGCGAGGGCTCGTGGACCATCGCTTTTTTGACTGGCCGCCCGGGCGGCGACGTGATGAATCATCTGCAGGGCGATTACGTCAGCGTTTACGTGCCGACCACGCCGAACCCGACCTCGGGCTTTTTTCTCATGATGCCGCAGAAAGACGTGATCGTGCTCGATATGAGCGTCGATGAGGCGCTGAAGTACATCATCTCGATGGGTGTCGTGGCGCCCGGAAAAAACAATCGCAGTGGCGGTGCTTTGCCGAAAACGGTCGCGCTGCAGAAGCAGGCGGTCAACCAGTAACGCAGCAAGCGCTGCACAAAATTAATTTTTCAGAGTTGGTCAACATTATGCGTAGCGATTACTGCGGTTCCATCAACCGTGCGCACCTTGAACAAACCGTCACTGTTTTCGGCTGGGTGCATCGCCGGCGCGACCACGGCGGCGTCATCTTCATCGACATGCGCGATCGCGCCGGTCTGTTGCAGGTGGTCTGCGACCCGGACAATCCTGCCACATTCAGGATTGCGGAGACGCTGCGCAACGAATTCGTCGTGCGTGTCACCGGCAAGGTGCGGCCGCGCCCCGAAGGCACGGTCAACACCAATCTGGTGAGCGGCGAGATCGAAGTGCTGGCGGCCGAAATCGAAATTCTCAATCCTTCGCTGACGCCGCCGTTCATGATGGATGACGACCAGATCTCGGAAAACATCCGCCTCGAATACCGCTTTCTCGATCTGCGACGTCCGCAGATGCAGAAGAACCTGCAGTTGCGCCACCGCGCCGCGATGTCGGCGCGCGAGTATCTCGACAAGCTCGGCTTCATCGACGTCGAGACGCCGATGCTATACAAATCGACGCCGGAGGGCGCGCGTGAATTTCTCGTTCCCTCGCGCATCCACGACGGTCATTTTTACGCGCTGCCGCAGTCGCCGCAGCTGTTCAAACAGTTGCTGATGATCTCGGGCTTCGACCGTTATTACCAGATCGTCAAATGTTTCCGCGACGAGGACCTGCGCGCCGACCGCCAGCCGGAATTCACCCAGATCGATATCGAAACCTCGTTTCTCAACGAGCGCGAAATCCAGGACATCATGGAAGGCCTGGTGCGTCATATGTTCAAGCAGGCACTCGATGTTGAACTCGGCGCGTTTCCGCGCATTGCCTATGCCGAGGCGATGGCGCGTTATGGCTCGGACAAGCCCGACCTGCGCGTCAAACTCGAGTTGACCGAACTGACCGACCTGATGAAGACGGTCGATTTCAAGGTGTTCAAGCAGGCGGCCTCGCTCAAAGACGGCCGCGTCGCGGCCATGCGCGTGCCCGGCGGCGCCGCACTGTCGCGCAAGGAAATCGACGACTACACGACCTTTGTGGCGATTTACGGTGCCAAGGGTCTGGCTTACATCAAGGTCAATGATGTGACCAAGCTGAATGAAGAAGGCCTGCAGTCGCCGATCGTCAAGTTCATGTCGCCGGAAGTGCTCGGCGAAATTCTGCGCCGCACGCAGGCCGCCAACGGCGATTTGATTTTCTTCGGTGCAGACCGGGCCAAGGTGGTCAACGACGCGCTGGGCGCGCTGCGCGTCAAGGTCGGCCACGAAAAGGGCCATGCCGAGGCGGGCTGGCGGCCTGTCTGGGTGGTCGATTTTCCGGCGTTCGAATACGACGAGGAAGCCAAGCGCTGGAATGCCGCGCACCATCCGTTTACCTCGCCGAAGGATGAACACTTCGAGTTTCTCTCGACCGATCCGGGCAAGGTGCAGGCCAAGGCCTACGACGTTGCGTTGAACGGCTGGGAAATCGGCGGCGGCTCGGTGCGTATTCACCGCGCCGAAGTGCAGGCGAAGATTTTCGAAGTCCTCGGCATCACGCCGGAGGATGCGCGCGCGAAGTTCGGCTTTCTGCTCGACGCATTGCAGTACGGCGCACCGCCGCACGGCGGCATCGCGTTCGGCCTTGACCGGCTGGTGACGCTGATGACGGGCGCGGATTCGATCCGCGAAGTCATCGCATTCCCGAAAACGCAGCGCGGTCAGGACCTGATGGTCAACGCGCCGAGCGCCGTGACCGAAATGCAGTTGCGCGAACTGCACATCCGGCTGCGCCGGCAGGAAACCAAGGCCTGACCCGCCGCGGCGGGTGCCGGATCGAAATGCCATGATGCAGTCCTGGCGTCGCCGGGCCGCTGTTTTACTGGCGGTCTTGCTGTGGTTGCCGCACTGGACGCTGGCGCGCAACGAGACGCCGCGGGCGATTCAGGAGATTGCACTGGCCGCATTGCCGGCCGAGGCGCGGCAGACGATCGATTTGATCAAGCGCGGCGGCCCTTTTCCGTATCAACGCGACGGCGTGACGTTCGGCAATCATGAACGCCTGTTGCCCGCGCAGAAGCGCGGTTATTACCGCGAATACACCGTACCCACGCCGGGCGCGGCAAACCGCGGCGCGCGGCGCATTGTCGCCGGCGGCGCCGGCGCGGAGTTTTATTACACTGGCGACCATTACCGCAGTTTTCAACGGGTGCGCGAATGACTGCATCACCGGATAAAAATTTGAAGCCAACGGATGGCGGCGTTTACCAGTCGCCGGGCTCAACGGACCGCTTGCGCGAGCGCGTCCTCGGTCAGGGGCTGGCGTGGTGCGACATCGATCTTGCCGGTGCGCGGGACAAGCAATCATTTCTCGAGTGCTGCGCGCGGTCGCTGCAATTTCCGCAAACCTTTGGCGGCAATTGGGACGCGCTGGCTGATTGTCTTGAAGACCTCGCATGGCGGCCGGCTGCCGGCGCGGTGATCCGCTGGCGCCACGGCGGGGGATTCGTGCATTCAGCGAATGATCATGCCGCAGCCCTTGAAATTTTTGCCGCCGCCGCCAGTTACTGGAAGACGAGGGCGCGTGTGTTCGTGGTGCTGATCGATGCGGATGGTTGCGGCAATAACCGGTTTTCGATGTTTGCGCGGCAATGAGCGTGGTTTACAAGATTCCGGTTTCGGTGCTGGTGGTGATCCACAGCGCTGATCTGCAGGTGTTATTGCTGGAGCGCGCCGACCGGGCCGGATTCTGGCAGTCGGTCACGGGCAGCCGCGACCCCGATGAAACCGATCTGGCGCAAACGGCGCGTCGCGAAGTCATGGAAGAAACCGGCCTTGATGCCGATGAATTCGGTTTGCGCGATTGGCAGAAGCAGAACCAGTATGAAATTTACCCGCACTGGCGCGCGCGTTATGCGCCCGGCGTGACGCATAACACCGAGCACGTTTTCGCATTGTGTCTGCCGGAGCCGCGCCCGGTGGTATTGGCGCCGCGGGAGCATCTGCGTTACCAGTGGCTGCCATGGCGCGATGCAGCAGACCTCGTGTTTTCATGGAGCAATGCCGAGGCGATCCGCGAACTGGCGGTGCGGGGAATCTGAAGTGATTACCCCTCCTGGTGAAGCGTGTAATGCAGGTTCCAGATGGAAAAACCGCAATATTGTGGTAATGTTTTAGGCCTTTTATCGCAGGTGTGCCGGGATGCAAACCGCTGCAATTGCCTTTGACCGTTTCAAACCGCTGCAGGACGATGCGTGCGAGAGCCGCATCGTCGCAGCCAAGGCCGCGCTCGGCAAGCGCGCGGTCATACTCGGCCATCACTATCAGCGTGCC
Organism: uncultured Streptomyces sp.; assembly: GCA_964625665.1. GTDB lineage: Bacteria > Pseudomonadota > Gammaproteobacteria > Burkholderiales > SG8-41 > PALSA-1004. Next base: position 4,270 of record CAZVDN010000141.1, on the reverse strand, counting down.
GACGTATACAAGCATGCCGATCTGTCCGGCGACTCGCTGGGCCTGTCGAAGCTGGCGACCAAGACCGACGCCGAATACATCGTGTTCTGCGGTGTGCATTTCATGGCCGAAGTGGCCGATATTCTTTCGAAGCCCGAGCAGACGGCAATCCTGCCGGACATGAGTGCCGGTTGTTCGATGGCCGATATGGCGAACCTCGCCAAAGTGGAACGTGCCTGGCGCGAAATCGGCAGCGTGCTCGATCCCGATCAGCATGTGACGCCGATTACCTATATCAATTCCGCTGCCGACCTCAAGGCATTCTGCGGCGAACACGGCGGCATCGTCTGCACGTCGAGCAATGCGCAGTCGATCCTCGACTGGGCCTTCGCGCGCCGCGAAAAAGTGCTGTTCTTTCCGGACCAGCATCTGGGCCGCTGGAGCGGTTACATGAACGGCATCAAGCCCGACGAAATGCTGGTGTGGGATTTCGACGAGCCGCTCGGCGGCCTCACGCCCGAACAGGTGCGTAGGGCGAAAGTGCTGTTGTGGAAGGGGCATTGCTCGGTGCACCAGATGTTCCAGGCCCAGCACATTCTCAATTTCCGCAACCAGTATCCGGACGGCATGGTGATCTCGCACCCGGAGTGCAATTTCGAAGTGTGCAAGCTGTCCGATTACGTCGGTTCCACCGATTTCATCCTGAAGACCCTGCAGGAGGCCAAGCCGGGCACGCGCTGGCTGGTCGGCACCGAACTGAATCTGGTCAACCGCATGGCCGAGCAGCTCAAGCCGCAGGGCAAGATCATTCAGTTCATGGCGCCCACGGTGTGCATGTGTTCGACCATGGCGCGCATCGATCCCCAGCACCTTGCGTGGACGCTGGAGAATCTGGTTGAAGGCAAAGTCGTCAATCCGATCCGCGTGCCGGCGCGCGAAGCGGAACTGGCGCGCACTGCGCTCCAGCGCATGCTCGACGTGGTTTGAAGCCGATGCAGGCGGCAGGGCGCCTGCTCATATCGGCTGTGCTCCTGTGGCAACTTGCGCTGCCGGCGATTGCAGCAGCCATTCCAGAAGTTCATATTGAAAGCCACGACGGCCGTTGCGGCCGACGCGACGCTTGCATGGCAGGTCATCAGCGACTACAACCGGCTTGCCGAATTCGTCCCCGACCTGCGCATCAGCCGGGTCGTCAGCGCACCGGGCGAACCGCTGCTCGTCGAGCAGGGCGGCGAGGCCGGTTTTCTCATCTTCCGCTTTTCGATCAATGTCGTGCTCGAAATCAGCGAGTTCGCACCGCAGCGTCTGGCGTTCCGCGCGATTCGCGGTAACATGCGGAGCATGCGCGGCGAATGGCGCATCGGCACAGCGGCATCCGGTATCGTCCTCGAATATTTTGCGGAACTCGAACCGGCGTTCTGGGTGCCGCCGCTCCTCGGGCCTGCCGTGATGCGCCGTGACATTGCCGCGCAGATCGGCGGGGTCGTGCGTGAAATCGAACGGCGTCAGGCCGCTCTGGCGCCACCATCAGCCATGCCACAGGAAAAATGAACCAAACGCTGCACGTAGCGACCTATAACATTCACAAGGGCTTTTCGTTCTTCCGTCGGCGCATGGTGATTCACGAAGTCCGCGAACATCTGCGCATGCTCAACACGGATATCGTGTTTTTGCAGGAAGTGCAGGGTAACCACGACCGGCACGCGCGGCGCTTTCACAACTGGCCGGCGCAGCCGCAGCACGAGTTTCTCGCGGATGCGGTGTGGACCGATTTTGCCTACGGCCGCAATGCAGTGTACGACGACGGCCATCACGGCAACGCCATTCTCAGCCGGTTTCCGATCGTGCGCTGGGACAACCAGGACATTTCCGCGCACCGCTTCGAAAGCCGCGGCCTGCTGCACTGTGAAATCGAAGTGCCCGGATGGTCCGAGCTGCTGCACTGCATTTGCGTGCATCTGGCGCTGACCGCCGGTCACCGCAACCGGCAGATGCGCCTTTTGCAATCCCGCATCGAACAGCTGGTGCCGCGTTCGGCGCCCTTGATCATCGCCGGCGATTTCAACGACTGGACACACAATGCGCAGCAGGGGCTCGCCCGGGGGCTGGGCCTGCACGAAGCATTCGAGTCCGCACACGGCCGGCCGGCGCGCAGTTTTCCGGCTGTGCTGCCGCTCCTGCAGCTCGATCGCATTTACGTGCGCGGCTTTGAAATCCAGGATGCGCGCGTGCACCACGGGCATCCGTGGGCGCGCATTTCGGACCACGCGGCATTGACCTCGACGCTGAAGCGGACATGAACGAATTCGTCACCGGTAATCGCATCCGCCTGTTGCGCACCGGAACGGAGTATTTTCCGGCGCTGATCGCGGCAATCGACGCCGCGCAGCGGCAGATCCATCTGGAGACCTATATATTCGAGGCCGACGGCACCGGCCGCGCGGTTGCAGCAGCGCTGGCGCGCGCGGCGCGACGCGGGGTGGCCGCCCACGTATTGATCGATGGATTCGGTTCGAAGAACCTCGACGGCGCGGTCATCGATGAGATGCGCGCGGCAGGGGTGCGTGTGCTCAAGTTCCGCCCCGAGATTTCACCGTGGACGCTCAAGCGGCAGCGTTTGCGCCGCCTGCATCGCAAGGTATCGGTGTTCGACGGCCGCATGGCGTTTGTCGGGGGCATCAACATCATTGACGACATGCACACGCCGCGGCAGATTCCGCCGCGCTTCGATTACGCGGTGCAGGTCGAAGGACCGCTGCTAGCCGACATACATGCTTCGGCGACCAAGCTTTGGCGCTATGTAAGCTGGACCCAGCTGCGCCAGCAGGGCCGGCGCGGTGCGGCGATACCGGCGGTAGCCGTGCCCTGCGGCGGGCAGCGCGCGGCTTTTGTGATTCGCGACAATCTGCGGCATCGCAATGACATAGAAAACGCCTACCTCACGGCGATCGCCGGTGCGCGCAGCGAAATTGTCATCGCCTGTGCCTATTTTTTTCCCGGCCGGACCTTCCGCCGCGCGCTGATCGATGCGGCCCGGCGCGGTGTGCGCGTGGTGTTGCTGTTGCAGGGCCGGGTCGAATACATGTTGCTGCATTACGCGGCACGTGCGTTGTATCTGCATTTTCTCAATGCGGGGGTTGAGATCCTCGAGTACCACCGCAGTTTTCTGCACGCGAAAGTCGCAGTCATCGACGACCGCTGGGCGACCGTCGGTTCGTCGAACATCGACCCGATGAGCCTGTTGCTGGCGCGCGAGGCCAACGTGATGATCGATGATATGGACTTTGCCCGCGAACTGCGATTGAGCCTCAATGAGGCGATCGAATTCGGTGCCCAGCCGGTGCTGCGCACGCGCTGGGAGCAGCAGTCGCACACACTGCCGATGCGCGTCATGACCTGGCTGTGTTACGGACTGGTACGCTTTCTCAGCGGCTGGTCGTCCTACGGGCGCGCGCGCGAGTTCCAGTAAAAAATTCGCCCGCCCGTTTCCGGGCGGGCGAAGCGGACGCTGGAGGGGAGGGTTCCTGGCGTCCGCAGGGGATCAATAACGGTAGGAATAATTCGAGCCGGCCGGCGCAGGGCCGTTGTCGCGGCTGTTCGATGACATGCGGTCGCGGCGGGTTTCGCGTTCCGCCGCCGGTGCGCCGTCGTCGATGATGCCGAAGCCGACCTTGACCGTATTGCCCGGATCGTAAGGCATCGTAGTGGTGACATCGCGGCCGTTGAAACGATAGACCACGTTGTAGCCTTTGATCACTTCGCGCGACGATTCAACCGTGCGGCAATTCTGGGTCGGGCGGCCCGCGGCAGCGGTGCGCGCGCCGAGCCGGTCGCCCGCCATGGTGCCGGCGATGGTGCCGGCGGCGGTGGCGACACCGTTGCCGCGGCCGTTGCCGACCTGATTGCCGAGCACGCCGCCCGCCACAGCGCCGACGGCAGCCCCGGTGTAGTTGCGGTTGGCATCAGGATTGGCGACGGCGTCGCCGGCCATGGTGCCCGCTGCGGCGCCGACGGCGGTGGCGACATCACGGCCATTGCCGTGGCCGACCTGACGGCCGATCAGGGCACCGGCAAGGCCGCCGAGAATCGGGGCGATGACGCTGCGTTCTTTCGGTTGCGCGGCCGGCGCAGCCTCGCTGCATTCCTGGCGCGGTTCATAGACGCGTTCATAAATCGGCGCCGCCGAAATCACCTGTGCCGTATCGACCATGTCGTTGGCGGCAAAGGCGGTGGCGCTGCAAAGGCCGGCGACCATCGCCGTTATGGTTGTGCGCTTGAACATATCGGGCTC
>CAZVDN010000140.1:1578-8939 GCA_964625665.1 uncultured Streptomyces sp. | reverse complement strand
CGCGGGTAAGGAGCGCATCACCGAGCTGCAGCTGCGGAGGGCCCGGAGGCCCCGCTGGCCGCGTTTGGCGGCGGCGGCGGCGGCAGCGCGCCAGCGCAAGAGTGAACCCCGCAAGCGAGGCGGCGGGGAGGGTGGCCGCGTGGGAGTGAGAATGGGGCGGAAAAAAAAGAATGCCTTCTTTCTTAGGCGCTCACGGGGAGCCCCCGCGCGTGGGCCGAAGCGATGGTGGCGGCCATGAAAAAAGCCGCCAGCGGGATCGTTTGTGATCTCGCCCCATTTGACGTCTATCGCGGCAAAGGCATTGATTCAGATAAAAAAAGTGTTGCGTTTCGCGTGCTATTGCAAGATACTTCCAAAACGCTGACCGATGCCCAAGTGGAAGCCGAGATCGGGCAATTGGTTCAAGCGTTACAAGAAGAGTTTCAAGCAAGGCTCCGCAAATAAGGGGAAAACATGACTTTGACCAAGGCCGAGCTGGCGGATTTGCTATTCGAAAAAGTAGGTTTGAATAAGCGCGAGGCCAAAGACATGGTTGAATCGTTTTTTGAGGAAGTTCGCATCGCGCTTGAGAATGCGGAAGGTGTGAAGCTGTCCGGCTTTGGCAATTTTCAATTGCGTGACAAGCCGCAGCGCCCCGGCCGCAATCCGAAGACGGGGGAGGAGATCCCGATCACCGCACGGCGTGTCGTGACATTCCATGCTTCCCAAAAACTGAAGGCCATGGTTGAGAAGCACTATAACAATAATGGAAACAAACCACAGTCTTAAGGACGCATTGCCGCCGATCCCGGCAAAGCGTTACTTCACGATTGGCGAGGTAAGCGAGCTGTGCGGCGTCAAGCCGCACGTTTTGCGTTACTGGGAGCAGGAGTTCACCCAGCTCAAGCCGGTCAAGCGTCGCGGCAACCGTCGCTACTATCAGCATCATGAAGTGTTGCTGATCCGGCGCATTCGCGATCTGCTCTACGATCAGGGCTTCACCATCAGTGGCGCGCGAAACCGGCTTGATGAAATGGTTTCGGAGCCCGCGAAGGCACCGCGTGCCGCACCGGCGCCTGTGCCGGTCAACGCCAATCTGGCTGCATTGCGCAGCGAGATCAAAGGCGTGATCGAATTTCTGCGCCGTTGAGCCGTTGCCGCCGTGTTCACGGTGGCGGTGTGCTGATCTGCTATACTTTTCACTTCGGGGCGTAGCGCAGCCTGGTAGCGTACCTGCATGGGGTGCAGGTGGTCGGAGGTTCAAATCCTCTCGCCCCGACCAGTTCTTTCCGGCCAACGCCGGTCTCCAGTCAATTCTCCACGCATGATTTCAGTCGGGGTCGTTGCACGATCATGCTGAACGGGTTCTCTCGTGGATAGAAGAGCGTTCCTGCATATTCTTTCGTTGGCGGCCGCTGCGGGCTTTCCGTTGCTCCATCCGCCGCGCAACGCGGCTGCTGCCGCTGCGTCGATCTACGATGTGCCGCGGTTCGGCAATGTCCATCTTCTGCACATGACCGATTGCCACGCGCAATTGCTGCCGGTCTGGTTTCGTGAGCCCTCCGTCAATCTCGGGGCGGGGCGTTCGCGTGGCCGGCCGCCGCATCTCGTCGGCGCAGCCTTGCTGCGGGAATTCGGCATTGCAGCGGGCAGCGCGCAGGCGCATGCGCTGACCGCGATCGATTTTGTCAAAGCGGCCAAACTCTACGGCCGGGTCGGCGGCTTCGCGCATCTCGCCACATTGGTGAAGAAAATGCGCGCTGAACGCCCCGGCGCCTTGCTGCTCGACGGCGGTGACACCTGGCAGGGATCGGCGACGGCCTTGTGGACGCGCGGCCAGGACATGGTGGAAGCGGGAAGGCAACTCGGTGTCGATATCATGACCGGCCACTGGGAATTCACGCTGGGCACCGACCGTGTGCAGGAAATCATTCGCCGCGAACTCAGCGGTCGTACGGAATTTCTGGCGCAGAATATCCGAACGGCGGATTTCGGTGACGAAGTCTTTCCGTCCTATTCGATGCGCTCGATGAACGGCGTGCCGGTGGCGGTGATCGGGCAGGCCTATCCCTACACGCCGATTGCGAACCCGCGCTATTTCGTTGCAGATTGGAATTTCGGGATTCAGGAAGAAGCACTCCAGCGTGTGGTCGATGAGGTGCGCGCCAAAGGCGCCCAGGCCGTGGTTTTACTATCGCATAACGGCATGGATATCGATCTCAAACTGGCGTCGCGTGTGCGCGGCATCGATGCCATTCTCGGCGGGCACACCCACGACGGCGTGCCGCGGCCGGCGATGGTCTCCAATGCATCGGGCAAAACGTTGGTGACCAACGCGGGATCGAACGGAAAATTTCTCGGCGTGCTCGATTTGCGCGTCAGCGCAGGGCGTGTCGATGGTTTTCAGTACCGCTTGCTGCCGGTGTTCGCCAATCTGCTGCCGGCTGACACTGACATGCAGGCATTGATCGAACGCGTGCGCGCGCCGTTTGCCGAAAAACTGGCGGCGCCGCTTGCGACGACCGAAGGGCTGCTCTATCGGCGCGGCAATTTCAACGGCACGTTTGATCAGTTGATTCTGGATGGATTGATGGCGGTCAAGGATGCGGAAATTGCCTTTTCGCCGGGTTTTCGCTGGGGCACCAGCTTGTTGCCCGGGGAGACCATCCGCATGGAACATCTGATGGACCAGACGGCCATCACCTATCCGCACACGACGCTGACCGAGATGACAGGCACGCAGATCAAAACCGTGCTCGAAGATGTTTGCGACAACTTGTTCAACCCTGACCCCTATTATCAACAGGGCGGAGACATGGTGCGGGTCGGTGGCCTGCAATACAGTTGCGAACCGGCGGCGCCGATGGGGCGCCGTATCAGCGATATGCGGCTGAAAGGGCGCCGAATCGAGGCAGACAAAACCTACAAGGTCGCAGGGTGGGCCGCGGTTTCCGAAGAATCGAGGGAGCGCGGCGGCGTGCCGATCTGGGACCTGATGGCCGGATATCTGCGCGACAAAAAAACCGTGCCGGCGTTGCGTCTGAATGCACCGAAATTGCGCGGTGTCGCCGGTGATCCCGGATTGAGTGCGGCCGATATTGCCGCCTGAATTGCGCTAAGATATGCGCAACGCCAAGAGGGAAACCATGAAATATTCATTGAAGGTGCTCGTCAGCCTGCTGTTGTTGACCGCTGCGACGTCATTTGCACAGCCGCTCAAGATCGGTTTCATCAACGCTTTCCAGATCGAGGCGGAATCGGAGCCGACCAAGCGGGCGATCGAGCAGATCAAAAAGGAGTTCGCGCCGCGTGAACAGGCATTGCAGGCCCTGCAGAAGCAGGGGCTTGAATTGCGGACGGAACTCGAGCGCGACGGCGAGAAAATGAAGCCTGCCGACCGTCAGGCCAAGGAACGCCGTCTGGCCACGTTGTCACAGCAGTTCGAACAGATGCAACGCAGCTTTGCCGAGGACATGGAGTTTCGCCAGCGCGAGGCGCGCGGCCGGCTGGTCGTTGAAATCAACAAGGTGCTCGACGCCATTGCCGAATCCGAAAAATTTGATTTGATCGTGCAGCAGGCCATTTTTGCCAGTAATGCAATCAATTTGACCGATCGGGTCATCAAGGAACTGGCCAAGCGTACTGCCGCACCGCGTTGAGCATGCCGGCATTTAAAGCTGCCTGCGTGCAGCTGAATTCTGGCAATGATCTGGATGCCAACCTGCGGTCGATTGCCGCGGCTGTCGGCGAAGCGGCCGGTCAGGGCGCCCACCTGGTCATGCTTCCTGAATATGCAGCACTGCTCGATGGCAGTGGCCGCGTCATGCGGGAAAATTCATTTCCGGAAGACCGCCATCCTGCGCTGAAGGTTTGTAGCGAACTTGCGCGCAATCATGCATTGCACCTGCTGGTCGGCTCGCTGACGATTCAGGTCGATGACGAGCGCATGGCGAACCGTTCGTTTTTGCTGGCGCCGGATGGCAGTACCATCGCGTCCTACGACAAGATCCACATGTTCGATGTGACTTTGCCCAGCGGCAAGGTGATCCGGGAATCGAGTGCCTATCAGCCGGGTGACCGCGCGGTGGTGGCGCAGACGCCGTGGGGAACGCTGGGCATGACGGTCTGTTATGACCTGCGGTTTCCGCATCTGTTTCGCGCACTGGCGAAGGCGGGCGCGCATTTTCTTGCGGTGCCGTCGTCCTTTCAGCGCGAGACCGGCGTTGCACACTGGCACAGCCTTTTGCGCGCGCGTGCCATCGAAAACCTCGCCTATGTGTTTGCGCCGGCCATGTGCGGCGAACATCCCGGCAATCGTTCGACCTACGGTCATTCGCTGATCATCGATCCCTGGGGAAAAATCATTGCCGAACTCGGCACTGAACCCGGCATTTGTTATGCCGAAATCAATGCCGATGCGGTGCTCAAGGTGCGTGGCATGCTGCCGGCACTGACCCACGACCGGCCGTTCGCGCTGCCGCAAACCGGGGCGGCTGCAGGCTGACGCGTGGCCGGCTAGCGCTTGCGGGGCTGGTTCGGGAACTGGATCGCCGAGAGTGTGCCCGGCGCCACGGTGGCGGGTGCTTCGCTGTTCGGGAAGTTGAGTTCGATTTTGTTGCCGACCGGATCGCGCACGAACATCTGAAAGCCCGCTTCCGGGACGTTCTGTTCGTCGAAATGCGCGCCGTATTCGATCAGGCGCCGGCGATAGTCCTCGACACCGGTAACGTCAAAGGCTACGTGGTCCCAGCTGCTGCGTTTTTCATCGCTGCCGGGCCAGTCATCGGGAAAGCGGACCACGACGTGAATCAACGGGTGCTCTCCCATGTAGAGCCAGATGCCTTCGTTCGGAAAATCCGGGCGGTAACCCAGCGTCAGGCCAAGCACCGCGCCGTAGAATTTTTCGATTTCCGGAATGTCTTTCGGGCGACAGCCGAGATTGACGTGATGCACACCCTTCAGCGACATGGGATTTCCTCTTCAGCATTTGCAAACCCCGACTTTGCCAGAGTTTTCGCGGCAGCGGCAAGCAAAACGGCAGGCGGCGGTCTGGGAAACAGAGGTGCATGATATAATTTGCCGCCGTGCATGCATTGAATTTTTCGACGGGTTGCGTCGGTTGCCGCAACAGCCCATTTGTAGTTTCCTGCGCCCCTTATCCGGTGCCGAACGATGCACATTCTGCTGAGTAACGACGACGGCTACTTTGCGCCCGGCCTTGCAGCCCTGGCCGAAGCGGTCGGCTCGATCGCGAAGGTGACGGTGGTTGCGCCGGAACGTGACCGCAGTGGCGCCAGCAACTCCCTCACGCTCGACCGTCCGCTCAGTGTGCGACGTGCCGCCAATGGTTTTTTCTACGTCAACGGGACGCCCACAGACTGCGTGCATCTGGCGGTCACCGGACTGCTCGATTCGTTGCCCGACATGGTGATTTCAGGTATCAATCACGGTGCAAACATGGGTGACGACACAATCTATTCAGGCACGGTGGCGGCAGCGACCGAGGGCTTTCTGCTCGGCATTCCGTCGCTGGCCGTATCGCTGGTTGCCAGGGGCGATGATCATTTCAGGACCGCCGCCCGCGTCGCCGTGGATCTCGCGCAGCGCCTGGCGCGCAGTCCGCTCGGCGCGCCGCTGTTGCTGAACGTCAATGTGCCGGATGTGCCGTTCGAAGCGCTGCGCGGCACGACCGTGACGCGGCTCGGCAAACGCCACAAGGCCGAACCGGTGGTGCGGGCTTCGACACCGCGCGGCGAAACAGTCTATTGGGTCGGTGCAGCCGGCGCAGCAGCGGATGCCGGCGAGGGCACTGATTTCCATGCGGTGGCGCAGTCGCAGGTGTCGCTGACGCCGCTGCAGATGGATCTGACTCAAACGGCGCAAATGCAAACCGTCAGGCAGTGGCTGGCATGAGCACGCGGATTTCAGGGATCGGCATGACCTCGCAGCGCACGCGTCTGCGCATGATCACGCGGTTGCGCGAGCAGGGCATCACCGATGAGGCGGTGCTGAATGTGATGAACGAAATTCCGCGCCATATTTTCGTTGAAGAAGCGCTGGCGAGCCGCGCCTACGACGACTGCGCGCTGCCGATCGGTTTCGGGCAGACGATTTCGCAGCCCTATATCGTGGCGCGCATGTCGGAACTGCTGACGGCCGGCAAGCCGCCCGGGAAGGTGCTCGAGATCGGCACCGGTTGCGGTTATCAGACCTCGATTTTGGCACGCCTGTCGACGGAGGTTTATTCCGTCGAGCGCCTCCTGCCGCTGTTGTCCAAGGCGCGGCGCAATGTGCGTGAATTGCGAGTCATGAACATCCGCTTCAAGCATGCCGACGGCCATGTCGGGATTCCCGAAGACGCGCCGTTTGACGGGATCATGGTGACCGCCGCAGCGACCCATGTTCCGGATGCATTGAAGCAGCAGCTTGCCGTCGGCGGACGCATGGTGGTGCCGATGGGAACCACGGAACAATATCTGTGCGTGATCGAACGCGATCGCAGCGGATTCGCCGAAACCCGGCTCGATGCGGTGAAGTTTGTGCCGATGCTGTCCGGTTTGAGCTGAACGCCGGCATGGAAATCAGAAACATTGTCGTGGCTCTGCTGTGTGCGCTGGTCGTCGCCGGCTGCGCCTCGACCAAGCATCCAGCACCCGTATCCGACCGCACCCATGCGCCGGCGCCCGTGGCGAAGCCGGCTGCGGCCGCGACCGCGACTGCGCCAGCCGCCGCGCCGCAGCTGGCGCGCGAGCCTGACACCCGCCCTGAGACCTACACGGTGAAACGCGGCGACACGCTTTATTCGATCGCGCTGGACCACGGCCTGGATTACAAGGAAATTGCCGAATGGAACGCGCTCGACAATCCCAATGTGATCCGCATCGGCCAGCAATTGCGCCTGCGCGCGCCGGCATCCGCAGCCGTGGCCACACCGCTGAAAACAACGCCTGCCATTCAGGCGAAGCCGGTCACAGGCACCGCGCTGCCACCGTCCGCCAGTTCGGCGCCGGCGGCCAATGAAGCGCTGAAGAGCCAGCCCAAAGGCGTAAAGCTGCCGTATTCGGAGCAGGCCCTGGCGCAGTTGTCACCGGGAACTGCCAAGCCGGTGCCGGCACCGGCGGCGAAACCCGAGCCGCGCGTCGAAGAAAAGACCGCAAGCAACGATGAAGATGATGAAAAAGTCGAATGGGGCTGGCCGACGCCGGGCAAACTGCTCAGCACCTTCAATGAAACGACCAATCTCAAAGGCATAGGCATTGCCGGCAAGCAGGGGCAGGCGATCAATGCCAGCGCGCCGGGCAAGGTGCTCTACAGCGGCGATGGCATCCGCGGTTACGGCAAGCTCGTCATCATCAAACACAACAAGGTGTTTTTGAGCGTCT
>CAZVDN010000140.1:0-1568 GCA_964625665.1 uncultured Streptomyces sp. | reverse complement strand
TCTACGCGCACAACAATCTGGTGACGGTCAAGGAAGGGCAGTCGGTGGTCAAAGGGCAGAAAATCGCCGAGATGGGCAACAGCGATGCCGATCAGATCAAGCTGCACTTTGAAATCCGCCGCTTCGGCAAGCCGGTGGATCCGTTGCGTTTGTTGCCGGGTGACCGTCCGGGCTGAGTCGGCGCCACACCAGCATTGCGCTCCATGCGTTCAGCGTGACGGAAACGCGGCGACCGTCTTCAGCAAGTCCTTTATTTCTTCGTCTGTAGCGTCTGTCCCGTAGCGCAGCCGCACATAGTTCGCACAGATTCCTTCAATGCCTTCACGCAGATCGGGGCGCGCCGCGGCAGCGCGCCGCGAAAACGTCACCGGACCTTCGCTCGGATGGCGCGTCACACCCTGACGCGCGAGCTTGGCACAGAAGCGGGCCCAGCCGGCGACCAGCGGGTCCGGGCGTTGGCCGTGCAGCCGGTAGAGCATCAGCAAACCGACGATCAGCGTAATGCCGGTCGCCACAATAAACATGATGGTGGCGAGTTTTTGCCAGGTCGCGTTGTCAATGCCGATGCGTTCCATCAACTGGAACTGGCGTTCCTGCGTGTATTCGAGCACGAGCTGGTTCCATGAGTTGGTCACGGAATCCCAGGTCATGCGTGCGCGCTGCAGCCACTCGTATTCGCCGCGCAGTTGCCGCGGCAGGGCTTCCGATTGCGGCACGGCGGCAGCAACGCCGGCCTCGACGCGGTTTGGCGAGACCGCGCCGGTCGGATCAATGCGCACCCAGCCTTCGTTTTTGAACCAGACCTCAGTCCACGCATGGGCGTCGGCCTGGCGCACGGTCAGGTAGGCGCCGACATAATTGATTTCGCCTCCCTGGTAGCCTGTGACGACGCGGGCCGGCACGCCGCCGGCGCGCATCAGCACGGTAAAAGCGGAGGCGTAATGTTCGCAAAAGCCGGCCTGCGTGCTGAACAGGAATTCATCGACCGGGTTGTTGCCGAGCAGCGGCGGTGTAGTCGTGTAATAAAAATTCTGGTCGCGGAACATCGCCAGCACCGCCGTCGCGAAAGCGCGATCGTCGGGGGCCGCCTTTCGCATGCGCTCAGCCAGCGCCGCGCTGCGCGGATTACTGCGCGGCGGCAGGGCGAGGCCGCGGCTGCGTTCGGCCGGCGTCAGTTCATTGTCGTCGCGCCATGACGGATAGGACAACATGTCGTAGCGCGTGCGGCGGCTCACCGGCGTCGGACTTAGAATCTGAAAATCGCCGGTCAGGCGTGCCGGGGGCGGCGCGCGCATCGGCAGGTCGAGGCCGAACAGCCAGCGCCGGTTGTGCGGTTCGACAGTCACGGTGTAGTCGATTGCGTTGCCGGTATGTTCGATCGGGCGCTGCAATGCGTTGCCGAAGCGTGAGGCGGTCCAGGTATAGCCGTCAAAGTCCCACATCACCGGGCCGCGCCAATAGAGCTGATTGGCACGCGGCACTTCCGAGCGGAAGGATGCGCGAAATGCCACCGCATCGGAGGTCAGCAGTTTGCTGACGCTGCCCGGCGACATTTCATCCGAGAGCCC
>CAZVDN010000139.1:8641-8941 GCA_964625665.1 uncultured Streptomyces sp. | reverse complement strand
GAGTCTGCAGCGGGTGAATAAACGCGGTTGATTTCCGGGGCGATGATAGAAACGCCAATTCGGGAAAAAGCTTCTAAGTAAAAAAAGCCATGGGCTTGTTATCTCTCTGCCCCGCCAGACCAGCGTGAGCACAAGTATCAACAGGTATAGCCAGAGTAGAAGAAACGGCGAGGTCAAAGTGTTCTCGGAATTTAGCTTAAGTCAAGCATTTATTTTAATTCGAAAATTGCGTAACCCTGCTTGCTAGAGGGGCTAGATTTCGCAATCCCTTTCAAATGCATTGCGTTGGTGGCCAGGTAG
>CAZVDN010000139.1:0-8631 GCA_964625665.1 uncultured Streptomyces sp. | reverse complement strand
CAGGCGACGGATTGGCGGCGCCGACGAGCTTTATGCAAGATTTTAATTGCCGCTCTAAATTGCTTCGTGGGTATTGCCGGTGTGCCGACGATCTCGCTCATTCTGCGAAATATGAACATGTAAGCGAACATTTCGGTAATGAGTTTTCCTATAAGTTTTTGCTCAGCTCTCGTGCTCGACTTTTGCACGACTTTGTTTCGCTTTGCGGAACACAGTTGCAAAAACTAGCGACGGACGGCGATGCTCATCTCTTTTAATTTCAATCACTTGTAAAACTGGTGCATTCCTACGAACCAAGGGGTAGCAGGTTCGAATCCTGCCGGGCGCGCCAAGAACATGAAGGGCTGCAGAAATGCAGCCCTTTTTTGTTTTTCGGCCTCTTTCTCGTGGCAAACCGCATGTATGCGGTGCGCATGCGTTCAGCAGCGAATGCCGTCTTAATGCCCTTAGTGCCGCGATTGTCCCTTTGTGGTCGGCCGGTTTGCGCTGCCGGCCGGATTTCGTGCCGGAAAGTGCGGTGCGCGCGCGCAATATCAGACGATTTAAGTCAACCAAAACAACGCTGCCCGGTCGATTCGGAAATAAATGGCCGGAATCCGGCGCGCGGGGCCTGCTAATTGCTTATTCAGGGGAGACAAGTTCATAACCGGAGCGTTTTTACTTGTCACACAACCTTAAGGAGTTCCAATGAAGCGTATTCAACGGGGTTTTACCCTGATCGAATTGATGATCGTGGTGGCGATCATCGGTATTCTGGCTGCAGTGGCTTTGCCGGCGTACCAGGACTACACCATCCGTGCCAGGGTTTCTGAGCTGGTTCTCGCAGCGAGCGGCTTCAAGACGACCATTGCGGAAAAATCCACGACTGACGCAACGCTGGGCAGCGCAGGCCTCGGCCTGACGGTGACCACGGCCGGCCGTATTTCGGGCGGTTCGGTGACGACCGCCGGCATTATCACCATCGTCGGCAGCAATACCTCGGTCGGCACTGCCGTCAACGTGGTGTTGACCCCGACATTGGGCGGTGGTCGCGTGGGCTGGAGCTGCAGCACCGGCTCGGGCAACTCGGCACAATGGAAGTATGTCCCCGCAGAATGCCGTCATTGATGTTTGAGTAGCAGGCAAGTCAAGCGCACGACTGAAAACCCCTCCACCGAGGGGTTTTCTTTTTGCGACGGCGCAGGTATCGCGCCGCTGCGGTCTGGCCGGGCAGGGGATGTTCCGCTAACATGCAGAACATTCCACGGAGGAGACCGCAGAATGAAGTTGCAGCTTTTCTACGCGCCGCAGACCTGCGCGACTGTTCCCTATATCACGCTGACGGAAGCCGGCGCCGATTTCAGCACCATCGACGTCAATTCGCGCACCGGCGATCTGAAAAAGCCGGAATTTCTCAAAATCAATCCCAAGCACAAGGTCCCGGTGCTGGTGATCGACGGCGAACCGCTGACTGAAAACGTGGCGATCCAGATCTGGATCGCGCGCCGGTTTCCGCAGGCAAAGCTGCTGACCGCCGACCCGCAAACCGAAATCAAGGCGATTTCGCTGATGGCCTGGTGCGCTTCGGGCATTCATCCGCACCTGACGCCGAACGCGCGTCCAACTAACTATTGCGATCTGCCGGGCTCGGAAGAATCGGTCAAGCGTGTCGCCAACGTCATGCTGTTCGAGGACTTCAAAATCGCCGATGAGATGCTCGCCGGGCGCGAGTGGTTTTTCGACCATTTCACCGCGGTCGATGCCTATTTCTACTGGTGCTTCATGCGCGCCATTTCGTTCAAGCTGGAGTTGTCGGCGTTCAAGAACTGTCACGCGCACTACCAGCGCATGCTGGCACGCCCCAGTGTACAGAAACTGGTCGAACATCAGCAAAAGGTGATGGCGGCATTCGCCAAAGCCGCATAAGAAAAATCCGGAGGGGAGAGCATGGCAGAACGAAAAGCAATGCACGCCGGCGAAGCGGTGGCGGAAGCCCTGCACGCCGAAGGCGTGGAATGTGTCTACAGCGTCCCGGGTTCGCATATCCACCCGATTTATGACGGTATCAGCCGCATCAAACCGATGCGCTTTGTCACCTGCAAGATGGAGCCGAATACCTCGCTGATGGCCGACGCCTACGGGCGTCTCACCGGCAAACCCGGCGTCTGTCTCGTCACCGCCGGGCCCGGCGGTGTGAATTCGATGGCCGGCGTGGCGCAGGCCTACGGCGCAGCTTCACCGATGGTGCATATTGGCGGCGCGGTGCCGCTGAAGGCCGACATGGAGGCGTTTCACGGCGTCGACAATCCGGCCTTTGTCAACGAGATGTTCAAACACATCACCAAGTGGAGTGCGCGCGTCGAGCGCATTGAGGACATTCCCGAGGTGATGGCGAAGGCGTTTCATATTGCGCGCAGCGGCCGTCCGGGCCCGGTACACGTCGAACTGCCGCGCGAGACCGATGAAAGCGAATACATCCTGCAAAAGGAAAAAGTCGTTTTGCCCGAATACAAGCGTTTGCCGACCGTCGTGCATCAGCCGCAATCGGCCGACGTGGCGCGTTTCGCGCAGCGTTTGAAGGCGGCGAAGGCGCCGGTAATTGCCGCCGGCAAGGGCGTGATCCGCCAGGGCGCGCTGGCCGAAATCATTGCGCTGGCCGAAAAGCTGCAGGCGCCGGTGATCAATGCGCAGGATGCAATCGGCGTGATCGCCGAGAGCCATCCGTTGTTTGCCGGCTACTTCAAGACCGGCCGCAGTCATCCGGTGTGCGCGGAAGCGATGAAGACCGCCGATCTCGTCATCGGCATCGGTCTGCGCGCGGGCACGGCCGAAATGACCGAGCTCAACTCGGTCAGCAATGTGCCGCAGATCCTGATTGGATTCGATGACGTGCAGGAGTCGCGTTACCGCGGCGATGACCAGCGTGTGGCCGATCCCAAGCTGTTTCTCGGCGCGCTGCTGGCCGAACTCGGCGAATTCCGCAAACCCGCCGACACCGCGCTCGTCAACCGGCTGGCGGCGGTCAAGGCAGAAACGCGCGCGAAACTCGCTGCATTGAACGATACTAATCGCGGCAACAAGCCGATCTACCCGGGCCTTGTCATGGAAGCAATGAATGACGTGCTCGATGAGCGCGCGGTGGTGGCGAGCGATGTCGGGCTTTGTCAGATGTGGGCGCGTCTTTATCGCGATATCGCCACACCCGAGTCCTTCATGCAGTCGGGTGTCTGGAACGCGATGAGTTTTGCATTGCCGACGGCGATCGTTGCAAAACTCGAGTATCCGCAGCGCGATGTCGTGGCGCTGGCGGGCGACGGTGCGTTCCTGATGACCATCGGTGATCTGCCGACGGCCGCCGAGTACGGCGCCAACATCCTGATGGTGGTGCACAACAACAGCACCTTCGGCCAGACTTATATGCAGCAGACCAATATCTATGGTCACACCTTCGGCACCACCTTTGCCAGCCCGAACTTCGCGCAATACGCGGAGGCGAGCGGCTGCAAGGGCATCCGCGTCACCGATGCAAAAGACCTGCCCGACGCCATGCGTGCGGGGCTGGCGGCGACGAAGAAGCAGCCGGTGCTGGTCGAAGTGATGGTGTCCAGCGAAAACAATCCGAAACTCTGATGACAACAACGCGGCGGGTTCTCCGTCGCTGCCAACCGGAAGAAAGACCATGACCACAGACGTGACCGCAACGCTGGCGGATTTCGCCGCCGGCCTCAAATTCGAAGACATCCCCGAACATGTGCGCGAGAACTGCCGCATCCTGCTGCTCGATACGCTGGCCTGCGCACTGGCCGGCCATCTCGGAGAGGAAACACCGCAGATCGCGGCCATGGCCGGCGCGCTCGGCCATTCGGAAGAACTGAGCATCATCGGCGGCGGACGTTCTTCACTGGCCGGCACCACGCTGCTCAATGGCTTTCTGATCACTGCGGTGACGATGTGCGATGTGCATCGCTCAACGCTCACGCACATCACACCGGAAGTCGTGCCGCCGGCGCTGGCGATTGCCGAACGCGACGGATTGTCCGGGCGCGACCTGATGGTAGCGCTGGTTGCCGGCAGCGAAACGGCGACACGCATCGGGCTCGGACTCGACTTTCCGGAATTCCGCAAACGCGGCTGGCACGGCCCCGGCGTGTTCGGCCTATTCGGTTCGGCGGCAGCGGTCGGACGCTTGCGCAAATTCAACGGTGAAACCATGGCGCGCGCCTTCGGGCTTGCCGGCAGTCAGTCGGCCGGCACCTTCGCGGCATGGGGCACGCCGACGGTCAAGTTTCACCAGTGCCGCGGCGCCTTGTCGGGCGTGATGGCGGCGTTGCTCGCCGAACAGAAGTTCGTCGCGACCAAAGAATTCCTCACAGCGAAAGACGGCGGTCTGCTCAACACCTACACCAATGGCGGCAAGCCGCAGGACATCGTTGCTGATCTGGGCAAGCGCTGGGAGATGGAACAGATCGCCTTGCGGTTGTGGCCTTCGGCATCGACCATTCAGGGCATGATTACCGCCACCTTCGATCTGGTCGAAAAACATCAGCTGAAACCCGCCAACGTGCGCAAGATCCGCGTGGCGATGAGCAAGACGGCGGTCGATCTGCACGGCATTTTCCCGCGCTACAAGGCGAAATTCGAAGCGCTGCTGTCGACGCATTACGCGGCGGCCGCCATTCTGCACGACGGCGAACTTTCGCTCGAACAGTTCGAGCCGAAACGCTACGACGATCCGGTGCTGAGAAAATTTTCGGCGGAGCAGGTCGAGGTGGTTGCCGACGCCTCGCTCTCCGGCGTGCAGGCGATCGTTGAAGCCGAAACCACGGACGGCCGGAAACTGGCCGAGCGTTGCGAGCATCCGCTCGGTTCGCCCGAGCGGCCGCTGACGCGATTGCAGGTCGAAAACAAATTCCGCACCTATGCCAAAGCGCGCCTGCCGGCGACACGCATCGATGCGGTATTAAAAGCGGTCGGCAAACTCGAGGACCATGCCTCGGTGGCCGAACTGATGACGCTGCTGCGCGCCTGATCAAGAAGGCCGGCGGTACAGCCGGTCCGGGGGAGGGGGATCATGTTCATTGCCGACGCACAGGCGCATATCTGGGCGCCGAATTCGCCGGCGCGGCCGTGGGTGCCGGGCCGCGAGCCGCACCGCAAGACCGCGCTCGGTGCGGAAGAACTGCTGCAGTTGATGGACGCGGCGGGGGTGTCGCGTTGCGTGCTGATCCCGCCGTCATGGGACGCCGACCGCAATGATCTGGTGCTTGCCGCAGCGCAGCGTTATCCGCAACGCTTCGCGGCCATGGGACGTTTCGATCTCGATGCGCCCGATGGCCCGGCGCGCGTTGCCGACTGGTGCAAACAGCCGGGCATGCTGGGCTTTCGCATCAGTTTCAGCCTGCCGCGCTGGGCGGCGGCACTCGAAGCCGAACAGGTCGATTGGCTGTGGCGCGCGGCCGAAGACGCGCAGGTGCGGATTGCGCTGATGGTCAGTCAGGCACAGTTGCCGCTGGTCGATCGGGTCGCCGCCCGGTTTCCCGAATTGAAACTGGTGATTTGCCATCTGGGTTTGCCAACCGAAGACAAGGATGAAGCCGCGTTCCGCGATTTCGATTTGATCTTGCCGCTGGCAAAGCGCGCCAATGTGATGGTCAAGGTCAGTGCGCTGCCGGCCTATACCAGCGAACCTTATCCGTTCACGCCGCTGCTGCCCTACGTGCGAAAAATCTACGATGCGTTCGGGCCGCGTCGCATGTTCTGGGGCACGGACCTGGCCCGCTTGCCCTGTTCCTACGCGCAGGCGATCAGTTTTTTTACGCAGGAAATCCCGTTCTTTACTGAAGACGACAAGCGCTGGATCATGGGGCGCGGTTTGTGCGAATGGCTGGGCTGGCCGCAATGAACGGCGCGGTGAGGTGCCGGCACGCTGCGGCGAATCGCGGGGCATTGAGTTTTATGGTGCTGGTATGCGCGATCGCACCGGCGATGGCGCAGGGTTATCCGGAGCGCCTCGCGCATTACATCGTGCCCGGTTCGCCGGGCAGCGGTGCCGACATACTCGGTCGCATCGTTGCCGGCGGTTTGACGCAGTTGTCGGGGCAGCAGGTGGTTGTCGAAAACCGCACCGGCGCCGGCGGCAATATCGGCGCAGAGATTGCGGCCAAAGCGCCGGCCGACGGCCATACACTGCTGCAGATCAGCATGACGCATGCCCTGAACGTCACGCTCTATCGCAAGCTCAATTACGACCTGTTGCGCGATTTCACGCCGGTGACGCAAATCGCAACTTCACCATCCATGCTGGTCGTGCATCCGTCGCTGCCGGTCAAAACCGTGGCCGAACTGATCCGGCTGGCGAAAGCGCGGCCCGGCGCGCTCAACTATGCCTCGGCGGGTACCGGCACACCGACCTTTCTTGCTGCCGAATTGTTCAAGGGACAGGCGCGGATCGACATGGTGCATGTGCCCTACAAAGGCGGCGGTGAAGCGATGACTTCGGTCATTTCGGGCGAGACCTCGGTGTATTTTGCCTCGGCGGGCATCGTGCTGCCCTTTGTGAAGCAGGGCAGCCTGCGCGCCCTGGCCGTGACCACGCCGCAGCGTTTGCCATTTCTGCCGCAGCTGCCGACCGTGGCGGAATCCGGATTGCCGGGCTATCAGTCGGGCAACTGGTACGGCATCCTGGTGCCGGCGAAAACACCGCGTGAAATGGTTGCGCGCATTCGCGAGGCGATGGTGGCGGCGCTGAACGAACCGTCGGCGAAAAAGCGCCTCGGAGAAATCGCCTACGTGCCGATCGGCGACCGTCCTGAGGTGTTCGCGGCTTTTGTAAAATCCGAGATCGCTGATCTGGGCAAGCTGGTACAGCAGTTCAAATTGACTGCCGATTGATGCAATCGGCCTGACAGAGCGGGTGCGAAATGCAGGGGAGCCGCAGAATGTTTCATAGGATCTTCATGCTGGCCTTGGCAGCTGCGCTGCCGGTTTCAGCGCAGGCTGCAGCCATTGCGGCGAAAGACTATCCGGGCAAGGTCATCCGCATTGTCGTGCCCTATGGCGCGGGGGCGGGGCCCGACGTGGTGGGCCGCATCATTGCCGAAAAGCTCGGGCCGGCATTGGGCACCAACATTGTGTTTGATAACCGCGGCGGTGGAGGCGGCATGCTCGGCACCGATGTTGTGGCGAAAAGCCCGCCCGATGGTTACACCATTCTGCTGCAGACCGCGGCCTATGCGACTTATCCGTACTTTTTCAAAAACGTGCCCTATGATCCGGCGAAGGACCTGATTCCCGTCACGCTCGCGGCGAAGAACGTCGGATATGTGCTGGTGGTCAATCCCAGCCTGCCGGCGCGTTCCGTCAAGGAACTGGTGGCGCTGGCGAAGGCGAACCCTGCCAGACTCAATTACGGCACGGCCGGTGTCGGCAGCGTCATGCAGATGGCCGCCGAACTCTTCGCCCACATGGCGGACCTCAAGCTGACGCCCGTGCATTACACCGGCGTGCCGGCGGCGCTCAGCGATACGATTTCCGGGCAGATTGAAATGGGCTTTCCGGCGGCGCCGTCTGCGCTGCCGTTCACTCAGGCGGGCCGTCTGCGCGTGCTGGCGATCACCGCGGACAAACGCTGGAACAAGATGGCCGAGACGCCGACGCTGTCCGAGGCCGGCGTCAAGGGCTACAAATATATCGGGCTCTACGGGTTCTGGTTCCCGGCCGGCACGCCGGCCGAATACGTCGCCCGCGTGCAGAGCGAAGTGGCGAAGGCCGTGAAAGACCCGGTCGTGCGGCAGAAACTCGAAGAGCAGGGGCTCGAAGGCGTCGGTTCCTCGCCGCAGGAATTGTCGAAAACCATCGACGAGGAAATCGCACTCAACAAAAAGCTGACCGCCGCGATGGGCATCAAGCCGCAGTAACTGCGCGGCGTTGGATGAATTCGCGCGTTTCCTGCGCGCATCGGTCCGCGTCGCTCGCCGCGACGTGATAAGAGTCGCCGGGCAACACCAGCAGGGTTGAATTCGGAATCAGTTGCTGCCAGGCGCGCGTGGTTGCCACCGAACCCAGCGCGCTGCCTTCCGTGGTGATGACCAGGGTCGGGCACTGGATCTTCGGCAAGTCGGCGGTGATGTCCGCCTTCGGAATGTTGCGCACGAAACAGATCTGGCTCGAGACCGGTGTTTTCGACATGTGTTTGATCCACCATTCGACGCCGGCGGCGGGGAATTTGCTGCCCAGCCGGCCGGCCATCGAACGCCGCGCCCAGCCTTCGATGCCGTCGCGTTCGATCTCGGCGGTCAGCGACTCGACACGCGCGGCCACGTCATAGACCGGCGGCGGCGTGCCAATCACGGTCAGCGTGATGATGCGGTCGGGGAAACGCGCGGCGAAACGGCGCGCGATGAAACCGGCGATCTTGGCGCCGACCAGATGAAAGCGTTTGATCTGCAGCGCATCCATGAGCCGGATGAAGTCGTCGATGACGACATCGATGGTCCAGGGGAAATCGCGCGGCACTGCCGTCGATGCACCGTAACCGCGCATGTCGGGCCGCACGACTTTGAAATCGCGCGCCAGATGCGGCACCCAGCCGCGCCAGACTGTGCCGCTTTCGCAATTGCCGTGCAGCATCAGCACGGTCTCGGCGGGTTTCCA
>CAZVDN010000138.1:4694-9000 GCA_964625665.1 uncultured Streptomyces sp. | reverse complement strand
TGTTCGGTTTCGGCAGCCTGTGCGTGATGAACGAGGGCCGCTGCTGGCTGTCGTCCTACGCCTGCGGCGAATCGCCGAACACGGTGGGCGCCTGCTCGCCGGCCAAATTCGTCAAATGGGAGAAAAAGTCCGGCGCCATGGAAACGCGCCTCAACGGCATCCTGATCGACCGCTTCAACGATGGTGAAGCCGCCGGTTACCCGACGCTGTGCAAGGGCCGCTTCGACGTCGATCACGTCACTTACTACGCGCTCGAAGAACCGACCAGCCTGAACGTGCTGCCGATCCTGCCCGAGATCGTGAAAATCGGCGTGGCTGCGATCAAGGTCGAGGGCCGCCAGCGCAGCCCGACCTATGTCGCACAGGTCACGCGCACCCTGCGCGCCGCGCTCGACACCATTGCCGCCAGCGACAAGGCCTATGACGTGCGCCCGCAATGGACGGCTGAACTGGCGCGGCTGTCCGAAGGCAATCAGGCAACGCTGGGCGCTTACAACCGGCCGTGGCGATGAACACGAACATGAAAATCGCACTGGGACCGCTGCTGTTTTTCTGGCCGAAAGAAACGGTGACGGCGTTTTACGCCGGCATCGCAAAAAACCCGGCCATCGACATCGTTTATCTCGGCGAAACCGTCTGCGAGCGGCGCAAACAGCTGCGCGTTGCCGACTGGATCGCGCTGGCGCGCGAACTCGGCGCCGCCGGCAAGGAAGTGGTGCTGTCAACGCGCGTGCTGCTCGAATCACCGAGCGATATCCGCGAAACACACCGGCTGCTCAATGAATCGGCCGATATTCCCGGATGCCTGATCGAGGCCAACGATCTCGGCGCCGTCAATCTGGTCAAACGCACGCGCCCCTTCGTCGCCGGCGCCCACCTCAATGTCTACAACGAAGACACGCTCGCCTTCTTTCACGGTCTCGGCGCAGTGCGCTGGGTGCCGCCGCTGGAGTCCTCGCGCGATGCCGTGCTGAAATTGCACGCCGGACGCCCGGCCGGCATGCAGACCGAGGTCTTCGCCTTCGGCAAACTGCCGCTGGCGTTCTCCGCGCGCTGCTTTACAGCGCGCCACTACGACCTGAACAAGGACAACTGCGAATTCAAATGCCTCGAACATCCTGAAGGCATGACGCTGAAGACCCGCGAAGCGCAGCCCTTTCTCACCATCAACGGCATACAGACGATGTCGGCGCAAAGCCACAACCTGCTGGAACACGTCGAATCGTTGCGCACTGCCGGCATTGAGGTCATCCGGCTCAGCCCGCAAGCACAGCACATGGAAGAAATCATCGCCGCCTTCGATGCCGCGCGCAGCGGCCGGCCGCAGGAAGGCGCGCGCAGTGAATGGAACGAAAACGGTCTGGTCGATGGTTACTGGACCGGGCAGGCCGGCATCACACAATCCCCCGCCGCAGCGCCGGTGCAGAACGGACGGGCCGCCGCATGACTGCCGCCCGCGCTTTACCACGTTTTCAACTGCCTGCGCTGGTCGCCCGCATCGGCGCCCGGCTGCCGCAATGGCCGCATGCTGCGCTGCTGCTGCGCGCGCGCGCCTGTTGCCGCACGACAGTCTGGCTCAACTTGAGGGCCGCAGCTTTCTGATCGTCGTCAGCGATGCGGGCAGCCGCGCCGCCTTCACCTTCGTCAACGGCGGCTTTAAACCGCTGTTGAATTTCCGCGGCACGCCGGACATCACATTCACCGCAACGCTGTCGGTGTTTCTGCGCCTGCTGGCACGCGAAGAGGATCCCGATACGCTGTTCTTCAACCGCGAGCTGTCGGTTGAAGGCGATACCGAACTGGGCCTCATGGTCAAAAACATGCTCGACGCCGTCGAGCTGCCCAAACTGGCCTGAGGCCCTGCCCGCGCGTTATTTCCGGTTTGGATCGGCGCGGCGCTTTTTCTCTTCCGCGACGATCGCGGCGAGCATCTTGGCGTCCGGGTCCTTCCAGTCGCCGCCGGCGGCGCGCGCCATGTGGGCTGCAGCCCGCGCAAACTCTTCAAGCTTCAACGCATCATTGCCGCCCTTCGCCGGCATCGCGCGCACACCGACCCAGGCATGCGCGGTGAGCACCGCCTGGCCCTCGGCAATCAACGGCTTCCAGACCGCCTTGTCACCAAACTTCGGCGCACCGGCCACGCCGGCGGCATGGCATACCGAGCAGGTTTCGCGATAAACCGCCTCGCCGGTTTTCAGGGTCTGCGCAAGAACACTGTGCTGGGCCAGCCCCAGCAGCGCCGAAACAACAGCCAATCCGCATGAACGACCGAACATGATTTTCCCCTTCCTTGTTGATTTATCGATATTAACGATTCTGCGCTTGATCCAGCGCGATCCGCCTCCATATTACTCGATGCAGCGGCAGCCTCGCACACGCGAAGGCCCCTGAAAGGACCGGGCGATGAAATACAAGGACTATTACAAGGTTCTCGGCATCGGGAGAACGGCCAGCGCCGACGAAATCAAAAAGGCGTACCGCAAACTCGCCCATAAGTTCCATCCCGATGTATCAAAGGAAAAAAACGCCAAGGAAAAATTCCAGGAAATCGGCGAAGCCTATGAAACCCTGAAGAACCCGGAAAAACGCTTAGCCTACGACCAGCTCGGCAGCGGCTTTGCCGCGGGCCAGGATTTCCGACCGCCGCCGGATTGGGAACGCCAGTTCGGTGAAGGCTTTGCGCGCGGCGGCGGCGCAGGGCATGCCGCCTTTGACGAGGCCGATCTCGCCGATTTGTTTGCCGGCCTGTCCGGACGGCGCACCGGCGGGCGCTTTCCGATGCCGGGGCAGGACTACGATGTCGAAGCGCGTATTACGCTCGAACAGGCGGCGCGCGGCACCGAAGTCGAACTCAATCTCGAAGTCGTCGAACACGATGCGGACGGCGTGCCGCGCCGCATGCCGCGAACCCTGCGCGTGAAAATCCCGAAAGGAGCGACCGCTGGCCAGCGCCTGCGCATTCCGGGCAAGGGCGGCAAAGGGTTCGACGGCGGTCGCGACGGTGACCTGTTCCTCAATATCGTACTCGTACCGCACCGGCTGTTTCGCGCCACCGGCCACGACCTCTATGTCGATCTGCCACTGGCACCGTGGGAAGCCGTGCTCGGCGCGAGCGTCGAAGTGCCGACGCTCGACGGCGCGGTGCGCCTCAAGGTGCCTGCCGGCACGAAGGCCGGCCAGCAACTGCGCCTCGCCGGGCGCGGACTGCCCAAACGCGATGGCGGCGGCGATCTCTACGCTGTCGT
Organism: uncultured Streptomyces sp.; assembly: GCA_964625665.1. GTDB lineage: Bacteria > Pseudomonadota > Gammaproteobacteria > Burkholderiales > SG8-41 > PALSA-1004. The sequence continues at coordinate 5,755 of CAZVDN010000138.1, read as the reverse complement.
GCAGATCGCCGTGCCCCCTGCGCCGAGCGCGCGCGAACGCGAACTCTTTGAACAACTCGCGCGCGATTCGCAGTTTGAACCGCGCCGCCATTTCGGCAGCACAAAGGAGGCGGCGTGGTGAAAACCGAAATGCGCGAAGCCCTGTGAGCGGACCCCGCCCAGGGGATCACGCTCGATGAATTTGCCGAACGCGCGGGACTGCCGCCGGAATTGCTGTTGCAGCTGGTCGACTATGAAGTGCTCTCGCCGCACGATGCGGCAGCCATGACCTTCGCCATGACCGGCCTGGAAACGGCACAGACAGCCTGCCGCCTGCACCGCGACTTCGAACTCGACGCGGCCGGGCTGGCGCTGGTCATGCGGCTCCTCGACCGGATCCGTGATCTGCAAGCCGAGCTGCACACCGTGCAGGCACGCCTGCCCCGACCCCTGCTTTAATACCTGCCATGAGCGACACACTGCATATTGTCTGCCCGCATTGCCACGCCACCAACCGCGTACTGCGCGCGCGGCTCGATCCGTCGCCGCGTTGCGGCAGTTGCAGAGAAACACTGCTGCCGTCGTATCCGCTCGAACTCACGGCCGCCGGTTTCGACCGGCATCTTCAGGCGGATGATCTGCCGCTGGTGGTGGATTTCTGGGCGGCGTGGTGCGCGCCCTGCCGCATGATGGCACCGGCCTTTGCGCAGGCCGCTGCGCAACTGAAATTCCAGGCGCGGCTGGCAAAACTCGATACCGAAGCGGAGCAGGCCATCGCTGCGCGCTACGGCATCCGCAGCATACCGACGCTGATCGCGTTTCATCGCGGCCGTGAAGTCGCACGGCAATCCGGCGCGCTCGATCTGCAGCAGCTGCTGGCCTGGGTTCAACCGCATATCAACCGCGGCTGACCCGCAACACCCGATTTGCGCTGCAGCGCAGCGTAACCATGATGCGCGCGTCATTGGACAGCGCGCGCTCTCTCAAGCAAACTCGGGGCATGACTACTCCGACTGCCAGCGCCGCCACGCTGCGCGATTTCCCGCCGATCGTCAGCCTGATGCTCAATATCGGCCACGGCG
>CAZVDN010000138.1:0-4684 GCA_964625665.1 uncultured Streptomyces sp. | reverse complement strand
CGCCACCGCCGTCGCCTCGATCGCCACCGAATTCAATTCGAACTGGGCCGACCTCATGCCTTACAGCGCAGGGGCTTTCCTGCTCTTCGGCATCGGCGCATTGCCGGCCGGACGGCTCGGCGACCTCTGGGGCCGGCGCAACATGATGATCATTTTTTTCTTCGGCATGGGTGCCTCGGCCCTGCTGGTGGCGCTGACGCAAAACGCCTGGCAACTGGCCGTCGCACTGTGCCTGATGGGCGCCTTCGCCTCGATTTACCATCCGGTGGGCATTCCGATGCTGGTGCAGAACGTGCACAACCCGGGCGAGGTGATCGGCATCAACGGTCTGGCCGGCAATCTGGGCATCGCGGTGGCCGCCGTGCTGACCGGCCTGCTCATCAAGTGGGCTGGCTGGCGCGCGGCGTTCGCCGTGCCGGGACTGATCGCCTTCGCCTGCGGCATCGTCTTCGCACTGAAGTGCCCGCGCGAAACGGTGGCGCCGGCCAAACGCAGCGGCAAGGCGAAAGTCGAGTTGTCATCCACGACGCTCGCGCGCGTCTTCCTCGTCATGACAGCCACTGCCGTGACCAGCAGCATCCTGTTCAATTTCACCACCAGCGGCAATTCACAACTGCTGTCCGAGTCTTTTGCCGGCGTGATCGAAGATCCGGCGGTGCTGGGTGCGATGCTGGCGGTTATTTACGCGATTGCGTCGTTCGCCCAAATCGTCGTCGGCAAACTGATCGACCGCATGGCATTCAAGCCGTTGCAGCTGTGGATGTCGGTCGCGCAGATCCCGGTGCTGATCATTGCCGCCTACGCGCAGGCCTGGGGCATGTTCGTCGCCCTGCTCGGCGTCATGATTCTGGTCTTTGGCTCGATTCCCTTCACCGACGCGATGATCGTGCGCTATGTCGATGACCGTCTGCGCTCACGCGTGGCAGGCATGCGGCTGACGGTGGCCTTCGGTATCAGCTCGCTCGCCGTCTGGGTGCTCGGCCCGCTGGTCAAGGGTATCGGCTTCTCGGCGCTGCTGTGGGCGATGGCCGGAATTGCCGCGCTGAAGGCGGCGATCGTCCTGCTGCTGCCCGACGAAACCGCGCACTAACCGGCGCAGACCACCGCCTCTTTGGCGATGGACAGCCGCCGCGCGCGCCGCGCCAGTACGCGCCGCCGCCAGACGATTTGCGTCACGCAATAGCCGGCGACACCCGCCACCGCCGCCAGCAGCGTTGCCCCCAGCAGGAGCGGCTGGCCATGCACCAGAAAAACATTCCAGCCGGTGCCGAGCCATGCCCCAGAGGGCACATCAGGCGCGACGGCGCGCAGGCCGACCGCCTGCAGCAGCGTTGCGCCCGTTTGATACGCCGCAAAATAGATCGGCCCGAAGGTCAGCGGATTGCTGACAAAGGTGGCCATGGCCGCCGCCAGCGGACTCGCCCGCAGCAGCAGCGCACCGACCACTGCCAGCGGGATCTGGCCGAAAGGGATCAGCACCGCCGTAAAGGCGCCGATGGCGACGCCGCGGGACACTCGCCGGCGGTTGAATTGCCATGCCTGCGGCTCACGCGCACGCGGGCCGAGCCACCGCAGCCAGCGGCTGTGGCGGAGACTCTCGGCGCTCGGGGCATAGCGGCGCAACACGTCGGTTCCTTTCCCTGAAAAAACAAATACGGCGGTGCCGAAGGAGAAAACGGCACCGCCGCCGCGGATCGTCGCTGCGGCAATCCGCGGAAAGACATCCTTTTAACGGATCAATATGACAAAACTTCAAGCGCCGGACGAACCGGCCGGCGCTTGATGAAATCAAGAGACCTGTTGGGTGGACTGCATGCGACTCCGGAAGTTCAAACTCGGTCGCAGGGATTTGTTAACTTCGCGGTATGACCCGGCGGATTGTATTAAAGTAACGGCCAGCATCCATAAAACCCCCGGAGGAACCGTGAGAGACGGCGCATTGACAGGCGCGATTGCGGCTGCAGGAATCATCCTGACGAGTGCCGCAGTGGCGCAGACTTACCCGGCACAGCCGGTGCGCATGCTGGTCGGCTATGCGGCCGGCGGCGGCGCCGACGGCATCATCCGCGCCATCGCCCCCGAACTGTCGGAAGTCCTCGGCCAGCCAATCGTCATCGACAACCGGCCCGGCGGCGGCACGGTGATCGCCACGCAGGCGGTCGCCAACAGCAAGGCTGACGGCTACACGATGTATGTGATGGACCACGCCTTCATCGTCAATCCGGTCATCGTCGGCAAACTGCCCTACGAAAGCCTGCGCGATTTCGTCCCGGTCGGCGGCATTTCCTCGTCGAGCACCACGCTCGCCGTGGTGCACCCCTCTCTGCCGGTGAAAACCGTAAAGGAGCTGGTGGCGCTGGCACGCGCGCGGCCGGGCCAGCTCAACTACGCCTCCGGCGGCAACGGCACGGTGCCGCACATCATGGGCGAACTGTTCAATGCCGTGGCCAAACTGAAAATCACGCATATCCCCTACAAAAGCACGGGGCTCGCCATCTACGCCGCGACCAGCGGCGAAACCATGATCGGCTGGGGCGGCATTTTCGCCGCCAAGGGCCTGATCGACAGCAACAAGCTGCGCGCGCTGGCCATCGCGAGCGCGACGCGCAGTGACGTCATGCCGCAGGTGCCCACTTTCGCCGAAGGCGGCTGGCCGCAGATCGACGCCACCAGCCACCGCGGCATCATCGCGCCGGCCGGCACGCCGCGCGAGGTGATCGCGCGCATGAATGCCGCCATCAACAAGGTGCTGACCATGCCGGCGGTGCGCGCGCGCATGACCGAGGTCGGTTACGTTGTCACCGGCGGTTCCGCCGATGACTTCGGCCGCCTGATCCGCGCCGAAATGGACAAGTGGGCGAAGATTCTGCGCGACGCCAACATCAAGGTCGAATAGCCGAAGCCGCCGCCGCAGCCGGTTGTTTGCCGATTTGCATCATCAACTCACGGGACCCGTCATGAGAAACTTTTTCAAAAGCGCGCTGCTTGCAGCCTCTTCATTGTCGATGGCCGTGCCGCAGGGGGCCGCCGCGCAGAGCCCGCAGCGCTTTCCCGAGATTCCGCTGGAAAAACTCACCCCCGAACAGAAGCAGTGGGCCGACAGCGTCGCCGCGCCGCCGCGCGGCGCCAATTTCCGCCAACCGCCCTATCGTATTTATCTGCGCAGTCCGGCACTCGCCGAAAAAATCACCGGCGTGTCCGACTACTTGCGCTGGAACACGCAGTTCCCCGCGCGGCTGACCGAGTTCGCCATCCTGCTCGCATCGCGCAACCAGAATGTGCGCTGGGCCTGGCGCAGCCATTACAAGGCGGCGATCAAGGGCGGGCTCGATCCGAAGGTCGGTGTGGAACTCGCCGCCGGAAAACGACCGGCCGGCATGCAGGAAGACGAAGCCGCGTTATACGATCTGGCGACCGAAATATTCCGCGACAAAAAGGTTTCGGACGCGACCTACGCGACGGCCCTCGCCAAATTCGGCGAACAGGGCATCGTCGAACTGATTGCACTGATGGGCTACTACGATCTGGTCGGCATGCTGCTGATCGCCGGCAATGCGCAACCGCCGGACGATCCGGAAGTGCCGGTGTTGCAGCCAATGCCGCGCCAGTAAATTCTGCACTACCCGCGTTCGCCCCTGAGCCTGTCGAAAGGCGGCGTTCGATCGCTTATTCGATCTTGATGCCGGCGCCCTTCACGACACGCGTCCACTGATCGCGCTCGGCGCGCAGAAAGGCCGCGAATTCCTGCGGCGAACTGGCCACACCGTCGGTGCCGTCCTGTTCCAGACGCGCCATGACGTCGGCGCGCTGCACGCCTTTGACAATCTCTTTGTAGAGGCGATCGATGATCGGTTTCGGCGTGCCGCGCGGCGCCACCATGCCGTGCCACTGGGTCACCGTATAACCCGGCACGCCGGCCTCGATCATGGTCGGAATTTCCGGCGCCACTTTCGCGCGCTTGTTGCTCGCAATCGCCAGTGCGCGCAACTTGCCCGAGCGCACCTGACTGTAGATCGAACCGCCGGACAAAAAGCTGAACTGCACCTGCCCGGAGAGCATGTCGGTCATCGCCGCACCGACGCCTTTGTAGGGAATATGCGTGACCCTCGTGCCCGTCGACTGGCCGAAGAGTTCGCCGGCCAGATGCGCGAGCGAAGCATTGCCGGTCGAAGCGAAATTCAGTTTCGACGGATTGGCTTTCGCATAAGCCACCAGTTCCGCCACCGACTTCACCGGCAACGACGGATGCACGGTCAGGATGTACGGCCCGCCCGCCACCTGCGACACCGCGTCGAAATCCCTGTAGAGATCGTACGGCGTCTTCGCCACGATGCCATAGACCACCAGGCTCGCCGACAGCATCATTACCGTGTAACCGTCAGGCGCCGAATGCGCCGTCACATCGGCAGCAATACTGCCGCTCGCGCCGGCCCTGTTGTCCACCACCACGCTCTGCCCGAGCGCTTCCGTCAGGGGCGTGGCAATCAGGCGCGATACGAAATCGAGGCCGCCGCCCGCGCCCGAAGACACGGTCATGCGGATCGGTTTGTTGGGCCACTGGTTTTGCGCCGCGGCCTGGGGCAAGGTGATCGCGGCAGCGAGTGCCGATGTGATGTAGATGTGGTGTAGGATTTTCATGCGACCTCCGGGATTCTGCGAGGGGCAATTATACATTTGAGATGAT
>CAZVDN010000137.1:4830-9019 GCA_964625665.1 uncultured Streptomyces sp. | reverse complement strand
GCCGTGCAACTGATAGAAGTCGAGTTTGCCGGTGGCGGCGGCAATTGCACTGACCTTCAACGCCGAGATCGAGGCGTGGCGCGTGGTCGGCACGCGTTTGACCCCTCGCGTCGGCATCTGGATTTCGATCTGCTCGATCTGCTCCGGCTTGATCGCATTGTCCTTCAGCAGGCGGAACAGCGCGCCGAGATAGGTCTGGTTCGGCGTGCCGGCCGAATAGCGCTTGTGCATGACGTCGGTGATCGAATAGTAATCACCGAGTTTGTCGAGCAGTTCGGGGCCGGCCTCCGGATTGTTGAGATAGGCGTCGAACAGGCCGTGCGTGCCGTCGAGGATGTCGGTCGGCGCATAGCAGCCCTTGTGCGCGAGCAATGCGGCGGTGACGCCGTTGCGGTTGGCGGCGGCGACCTGAAAGGTCTTGCCCATGTGCACCGGGTCCTTGGTCATGTTGTCGGGGCCGGCGGCCTGATAGGTGGCCAGGCACATCGCCACCTGCATGGCCTGCGTATCAAGCCCGAGCAGGATGCCGGCACTGACCGCCGAACTGATGTTGGCGGCGACCGCGGTGTGATAAAAGCGGCGCTTGGTGTAATCGCGCTCGCGGTAAAAAATCGTCATCAGCCGGCCGCCGACTTCATAACCCAGCACGACAGCGCGCAACACATCCTGGCCGGAAGCACCGATCGACTCGCCGATTGCCAGCGCCGAAGGCACCGGCCCGGCAGCGACGTGGCCGCCGACCGAGGTAGCATGCACGGGATCGACTTCATTGCCGTGCGCCATGCCGCCGTTGCACATCGCCGCGTTGATTACCGAGGTCGACCCTTTGTGACCGATGATGGTGCAATCACCATGCGCGCCCTGCTCGTTCATCAACCCGACGATGGCTTTGACTTCGGGCAGCGTCGAACAGGCCGTCATCGCACCGACCGAATCAAACACCACTTCGACTGCTTTTGCCTTCGCGGCTTCCGGCATCTGCTCCCAGCGATGCGCGACCAGCCAGGCAGCGAGCTTTTCAGTGACGCCGTTGGCGATCATTTCATTCGACATCGGATTCCCCTATTTGCCGGCAGTGCCGCGAATAAGCCGCGTCACCGGCTCGTAACTGAACGAGGTCGGCACGAACTGCGAGTGGATGCCCGCGCCGCCCGCAACGACGATATTGATATCGTTGACGCGGTCGGCGACGCCGATGTGGTCCGGGTCGCCGGCGATCTCGAACCAGCGCGAACGGCGGTGATGCAGGCCGACCACGCTGCGCTCGGCGAAACGTGTCAGCGGAATGCGCGCCTTCTCGAACAGATGCTGCTTGATCTTCCGCTTGTCGTAGCCGTCGCGTGCCAGCGTCTGCGCATGCTCGGGGCTCAGCACGAACAACGGCCCGGTCGGAAAGATGATGTTGTTGTGACCGAGCCCGGTCAGCGCGCCGACGAAATGGTCGAGAATTTCCGCGCCGGTTTCGCAGCCGTAGGTAAACACGTTCTGCGGCCCAGAGCCGCCGATCGCCGTCACCGTGCTGTCGCCGCGCTGGAAGCCGCGTTCGACATGCAGCGGCTCCCACGGCGACTCGTCCTCGTTCTCGGCAATGCAGAAGGTGTATTTGCCGGAATGGCCGTGGGTGGCCATGTCGGTTTCCCCCGGCAAATCGCCGCCGGCGTTGCGCAGAATGAGCTGCAACGCGCGGCCGATCGTGGCATTGGCGCGGTTGCCTTGACCGAATACATTGCCGCGCGCATTCATGCCGAGTTGTTTGACGATGGGGCCGTTGACAATCAGCAGGGCGGAACCGGTGTTGGTGGCTGTCTGGATGCCGTAGAGCCGGATGTTGTCGTCGAGCACCGCTTCGAGGGCGGCGAGCACCACCGGGAAGTAAGCCGGCTTGCAGCCCGCCATCACGGCATTGACCGCGAGCTTCTCGATGGTCGCCACGCGCATGCGCGGCGGAATCGGGCCGATGGTTTCTTCGGGATCGCGGCCGGACGCGGCCAGCATCGCGGCGACACTTTCCACTGTCGGCGGCGTGACCGGCAGGCCGTCGGTCCAGCCATGCGTGAAGAAAAATTCCTCCAGCGCCACCGGATCAGCATCGATTTCAATGCGGTCTTCGAGAATGTCTTCGCCGAGCGCACCGCGCGCCGCGGCCCCTTCGAGCAGCGCTTTGGCAATCGATTGTGCGGCTTCGGCGGCGCGCCCTTCGACCAGCGACTTCGAGGCGGTGTGCATCGGATGCGGGATTTCGACGATCGGCAGTGCGGCAAAACCGCGGCCGGCGGCCTGCACGCGCGCCGCGCCTGCAAATGCGGTGCTGCAGATGGTTGCAGTCGGGATACCGTGCGCTTCGAGTTTGACGCCATCAGCCACGCTGATGGAAGCGGAGGTCCCTCAATCGCCGTAACACTGCACGACGGCGGCGCATTTGACGAGTTCCGCCAGATCGCCGTCGGCCAGTTCGTCTTTCGGCGCGCGCTTGCGCACCGTGACGTTGGCGCCGATGCCGTAGTTTTCGCGCAGCAATGCGCCGACGCGTTCGATGAAGTGATCGGCATTCTGTTTGCTGTTGTCGACAAAGCCGATCACCGCGCCCTTGAGGTCGGCGATGCGGGTGGCGCCGGTGATCGGCGCGACCGGCTGGGAAACTTTGGGATTCATCAATGTAATGCGGCTCATGACAGGCTCCATGCGTTCGGGAGATGCGCGGGGGATCGCCCGCGAAACTGCCCGATAGTAGCAAAGTCGGACGAATTCACAAGACGGCTGCGGCACCTTTCCGCGGCCGTGGTCTGCCCCTCCGGCCCGCATCGGTCCCTGCGTGATCGCATGCTAAAATTTGCGCTCTCAATCAGGAAAACCATCATGGCGCTGACCGCATTGACAGCCCTCTCCCCCCTAGACGGACGTTATGCCGGCAAGATCGAACCGCTGCGCCGTTACTTCAGCGAACTCGGCCTCATCCGTTACCGCGTGCTGGTCGAAGTCGAATGGCTGAAGGCGCTGGCCGCGGAGCCGAAAATCCGCGAGGTGCCGCGCTTTTCGAAGGCGACGATCAAGAAGCTCGATGCCGTGGTCGCCGGCTTCTCCGATGCCGACGGCGCGCGCGTGAAGAAAATCGAATCGGTCACCAATCACGACGTCAAGGCGATCGAATACTTCCTGAAAGAAAAACTCGGCGGCAACCGCGAAGTCGCGCGCGTGGCCGAATTCATCCACTTCGCCTGCACCTCGGAAGACATCAACAACCTCTGCCACGCGCTGATGCTCAAAGCCGCACGCGACGAGGTCATGCTGCCCGCCCTCGACCAGATCATCGCGCGCCTGCGCACCATCGCCCACGAACAGGCCGGTGCCTCGATGCTGGCGCACACCCACGGCCAGCCGGCCAGCCCGACCACGCTCGGCAAGGAGATCGCCAACGTGGTGGCACGCCTCAAACGCGCGCGCAGCAAGATCGCCGCGGTCGGCATCCTCGGCAAGGCCAACGGCGCGGTCGGCAATTACAACGCGCATCTCTCCGCCTACCCTGAGATCGACTGGGAGAAATTCGCGCGCCGCTTCGTCGAGAAGCTCGGCCTCGAATTCAATCCCTACACCATTCAGATCGAGCCGCACGACGCAATCGCCGAACTCTTCGACGCCTACGCGCGCTGCAACACGATCCTGCTCGACCTCGACCGCGACGTCTGGGGCTATATCTCGCTCGGTTACTTCAAGCAGAAAACCAAGGCCGGCGAAATCGGCTCATCGACCATGCCGCACAAGGTCAACCCGATCGACTTCGAAAACTCCGAAGGCAACCTCGGCGTCGCCAACGCGCTCCTGCGCCACATGGCCGACAAACTGCCGATCTCGCGCTGGCAGCGCGACCTCACTGATTCGACGGTGTTGCGCAACATGGGTGTGGCGCTCGGCCACACGCTGCTCGCCTATGACTCCTGCCTGAAGGGCCTCGGCAAACTCGAAGCGAATCACGCCCGCCTCGCCGCCGATCTTGACTCGAATTGGGAAGTGCTCGCCGAACCGATCCAGACCGTGATGCGCCGTTACGCCGTCAGCGGCGCCTACGAGCAGTTGAAAGAACTCACGCGGGGCAAGGAAGGCATCAACCGCGCCACGCTCGCCGTCTTCATCAATGGGTTGAAGATTCCGGACGGCGAGAAGAAACGGCTTCTCAAGATGACGCCGGCTACGT
>CAZVDN010000137.1:0-4820 GCA_964625665.1 uncultured Streptomyces sp. | reverse complement strand
GCAAAGCCGCAGCGCTCGCGCGCAAGATTTAGCCGCAGCGCTGCGTAAGCCGCAGTCCGCAGGATGGGTGGAGGCCACAGGCCGACACCCATCGACGGCGCATCAACACCGATGGGTATCGTTTCGCTCCACCCATCCTACAAAACCATCCCTAAGTATTAGCCGCGCCAAGTTCGCTTGGCATTTTTTACATTAGGGCAGATAATTTTCGGCAACTAGCGATAGTTGGATTTCATTATGAGATCTTTCGCCACATTGATTCTCCTTGTCTTTCTTTCCGCATGCGCATCGCATACGCGGATCAACGAAGCGTCATCAAAAATTCGTGCTGGCATGACGGCTGCCGAACTGCAGAAGATAATGGGACCCCCACAGAATCGCCAATTTCAGGGATCCCAAGAAGCTTGGCAGTGGTGTTCCACTGGACTCGTTGAACACGACTCTTACGTTCTCGCGTGGCTATCCAAAGGTATCGTCACTGGAATGCGAACGTATCAGAACTCACGAACGGGTCCGTGCGAAAGTTTTTTTCGAACCGTAAATTGGCAAGAATCGCCAGATTCAACAATTGAACTTCGTCTTCGATAAGTGTGATCGGGACCCACTGAGCCGGCACTGTAGGGCGCAATAAGCGCAGCGCATTGCGCCGTATGCTGCAGACTGCAATACTGCCGCATGCACATCCTTGAACACAAAATTCCCCCGCCACTCGTCGCCGCCGCGATTGCCTTCGTCATGTGGTCGCTGTCCTCACTGCTGCCCAAAAGCGCAGCCTCCGAAAACACGCGCCTCGCACTGTCCATCACCATTGCCCTCATCGGCATCGGCTTCGCGCTTGCCGGCGTCATTGCCTTCCGGCGCAGCAGAACCACCGTCAATCCGCTGCACCCCGAACAGGCTACCGCGCTGGTGACCGGCGGCGTTTATCGCATCAGCCGCAACCCGATGTACGTTGGCATGCTGCTGTGCCTGCTGGCGTGGGCGATTTATATGGCGTCACCGCTGTCGCTCGCCGGGCCGGTGGCTTTCATCCTGTTCATCAACCGTTTTCAGATCGAACCGGAAGAAAAAATTCTTGCCGCAAAATTCGGCGCGTCGTTTTCGGCGTATTGCGCCTCGGCACGCCGCTGGCTCTGATTTACGCGGTTTGCGGCAATTTTGTGCAATGCATTTTTTCGCACAGGATTTCCGGAAAGCTGCCGTTCGCGCTGGGTGCGGCGATCGCACAACAATCAATGCGGTCGAGCCATATCACCCGCGGAGCTAACCGGCGGGCACAAAAAAAGGCCGCCCGCAGGCGGCCTTTTTTGCCGAATTTTTGCCGGATGGGTGACTAGTCCATCAAGGCAAACGTCCAAACCGTTCCGGCCGGCAGCACCTTGCCCGCGGTCTCGCGCTTCGACGACGTGCCGCCGCCGAGGCCCGAAAGCACCGAGACGTACTGCTTGCCCTTATAGGTGTAGGTGACAGGCTGCGAATTCACGCCCGAAGATGTTTTGAATTGCCAGAGAATCTTGCCACTCGCTTCATCCAGCGCCACGAAATCGCCCGCATTGTTGCCGGTGAATACCAGACCGCCCGCAGTCACCATGGCGCCCGACCAGCTCGGCAGGTCCACCAGCGGCGTGCGCCACACGGGTTTGCCGGTCATCGGCAGCACTGCGCCCCAGTAGCCCCAGGGCTGCGATTTGTCGCGTTCCTTGGTGGTATTGGAGACGCCCGTATAACGCTCGCCCGGCTTGTACACCGGAAGATCCTTGTTCAGCTGATAGATCGCCGTTTCCTCAAGCATCGAGAAATAGAGCCGCTCCGTCACGGGATTGAAGGCCATCGGCATCCAGTTCTTGCCGCCGGTCCAGCGCGGCTCGAGCTCGACCTGTTCGCCCGCGCGCAGCCGGCGCGCCACGTCGGTCTCCACCACGCGGCCGGTTTTCAGATCGACGCCGGTGGCCCAGTTGGTCTTCACATACGGATTGCCCGCGAGCACTTCGCCGGTGGCGCGATCAAGCACGTACATCAGTCCGTTGCGGTCGGCGTGCATCAACACCTTGCGCTTCTTGCCGTTGATCGTGAGCTCGCCCAGCACATTCTCGTTATTGCCGTCGAAATCATAGGTTTCAGCGGGCGTCCATTGATAGTGCCAGACGATCTCGCCGGTCTTCGGACGAATCGCGATCACCGATGCAACCCAGAGATTGTCACCGGGACGCGCCTTCCAGGTCCACGGACCGCCATTGCTGGTGCCCCAGTAAGACAGGTCAAGCTCCGGATCGTACGAACCGGTGATCCAGGTGGACGCACCGCCGCGCTTGTACGAATCGTCCTGCGGCCAGGTCGCGTAGGCCTTTTCCGTCGGGTCCGGCGTCGTATGACGGCGCCAGACTTCCTTGCCGGTTTGCGCATCGAGGCCGACCACGAAGCCGCGCACACCGAATTCGCCGCCCGTCATGCCGCTCATCACGATGCCGTTGACCACGCTGGGCGCGCTGGTGATGGAATAGCCTTCTTTCCATTCGGCGATCTTGGTTTTCCACAACTGCTTGCCGCTTTTGGCATCAAGCGCATAGACGTAGGCATCAATCGAGGACACGTAGACCTTGCCGTCAAACAGGGCGACGCCGCGATTGTTGAGCCCGCAGCACACCACGCGCGGCACCGCAGGGTCCCAGTCGAGATCAAAATTCCACTTGATGCGGCCCGTGCCGACGTCCATCGCCACCACGCGCCTGACGTTGGCGGCATAGAGCGTGCCGTCGTGAACAAAAGGCTGTCCCTGCTCGCCGTGCTCATTGAACAGCGACGTGCTCCAGACGGGCACCAGGCGCTTCACGGTGTCCTTGTTGATCTGAGTGAGCTTGCTGTAACGCTGCTGGTGATACCCCATGCCATAGGTCAGCACGTTATCGGTGCTGCCGCCGTTGCCGTCCATGGTCAAATCGCGCTGCGTCTGGGCCTGCGCCCCGACTGCCAGCAATGCCCACATTGCGACCCCTGCAATGATTCTTTTCATGTTTTTATCTCCTCCGCTTCAATTGGACGACTGTTGCATCCAGTGCGCCGCGCCATTCGCGACGCACCCCACCAGCCAGACCAGCTCTTTAGTTTAGACATTTTTCGATGGCGCGACCAGCAGAGCCGCGCCGCTGCAAGCCCGAGCCGATTTGTCGACAGGCTAATTCCGCCCGGCCTGGTAACCGTCGGTCAGCGTATAGAGGAATTCCACAATGTCGTCGATTTCGCCGTTGCTGAGCTGCGGTTCCTGTCGCGGGCGGCGCTGATAGGGCGGTGTGTCGACGTCGACATTGGCGTGATAGCGGGCCGGCAGGTCGTCGAATTTCATGCCTGCGGGAAACCAGCGCGCCGGATGGGTGTCGCGCGTGGCGTAAAACGCGACGGCCTCGCGCAGCGTGTCGAAAAAGCCGTTGTGCATGTATGGCGCGGTGATTGCGATATTCCGCAGCGTCGGCGTCTTGAACAGGCCGCAGTGGGCCGGGTTCTTTTCCGGCGGCTGCGCGGTTGTGACCGGCAGCCCGTTCGCCGGCACCGGCACGCGCTCGCACAGGCCGAGGTCGAAAAACGCGGGGTCGGCATTTTTAGGAATGCGCGCGCTGCGCGGCAGCCCCAGCGCGCGAAAGCTGAAGTCCGTGAACAGCGACATGCGCGGATCGCGCGTTGACATATCGACGCTGTGACAATGCGCGCAATTGCCTTTCTGTGGCTGCATGAACAAATCCAGGCCGCGTTGTTCCTTTTCGGTAAACGTCGCCTGTCCGCGCATCACATGATCGAATTTCGAAGTAAACGGTTGAAACACGCGCGAGCGCTCGAAGGCGGCAATCGAAGCTGCCAATGCGTCCAGTGCCGCCCCGGGATTGCCGAAAATGCCAGCGCCCCACTCTTTGCGAAACGCTTCGGCATAGGCGGCCTTGGCGACCTTGGCGATAAGCGCCGGTATTTCGGCGTTATTCATTTCGACCGGGTTGAACAACGGTTGCTTGGCCTGTAGTTCGAGTGTGTCGGCTCGGCCGTCCCAGAAATGGCCACCCGCCGGAACGCGCTTGCCTTTGCTTTTGATGCTGCCGAAGCGCGGTGCGGTCGCCAGGTACATCAGCGTCGGCGCATCACGCTTGCCGAACTGGTCAGAGCGACTGCCCATTGCCACGCCGATCATCGTGTTGTTGTTGCCGGTGAAGCCGCGCCGCGGATCATGGCAGGAGGCGCATGCCGTGCCCGGCGGTTCCGACAGGTTGCTGTCGAAAAACAGATTCAGGCCGAGGCGCTCGCGCGGCGTCAGCGTGGATGCGTCAATGGCAGCGCCCAGCGACAGCAGGAACGGGTCCTGCGCCGCAAGCTGAGATGAAAGCAGGAAAAGAAACAACCCGACGCAGACGACACGGGCCTGCCGCAAAAACCTATTTGCTTTCACCGGCGACCACGTAGGCCCACAGGGCATCGATCTGCTCCGGGTTGAGCAGGCTTTCCCAAGGCGGCATGCTGTTCTTGCCTTTGCTGACCGAGTTGCGGAAGCGGCCCGGCTGATCCTTGGGGAAGGTCAGCAGGTCAAACGCGCCTTCCGGATTTTTCATGCGAATGCCGTGACACGCCGCGCAATTTCTCGCAAAAATGTCCGCGCCCAGTTTGATCTGCTGCGCGGAAAATTCCTGCGCGTGCGAGCCCGACGCCAGCACCAACAACAATCCCGCCACGCTTGCACGGATTTCTGCTTTTTTCATGAGTTCGCCCAAAAAAATAACCCTTCGATCGCACATGCGCGGCTGCCCGCAGTCCTGCAATGAAAGGTGATTGAGCCCGTCGATAAC
>CAZVDN010000136.1:4920-9025 GCA_964625665.1 uncultured Streptomyces sp. | reverse complement strand
CCGCGCGGTCAAGGTCTGGGACCAGCGCGAATTCAAAAACCTCGACGATTCAGTCGAAATCGGCACGCGCAACATCAAGGTTGCACTGAAGCGCTTGCGCAAATTCGCGCGCCAGGGCAATCCCGAGGAACTCGATCTTGACGACACCGTGCGTTCGACGGCGCGCAATGCAGGCTGGCTTGACCTGAAGATGGTGCCCGAGCGCCACAACAGCGTGAAGGTGCTGCTGTTCCTCGATGTCGGCGGATCGATGGATGATCACGTGCATATTTGCGAGCAGTTGTTTTCCGCAGCGCGCACTGAATTCAAGCACCTCGAGTATTTTTACTTCCACAATTTTCTCTACGAGCGCGTGTGGAAGGACAATCGCCGCCGCGCCACCGAGCGCATGGCGACCTGGGATGTGATGCACAAGTACCCGCACGATTACAAGGTCATCTTTGTCGGTGACGCCACCATGAGTCCCTACGAGATCGCTTACCCTGGCGGCAGCGTCGAGCATTCGAACCCGGAGGCGGGTTCGGTCTGGATGCAGCGCATACAGGAGGTCTACAAGGACACGGTGTGGATCAATCCGCAGCCCGAATCAACCTGGGATTACCATGAGTCGATCCGCATGACGCGTGATCTGGTCGGGGATCGCATGTATCCGCTGACGCTGGACGGGCTCGACCGTGCCATGCGCCAGCTCAGCAAGGGGCATTGATGGCGCTGAAATCGACGGTCTGCAAGGCGCTGCTGCAAATCGCCGACATGGAGCGTAATTATTTCGCGGACCACGCGCTGACCATCGCGCGGCATCCTTCGGAAACCGACGAACGCATGATGGTGCGCGTGCTGGCCTTCGCCATGCACGCGGATCAGGACCTCGTATTCGGAAAAGGGCTGAGCGACGAGGACAAGCCCGACTTGTGGCTCAAAGACCTCACGGGCGTAATCAGGCTCTGGATCGAGGTCGGACAGCCGGATGAAAAACGCATGCGGCGCGCCTGCGGCAGGGCGGATCAGGTCTTCGTTTACGCCTATGCCGGGCAGAGCACGGAGTTGTGGTGGAGAAAAACCGCGGCCGATGTCTCGCGTTGCGAGAACCTGACGGTGACGCAGTTGCCCCACGAGGCGTGCAAGACGCTGGCCAAACTTGCCGAGCGCAACATGCAGCTCAACTGCACCCTGCAGGAGGGGCAGCTATGGCTGGCGAATGCGGCGGAGAGTGTGCTGGTCGAACCGGTGGTGCTGAAAGCCGCGACGAAGGCGCCGCGTTAGGTTGGTGGCTGGCTTTACGCGTTGCGCGGTTCAGCGCGGCGCATTGCGCCGATCCTGCATCGGCGGCGCGACTTTCATGACTTCATCGACCGTGGTGATGCCGGCTGCAACCTTCAGTGCGCCGCTGATGCGCAGCGGCTTGACGCCTTCGCGATAGGCCTGTTCGCGCAGCTTGTCCATGTCGGTTTTTTCATTGATCATGCCGCGGATGTCGCTGTTGAGCACCATCATCTCGTAAATGCCGACGCGGCCGATGTAGCCGGTCATGCGGCAGTCGAGGCATCCCTTGGCCAGATAGGCGGTGTCCGGTTTGGGCGCTTTCCACGGGGACACCAGCAGTTCCCAGGCGGAGTCGTCGAGTTCGTGTTTTTCCTTGCAGGCCGGGCAGAGCACGCGCACCAGCCGCTGCGCGACGACGCCGAGCACCGTGGAATTAAGCAGATAGGAGGGCACGCCGAGGTCAAGCATGCGGGTGATGGCCGACGGCGAATCGTTGGTATGCAGCGTGGACAGCACAAGGTGGCCGGTGAGCGCCGACTGGATCGCCATTTCGGCGGTCTCCAGATCGCGGATTTCGCCGACCATGATGATGTCGGGGTCCTGGCGCATCAGTGTGCGGATGCCGGTGGCGAAATCGACGCCGATGTTCTGCTGAACCTGCATCTGGTTGAACTGCGGCTCGACCATTTCGATCGGGTCCTCGACCGTGCAGACGTTGACCTCGGGTTTGGCGAGGTACTTGAGCGTTGAATAGAGCGTTGTCGTTTTGCCTGATCCGGTCGGCCCGGTGACGAGGATGATGCCGTGCGGCTTGGAAATCATCCCGTTCCATTTTTTCAGGTCGTCTTCCGAAAAGCCGAGGTCGCTGAATTCCTTGACCAGAACGTCCGGATTGAAAATCCGCATGACGAGTTTTTCGCCGAACGCGGTCGGCATGGTGGACAGGCGCAATTCAACTTCGCCGCCGTCAGGTTTGACGGTCTTGATGCGGCCGTCCTGCGGACGGCGTTTTTCGACCACGTCCATGCGGCCGAGCACCTTGATGCGGCTGGTCATCGCCGCCATCACGGTTGTCGGAATCTGATAGACGGTGTGCAGCACGCCGTCGATGCGGAAACGCACGTTGCCGATTTCGCGCCGCGGCTCGAGATGGATGTCGCTGGCGCGCTGGTCGAAGGCGTAGTTGAACAGCCAGTCGCAGATATGGATGACATGCTGGTCGTTGGCGTCAAGCTTGCCGCTTTTGCCCAGTTGCACCAGTTGTTCAAAGTTGGCGATCGAGCTGTAGGCACCCTGGTCCTTGGCCGTCGCGCCGCGCACGGACTTGGCGAGGTTGAAGAACTCGACAATGTAGTTCTGAATGTCGAGCGGGTTTGCAATGACACGCTTGATATCCAGCCGCAATATCTGCTTGAGTGATTCCTCCCAGTCGCGCACATAGGGTTCGCAGGTGGCGATGGTCACTTCGCGCGCGTTCACGCCGACCGGCAGAATGCGATAACGCTGGGCATAGGCGGTCGACATCAGCTTGGTCACGGCACCGAAATCGATTTTGAACGGATCGATGTGCAGATAAGGCATGCCGACCTTTTCGGCCATCCATTCAGTCAGCATTTCAAGATGCAGCAGCTTGCGCGGATTGCGCGGATCCTTGAGCTTTTGCTCGTCGAGTGCGACCAGTGGATGGTGTTCGCCGCGATTGATGCGGCGATCGGCAAGCAGCCGCTCGGCATCTTCCTTGGTAATCAGACCGTCGGCCGCCAGGTCGCGGATGAGCGGGTCGAGCGTGATGCGCCGACCGGGCGGGATGGCGGCGAGCGCAGAATTGTTCGGGGCGGATTGGGTCACGGGGTCGGCCATCGTTCGAATATAAACGCTTTCCGTAAACTACTCAATCAGTTACGTCGTGATTCGAGAATCAACCTCGGCCCCGTGACGGCATAGCCCTGAATCTCTGAAAATGCATTCCGACAGTGCATTATTTTGGCGAAATGCACTATGAGCGTGCAGTAACCGCAAAAATTTACTACTTAAATATTAAAAATCCTTTAAAAACAAACATAATTTATTTCGGAACGGAAATTGCTTTATACGATGGTTTTTTTAACGGGGGAGTTTCATGGAGAACCTGAAGTCGGGCAGTGACGTCTTGTTCATTTTGCTCGGGGCCATCATGGTCCTGGCAATGCACTCGGGTTTTGCGTTTCTGGAACTGGGGACGGTGCGCAAAAAGAGCCAGGTCAATGCGCTAGTGAAAATCCTGAGCGATTTTTCAATTTCGACCGTCGCTTATTTCTTTGTCGGTTATGGCATTGCCTATGGCGTGAACTTCATGGGCGGCGCCGAGCAGTTGACGGAGAAAAGCGGCTTCGAACTGGTGAAGTTCTTTTTCCTGCTGACATTCGCTGCGGCGGTGCCGGCCATCGTATCGGGGGGCATTGCCGAGCGCGCGAAATTCAATCCGCAAATTGCAGCAACTTTTCTGATTGTCGGTTTTGTCTATCCGTTCTTCGAGGGCATTGCCTGGAACGAACACTACGGCGTTCAGGCCTGGTTGAAAGCGGCGACCGGTGAGAACTTCCACGATTTCGCCGGTTCGGTGGTGGTGCATGCCGTGGGCGGCTGGATCGGATTGATCGCCGTGCTGCTGCTAGGCGCGCGCTCCGGACCCTATCCCAAAGACGGCCGCGGCAGCGTCCATCCGCCGTCAAGCATTCCCTTTCTCGCGCTCGGCGCCTGGATTTTGTCGGTGGGCTGGTTCGGTTTCAACGTGATGTCGGCGCAAACCATCGACAAGATCAGCGGCCTGGTCGCCGTGAATTCGCTGATGGCCATGGCCGGC
>CAZVDN010000136.1:0-4910 GCA_964625665.1 uncultured Streptomyces sp. | reverse complement strand
ACCATCGTTGGGCTCGTGCTGGGCCGTAACGATCCGGGATTTGTGCACAACGGCCCGCTCGCTGGGCTCGTCGCGGTCTGCGCCGGTTCGGACATCATGCATCCGGTGGGCGCATTGGTGACCGGCGGCGTTGCCGGCGCATTGTTTGTCGTCATGTTTACCGTGACGCAGAACCGCTGGAAGATTGACGACGTACTCGGAGTGTGGCCGCTGCACGGCCTGTGCGGCGCCTGGGGCGGCATCGCCGCCGGCATCTTCGGCGCCAAGAGCATGGGCGGGCTCGGCGGCGTGACCTTCGCGGCGCAATTGGCCGGCACCGCGCTTGGCATCGTAGTTGCCGTCATCGGCGGCCTGCTTGTATACGGCACCCTGAAGGCGATGTTTGGCATCCGACTCGATGCCGAGCAGGAATTTGAAGGTTCCGACTTGAGTATCCACAAGATTGGTGCGACACCGGAGCGCGAAGCGAACTGGTAAGTCGTTTCAGTGATACCGCAACGCCAAGAGGCCGGCGACATCGCCGGCCTTTTTTTGCTCGCTTTCAGCTGCGCCGGCTGAAGGGTATGCTTGCCGGCCAGGCGGATAGATGACGGGATGGGCATGAAATCGGGTGACAAACTGTGCGTGAAAGCAGCGTTGTTCGCGGTGTTATGGCTGGCAGTGACGGCCGCACCGGCGCAGTTCAATCCCTTGACGCTGGCCGGAAAGGTAGTGTCCACCGCCATGGACGCGCGCAGCAAATCCGAAGTGACCAACGACACGGAAATCGCGGCCGGCGCCAACAAACGCCTGCTGGATGACGTGAAAGCGGAATGGAAGGGCGTCACGCTGCTGGTGTTTGCACAGCACGTGGTGCTGGCGGGCGCCGTGCAAAGTGATGACGCGAAAAAGCGTGTTGCCGACGTGGTGCGTCAGGACAAGCGGGTCCGCTCGCTGGTCAACGAGTTGGTGGTGGTCCGCAAGGAGGGCGACGACGGCAGTCTCCTCAAAGACAAAACGATAGAAACCAAGGTCGACGCCGTACTTACCGCCACGCAAGGCATCAGTTCGGTCAACATGCGCTGGAAATGCGTCAACGGCAATGTCGTGCTGATGGGTGTTGCGCAATCCGCCGACGAGGCAAAACTTGCGCAGTCAAAAATTCGCGCGCTCGACGGCGTCAAGGGGCTCAAGTCCCACTTGCGCGTCGTCGCGGCGAAAAAATAGGCCGCGCTTTTCGCGGCCGGCCTGTTATTCGAACCAGGCGGTGCCGCTCATCGTAATGTTGCCGGCCGCATTGGCCGTCCAAAGGTCCGCCGTAGCCCCGCCCGCGTGCGGATTGCCGTTGACGCTGAACACCTCGCCATGAAACATCGGCAGGCGCGCGCGGTAATCGAGCTTGGTGACGCGTTTTGCGGAATGAATCCGGCACAGGTCGAGCATCAAGGTCGTTTGCAGCGGACCGTGGACGATGAGTCCCGGGTAGTGTTCCTCGTGTTTTGCGTAATCGAGATCGTAGTGAATGCGGTGACCGTTGAAGGTGAGTGCCGAATAGCGGAACAGCGTGACCGGGTCGCCGCTTACATTGCGGTGCCAGGCCGGATTGGCGGCGCCGCGCGCCGCTTCGGGCTGCGCGTCGCCGGGCCGCGCTGCGTCCCGATAGACAATATCGTGTTCCTCGCGCACTGCGACACGGCCGCCGGCAGACACTTTATGCTCGACGGTCACAAAGACGAGACTGCCGCTGCGTCCGCGCTTGGCTTCGACACTCAGGATGGTCGAGTCGCGGCGGATCTCGTCGCCGATCCGCAGCGGACTGAGGAATTCGAGGCGTCCGCCTGCCCACATGCGGCGCGGCAAGGGCACCGGCGGCAGAAAACCGCCGCGTTTCGGATGCCCGTCGGGGCCGAGTTCGGAAAGCGGTTTGGCTTCGAGAAAGTAGAGCCAATGCCAGCATGGCGGCAGTTCATCGCCGTTTTGCGGTGCTGCTTCGCGGCGGTCCAGTGTTGCCGCCAATGCGGCAACGGGCCAGGCGGTTACGGTGTCGGTGGCGGATTCGGTTTTGCCGATCCAGTCGCGCAGGTGATCAAGGTTCTGTTCGCTCATCTAATGTCCAGGTTAATGTTTCGCCGCATGATCGTGTCAAGACACGGCGGTCATTGTCGCTCAATCGCCGGCTTTGACGCCTGCGATTTTCGCAATCTTGCCCCACTTGTCGATTTCCGTCTTGATGAATTCGCCCCATTGTTCGGGCGTGCTGCCGACTGCATCCGAGCCCAGCTGCACGAGGCGTTCCTTGAATTCCGGGGCCTGCACGACGCGCACCGTTTCTTTGTAGAGTTTGTCGATGATCGCGCGCGGCGTTTTCGCCGGCGCCAGCATGCCCGACCAGATCACGGCCTGGTAACCGGGTACGCCGGCTTCGGCAATGGTCGGCAGATCGGGAAGAATGGTCGAGCGTTTTGAATCGCCGATCGCCAGATTGCGCAGACGCCCGCTTTTGATGTGCGGCAGGGCGGAAACAGCGGCCGCGATGGACAGGTTGATCTGTCCACCGAGCAGGTCATTGAGCATCGGCGCCGAGCCTTTGTAGGGAATGTGTGTGGTCTTGATGCCGGCCATTGAATTGAACAGTTCCATTGGCAGCGCAGTCGCGTTCGAGCTTGAGCCGTAGTTGAGGCTGTTCGGTTTCGCTTTGGCGTAATCGATCAGTTCCTTCACCGACTTGATCGGCAGTGAGGGATGGACGACCAGAAACATCTGCTGCGAGGCGGTTTGGGTGATCGGCGAAAAATCGCGGATCGTGTCGTAGGGCAGTTTGCGCCCGATGGCGGGGTTGATGGCATGGCTGCTCGAAACCAGCAGCAGCGTGTAACCGTCGGGCGCTGAACGCGCCAGCGTTTCGCTGGCAACGACGCCGTCAACCGCCGGCCGGTTGTCGGCAACCATCGCATGCCCGAGTGTTTCCGACAGGCGCTGTGCAACCATGCGCGCGAGAATGTCGGTGCCGCCGCCGGGCGCGAAAGGAATCAGCAGGCGGATCGGTTTGGACGGGTAGTTGTCGGCCGACAATGCCGGCGCGGCGGAAAATGCGGCGGCGAGCAGCAGGAACGCGACAGCGCGAGGCGATTTCGGTGACATGGGCATCCTCCTCCAAGGCGGCAATGAGACCTGCGGCTATTCTTCGGCGTGCCGACTGACCTGTCAACAGGAAAGAAGCGCGCGCTGTGGCACAATCACAGACTCCATCGCCGAATTTCCGGGAACGCAAACATGAACGAAATCAATTCGCGCATCGCGCGCGCCGCCGAAGCGCGCTTCGGCAAGGCGCTGACGCCGCCTGCCGATACCGCAGGTCTCGAATGCCTTGTGCGCATGCTCGAACACCGCTCGCACCGCCGTTATTCGTCGCGCGCCGTGACTGATGAGCTGTTGCAACTGCTGTTTGCCTGCGCGATGTCGGCGCCGTCGAAAAGCGATCTGCAGCAGGGCGATATCGTGCATGTGCGCGATGCGGGACTGCGCGCGCAGATGGCAGCGCTGGTGTCCGACAATCCGTGGGTTGCCACCGCGCCGGTCTTCCTGGTGTTCTGCGGCAACAACCGGCGAACGCGGCAGGTCGGGGACTGGCGGGGCAAACCGTTCGCCAACGATCATCTCGACGCGTTCATGAACGCGGCCGTCGATGCCGGCATCGTGTTGATGAACTTCATTACGGCGGCGGAAGCTGCCGGGCTCGGCTGTTGCCCGATCAGCTCGGTGCGCAACCATTCGCAGGCGGTCAGCGATCTGCTGGGCCTGCCGGACTGGGTGTTCCCGCTGGCCGGTCTGTGCGTGGGCTACCCTGAAAACAGCGGCGTAATCACGCCGCGCCTGCCGCTCGAAGTGACGGTGCATACCGACCGTTTTTCTGAAAAAGACATTGCGGCGAACGTCGATGGTTACGATCGTCGCCGCGCGGAGCTGCAGCCCTACAAGAAACAGCGCGGCGTCAAACGGTTCGGTGAAGCGCCTTTTTACGGCTGGTCCGAAGACAAGGCGCGGCAATATGCGGAACCGCAGCGCATGGATTTCGGCGCCTTTATCCGGCGCAAGCAATTCAAGC
This sequence comes from uncultured Streptomyces sp., assembly GCA_964625665.1. Lineage (GTDB taxonomy): Bacteria > Pseudomonadota > Gammaproteobacteria > Burkholderiales > SG8-41 > PALSA-1004. The sequence goes on along the minus strand of CAZVDN010000136.1, from coordinate 826 downwards.
TGGACTGAATCGATGAGCGCTGAAATCATTCCACTGCCCGCCGCCACCGTCACGCTGGTGCGCGACAGCACGCGCGGCCCCGAAGTGCTGATGATGCAGCGCAATCTCAAGTCGGGTTTCGTGCCCGGCGCGCATATTTTTCCCGGCGGCGCGCTCGATCAGGAAGACGACGCGCCGGAACTGCATGCGCTCTGTGCCGGCATGACCGACGAAGCGGCCAGCCGGGTGCTGGGATTGCCCAGCGGCGGCCTGGCTTACTGGGCGGCGGCCATCCGGGAGTCGTTCGAAGAAGCCGGGGTGCTGGTCGCCTACGATGGCAGCAAACAGGTGATTGCACTCAACCAGCCGGCACTGGCGGACCGGTTTCGCCGCCACCGTCATGTGCTCAATGCCGGTGAACGCGGTTTTATCGACATCATGCGTGATGAGGGCCTGACATTGGCCGCGGACCAGCTTGTCTATTTCAGTCACTGGATCACGCCGGTGTCGGCGCCGCGCCGCTATGACACGCGGTTTTTCATCGCCGCCGCGCCCGAGGCGCAGGAGCCGTTGCATGACAATCAGGAAACCATCAGCCACCTGTGGGTGCGGCCGGCCGACGCGCTCGACCGGCACTGGCAATACCAGTTCAGCATGCGCCTGCCGACGATCCGCACGCTGGAAGAATTCGCCGCCTTCGATCGCGTGGCGACCCTGATGGAAGCGATGCGCAACAAGCGCGACATCGATCCCAATCTGCCGCGCATCACGCGCAACGGCAGTTATCTGGTGCCGGGCGACGCGGGCTACGAAGAATCGGCAAAAGCGGAGAAGCAGGGCCAATGGA
>CAZVDN010000135.1:941-9073 GCA_964625665.1 uncultured Streptomyces sp. | reverse complement strand
GGCAGAAAATGTCGGAGTCGTTCGGCCAGCCGGTGGTGATCGAAAACCGCGCCGGCGCCGGCGGCAACATCGGCACCGAGCTGGCGGCGAAGACGCCGCCCGACGGCTACACGCTGGTCACCGGCAACAATGCGACTTTCGGTGCCAATCCGAGCCTCTACAAAAAAATGCCCTTCGATCCGATCAAGGACTTTGCGCCCATCGTGTTGGTGGCGACACAGCCGAACATCCTCGTCGTGCATCCGGCGCTGCCGGTGAAAAACGTGAAGGAACTGATCGCCATGGCAAAGGCCAGGCCCGGCCAGCTGAATTATGCCAACTCGGGCATCGGCGCCAATGCGCATCTGGCGGCGGAATTGTTCAAGAGCATGACCGGCACCTCGATTGAATCGATTGCCTACAAGAGCGCGGCGCCGGCGCTGGTCGATCTGATTGCCGGCCATACCCACATGATGTTCGCCACGTCGCTGTCGGTCATGCAGCACATCCAGTCGGGCAAGCTGCGCGCGCTGGGCGTGACCACCGCGAAACGCGTCGGCGCGGTGAGAGACCTGCCGACCATTGCCGAGGCCGGCGTTCCGGGCTTCGAAGCGACGACCTGGCACGGTGTGCTGACCACTGCCGGCACGCCGGTGGCGATCATCAACAAGCTCAATGCTGAAATCAACCGTGCCCTGCAGTTGCCCGACGTGCGCGAAAAACTCGCTGCGCTGGGGGCCGAAATCGTCGGCGGCACGCCGAAGGAATTTGCTGACCACATCGCGCGCGAAATACCGAAATGGGCGAAGGTGGTGAAGGCGGCAAATGTGCAGATCGAATAGCGTTTTCGTGCGCTGAATAAAAAACGCGGGCCATGGCCCGCGTTTTTTTTCGATGGCGGAGGCGTTATTTATGCGGCTTGAACTCCAGGATGTTGAACCCCGGCCCGCGATCGACGACGTAAATGATGCCGCGCTTGTCGACATCGATATCGTTGGTCTGCGGTCCCGGCTGGCCGTGCAGCGGTTCCGGAATGTAGTGGCCGACTTCCTGCGGCGCGGTCGGGTCGGCAATGTCGACGATCCGGAGGCCGCCGGCGAACCACGCACAATAAACCAGCGTGTTGTCCATTCGCTCATGGAACTGATGGGCGCCGAAGCGGCCGGGTGCGGCACGGCTGTAGGGCGAGTCGAGTTCGCTGACCTCGAAAATCGACAGCGGAAACATTTTTTTCGGGTCGGTAATATCGAACACCCAAAGGCAGCCATGCGGGCGGCCGCGGCGGCGCGCCATCTCGGCGCCATCGTGTGCGTGGTCTTCCTCATCGATGGCCAGTGCGATGCGGCGGCCGCCGACTTCGAAGGGCACGTCCATGAAGGTGTGGCTGGGTTCGGGGAACGGCGGGTGATAGTTGTATTCGCCGATGGTGGTCGGTTTCTTGATGTCGGAAACATCGATGATGCGCACGCCGCCGTGCCAGCAGCCGGCAAACAGCCGGTTGCCCGAGCGCAGCGCATGGTGCAGGCGATATTGGCGGCCCGGCCATGATTTCGGCTCGCCTTCCTTCTGGCCCGGCATCCACCATTTCGAAACTTCTTCGGGTTTGGCGGGATTGCGGATGTCGTAAATGACAAGGATGTTGCCGATGAAGCCCGGCATCTCGGTCGAGATATAGGCGTAGTTGGCGTCCATGTCGAAGCGGTGCACGCCGATGCCATGGGTTTTCTGAAAAGAAATCAGTTTCGGTTTGCTTTTGTCGGAGACGTCCCACAACTTGAAGCCGCCCATGTTGTAGGGGTTGCGCTGCGCTTCCTCGACGGCGGGAATGTCGGCTTCGCTGACGCCGAGTTTCGCGGCGATCTCGGCGTGGTTCGGTTCGCGGCCGAGTTCGGCTTTGAGGCGCGTGCGCAGGCCCGGCAGCTCGTCGGCCTTGCGGCCGATCTTGGTCATGTTGCGTTCGCTGTTGGTGATCATGATGTCGCCGATGACGCGCGCCTTGTGGCTGTGCGAGGTCGGGTCTTCGAGATTGATCTGCGACACCACCTTGGGTTTGCGCGGGTCGGAAATGTCGATGATGCTGGTGCCGAGACCGGCTTTGTTGGGCAGGTGGCCGAGGTAGGCGTAGTTGTCATGCACGTAGACCTGGCCCGATCCGGGCAGGTCCAGGTGGCCGAGGCGGGTGACGTTGCGCGCGAGTGGCGGTGTGGTGCTCATGCGATCTCCTCCGTGTAATGCAATTGATTCTACCGCAGCGCCCGCGCGCGTGGCGTTGGCCTGTGGCAGAATGAACGGGCATCGCAAACGACCATCAGACGGGCGGGGGGAATCGTGAGAATCGTGACCGCAGGACTGGTTTTGCTGCTGGCACCGCTGGCGGCTGCTGCACAGGAATACCCGAACAAGGCTGTGCGCATGATTATCCCGTTTGCGCCGGGCGGTGCCACCGACGTGCTGGGCCGCATCGTCGCGCAGAAGCTCTACGAGCGCTGGGGCCAGATCGTGATCGCCGACAACCGCGTCGGCGCCAGCGGCAATATCGGCGCTGAATTCGTGGCCAAGCAGGCGGCCGGTGACGGTTATACGCTGCTGGTGGCCGGTGCGCCGCATGCCATCAATATGAGTCTGTTCAAGAACCTGCGCTACGATCTGGCGCGCGACCTGGCGCCGGTGGCGAACATTGCGGCATTTCCAAGCCTGATCGCGATCCATCCTTCGGTGCCGGTAAAATCCATCAAGGAACTGATTGCGCTGGCCAAGGGGCGGCCCGGCGAACTGCTGTTCGGTTCTGCCGGCAACGGTTCGCCCAACCATCTGTCGATGGAACTCTTCAAGACCATGGCGAAGGTCGACATGACGCATATCCCGTACAAGGGCGGCTCCGGGCAGATGGTCAGCGACCTGCTCGCCGGGCAGGTGCAGATGGCGTCGATGGGGCTGCCGCCGGCGATGCCTTACGTGAAGTCGGGACGGCTGCGCGTGATCGGCGTGACCAGTATCAAACGTTCGCCGCTGTTGCCTGACGCGCCGACGGTCGCCGAGTCCGGTCTGCCCGGTTATGAGGTGAATTCGTGGTACGGTGTGTTTGCGCCGCTGACCATTTCGAAGGAACTGGTGGCGAAGATCAACGCCGACGTCGTGGCGTTGCTCGGCGGCGCCGATATCAAGGAACGTCTGGCATCGCTGGGCGCCGAACCGCAGCCGATGAGACCCGACGAGTTCGGCCAGTTCGTGCGCGAAGACATTGCGAAATGGGCAAAGGTGGTCAAAGAGTCCGGTGCAAAGGTGGACTGAGCGCCATGACACTCAAACTGCCGCAGCACGGTCGCTATGCATACTCGCCGATTACCGAACGCCGTGATTACTCATGGCCGGGTGGCAAGCGTCTTGCGTTCTGCCTGACCACCAACATCGCGGTGCATGCCTTCGGCAAGGGGCGCGGCCATGACAACGCCAAACACGGCGAGCCGCAGACCAACCGCAACTATTCATGGCGTGATTACGGCAACCGCATCGGTATCTGGCGGCTGTTCGATCTTGCTGATGAGCTTGCTATTCCGCTGGTACACAACACCAACAGCCTGCTTTACGAAGAGGCGCCGCAGATTTTCGAACGCATCCGCGCGCGCGGTGACGAGATCATCGCGCACGGCCGCACCAATGCCGAAAACCTCAATGACTTTCGCTGGGAGGAAGACGAGGCGCGCCTGATTCGCGAAGTTACCGAAACTTTCGCCAGGCACGAAGGCAGGCCGCCGCGCGGCTGGTTCTCCGGCGGCTCCTATGAGCACAGCTGGACGCTCGATTTGCTGAAAGAGGCCGGCTATGTCTACACCTCGGACTGGCCCTGCGACGACCAGCCAATGTGGCTGAAGACGCGCGCCGGCCCGCTTTTGTCGGTGCCCTATCCGGTCGAACTCAACGATTCACCGCAGATCATCCATCGCCAGCACACGGCGCGCGAGTTCTGCGACATGCTGGTCGACCAGTTCGAGGAGATGGTCGAGCAGAGCGCGAAGCATCCGCTGGTGTTCAATATATCCATTCACCCGCATACCTTCGGTTATCCGTTTCGCCTGCGGCCGCTGCGGCAGGCGCTGCAGCATTGTTTTCAGAACAAGCTGATGGATCGGGTGTGGAAGTGCAGGCCGGGGGATATTGCGGATTTTTGTCTGGCGCAGGCGCCTGGAATAATTCCCGGAAGCTGAATTAATCGAGGCACGGCGCTTCAACGTCAAAGTCGCCGGGGGCGGCCCGGGGGCCGGTTACTTTTCTTGTCCCGCCAAGAAAAGTAACCAAAAGAAGCGGCCCCCGGTTCGCCGGTCCTTCGGACTCCCCTGCGCTGCTCGGCGGCTCTCAGGGGGAAGCGGAAAACTTCGCTTGCGGTGGAAGTCGCGTATCGCGTTTATTTGACGATTCGGACCTTGAGTACCGGCAAGTCGCCGATGCCCGCTTCGACAATGTCGCCGATTTTGACCGGCCCGATGCCGCCGGGCGTGCCGGTCATGATGACATCGCCGGGTTCGAGGGTGTAGTAGGACGACAGCCACTCGACGATGTGCGGCGTGTCGAGAATCATCTGGCCGATGTCGGATTTCTGTTTGGTCACGCCGTTACAGGTGAGCCACAGCGCGCCGCTTTTCGGGTGTCCCATTTTTGATGCCGGCACGACTGCGCCGACCGGGCCCGATTGTTCGACGTCCTTGCCGATTTCCCAGGGCAGCGCGCTGTCCTTGCACCAGAGCTGCAGGTCGCGGCGGGTCATGTCGAGGCCGACGGCATAACCCCAGACATAGTCATTGGCGTTGGCGGCGCTGACATTGGCGCAAGTTTTTCCGATGACGGCAGTGAGTTCGCATTCCCACTGGTAGTTAGTGGTTTTGGTCGGATATTTGATGTCGGTCACGCGGTCGGCTTCGCAGCCGACGGCATGCGGCGTGGCCTTGGTGAAGACGAAGGGCGGCACGTCGGTGGTGATGCCCATTTCCTTCTTGTGGTCGTGATAATTGAGGCCCATGCAGAATACGCGGCGCACGGCGATGCGCTCGCTGCTGCCAGCGACGGCGAGTGTCGGAATGTCCCAACCGGGGATGGCCAGTTTCATGTCGGTTCTCCTGCATGCATTGAACAAGTTCGCTATGCTACCGGCAAATGCGCAGTCCGTGGTTGCCGGCGCAGAGAGACGGGGGGGAGTGATGTTTGGATTTGACGTGCCGACCATCAGGTCGGAAGTGTTTTCGCGCATGCCGGACAAATTCCGCAAACGCGGCGTGGTGACGCCATGGGTGGAGGCGAACAGCGGTGGCGCCGATATCGATTCGTTTCTGGAAGGCCCGTCATTCGACTGCAACGGCAATCTCTATGTCACGGACATTCCGTTCGGCCGCGTGTTTCGAATTTCGCCGGCCGGCGAGTGGACGCTGGTGACCGAATATGACGGCGAGCCCAACGGGCTGAAGATCCACAAGGACGGGCGCATCTTCATTACCGATTACCGCCACGGCATCATGGTGCTCGATGCCGCCAGCGGGAAAATCGAGCCCTATCTGGAGCGCCGCAATTCCGAGAGCTTCAAGGGCGTCAACGATCTTTTTTTCGCAGCGAACGGCGATCTGTATTTCACCGACCAGGGACAGACCGGGCTGCATGATCCCACCGGGCGCGTCTACCGGTTGTCGGCGTCCGGCAAACTCGACTGTCTGATCAATACGGTGCCGAGCCCCAACGGGCTGGTAATGAATCCGGAAGAAAATGTGCTCTACATCGCGGTGACGCGCGGCAACTGCATCTGGCGCGGGCCCATGATGAAAGACGGCGGCCTGACCAAGGTCGGGGTGTTTTTCCAGCTCTACGGCCCGAGCGGGCCTGACGGGCTGGCGATGGACATCGAGGGCAATCTCGCGGTGTCGCATGCACGCAGCGGCAATGTGCTGCTGTTCAGCAAAAAGGGCGTGCCCTTGTTGCGCATCGAGACCTGCGCCGGCGACATCAATACCAATATCGCCTATGGCGGTGCCGACCGGCGCGACATTTACATTACGGAATCTGCCACCGGCACGGTGATGCGCGCGCGCATGCCTGTTGCCGGTTGTCCGATGTTTGCGCACCAGTGAAAGTCCGCAGTTCGGTAAAACGACCGGGAGAGCTTATGAATACATCGAATTTTCGACCTACGCGGCGCGTCTGGCTGCAGGCCGCCGGGGCCGGCGCCTGTCTGGCAGCAGTTGCGCCGCTGGCACGTGCGGCAGAGGGCGGGACTGTTGCTGCCGTCCCGGTGTCGCCGCTGATGCGGCGCGTTTCCCTGCACATTGCGCATGCGCTGAAGAATCCCCTGCCGGACAATGTGATCGAGGCCGGCAAGCACCATTTGATCGACACGCTGGCTGCAATGCTTTCAGGCACTCATCTGCATCCGGGGCGCATGGCGCTGGCATATGCGAAGACACTGGGCGGCACGCCGGAAGCCTGCGTCGCCGGCTCGCGCATTGTGACTTCGCTGGCCAATGCAGCGCTGATCAACGGCATGCTTGCGCATTCGGATGAAACCGACGATTCGCATGAAGCGTCTCTGACCCATCCAGGCTGCGCCATCGTGCCGGCGGCATTGGCGATGGCCGAGCGCAGGCAGTGCGACGGCATGACGCTGCTGCGCGCGATGGTGCTCGGTTACGACATCAGCCCGCGCGCATCGCTGGCACTCGGCGGTTTCGACATGGCTGCGGCCGGGCGCGATACCCATGCCATCGGCACTTCCTTCGGCGCAGCGGCCGCTGCCGCCGCGATTGCGGGCCTGTCGGAAACGCAGGTGCGTCATGTGCTGTCCTATACGGCGCAGCAGGCTTCGGGACTTTCCAACTACGCGCGCGATCTCGAGCACGTCGAAAAGGCCTTCCTGTTCGGCGGCATGCCGGCGCGCAACGGGGCGACGGCTGCGGCCATGGTCGCCAGCGGCATGACCGGCATCGATGACGTGTTCAGCGGTGAGCGCAATCTGTTTTTCGCCTTCGGCCCGAAAAGCAATCCCGAACAGTTCCTGCGCGGCCTTGGTGAAACCCACGAGGTCGTAAATACCAACATCAAGCGCTGGACGGTCGGCAGCGGCATTCAGGCGCCGCTGGATTCGATGTCGTACCTGATCAAGAACAACAAGTTCAAGGTCGAGGACGTCGAAAAAGTGCTGGTCCTGGTTTCTCACCGCGGCGCAAAGACTTTCGACAATCGCAGCATGCCGGATATCAACATGCAGTACATGATGTCGATCATGCTGCTTGACGGCACAGCAACGCTGGAGGCGGCGCACGATCGCGCGCGCATGAACGACCCGAAGGTGATCGAGTTGCGCCGGCGCGTCGAACTGCGCGGCGACGACGAGATGCAGAAGGCGCTGCCCCGCCGCAGCGGCATTGTCGAGATCACGCTGCGCGACGGGCGCAAGCTGCGCCACCACACTGCGGACGTGCGCGGCACGCCGGCCAATCCGATGACACGCGCCGAGGTTGACGAGAAGTGTTTCCTGCTCTGTGCGCCGATCATCGGCAAGCGCCGGGCGCGCGAACTGATCGATACCGTCTGGAACATTGAAAAGCTGCGTAATGTGCGGGCGCTGCGGCATCTGCTGATGGCCTGACCGTGCATCCGGCGGCGGGTGCCGTTTGTCGCCGGATTTACGGGATTTTTGCCGGCACTGGGCTAGAATGAACCGGTCATTAAAACAACAGGCTGAACATGTCTGCATTAAAGTCGGATTTCAGCGTGCCGGTGCGCGCACCGCTGGTGATTCTGTTTGTTGAGACGCGCGGGTTTACACGGATTTCCGAAATGCTCGAGCCGGCGGTGGTTATCGCCCGGCTGTCCGAATTCTTTGCGCTGGTGACCGAGGCGGTCGAGCGCAACGAGGGTATTGTGGTCGATATTCTCAACGACAATCTGATTGCAGCCTTTGACGGGGAGGGCGACTCCATGCGGGCCGTGCAGGCGGCGCAGGATATCCAGCGCAAATTCACGGCCCTTGAAGAGTCCTGGAGCCTCGAATACGGCATTCGCGCTGCGACCTCGATGGGCCTGCACAGCGGTACTGCCGTGGTCGGTTTGGCGAGCGGAGGCAAGAGCGCAGGGCAGCGCCACATTGTCGGAGATGCGGTCAGCGTTGCCGAGCG
>CAZVDN010000135.1:0-931 GCA_964625665.1 uncultured Streptomyces sp. | reverse complement strand
GGCCCATGCCGTAGCTGATATCGATGAGCTTATCCTGCAGCGGCGCCCAGGACTTCGGCGTCAGGCGCACCAGTTCGCCCGGCGAGCGGTCGAACTTGTTGGTGAGCCAGACGAGCGGTTGCTGCATCGCGCGCGGGCGGGCGAGATTGTCATGTCGAAGACGGTTTACGACGCACTGAGCCTGAGCCAGTTCGAAGTCGAGGCCGAAGAGCTGCCGCCGCTAGAGGTGCCGCGGCGCGAGTCGATTCCGCTGTGGGGGCTGCCGCTCGATACGCGTCTGGACTTCACCTAGCGCGGTGCCCGCTGCTGCGAATAAAAAAGGGCGCGTTGCGCCCTTTTTTATTGTGTGGCGGAATTTATTTTTCGTCCATCACCCAGACGCCGTCCCAGGCGCCGGCAGGCGGGTGGGCTTTGAGTGTTTCGCAGCGCTCGATGTAGATTTCCGACAGCTTGTCGTTCGGATTGAGGCGCAGTGCCTCCTGGAAGGCCTTGATCGCGGGGTCCCAGCGCGCCGCACGGTACTTGGCTACACCGTCGTTGAACTGGTTGACGACATCCATCAGGTGCGGAAATGTTTCTTCGGTGTGATAGTCGAGAATTTCATAAACGCCGACGGGCTTGGTCTTGCCCTTGACGACCACCAGATCGATTTCGCGCATGCGATAGGTGCCGCGCAGCTTTTTTTGCGTGAACTCGCTGATCAGGATGCGTGCCGCGTATTGCTTGCAGGCCGACTCCAGCCGGGCGGCAAGGTTCACGCCGTCGCCGATAATGGTGTAGTCCATGCGTTTCTTCGAGCCGATGTTGCCGGTCACTACGATGTCGCTATTGAGGCCGATGCCGATATGCACCGGTTTTTTTCCGTCATTGACGCGGGTGACGTTCCACGCCTCAAGGCTGCGGATCATGGCGATGGTGGCGCGCACCGCAC
>CAZVDN010000134.1:4168-9099 GCA_964625665.1 uncultured Streptomyces sp. | reverse complement strand
CGTCAGCAATCATCTCTCGCGCTTTTTTGCAGTCGAAGGAATTGATTACGGGCGGTTGGAAATATCATCGCCCGGATTGGACAGGATGTTGCGCAAGGAACGTGATTTCTTGCGATTCAGCGGTGAAACGGCACGCGTCAAATTGCGGGTGCCACAGGATGGGCGGCGCAATTTTGTGGGCGTGTTGGGCCGTGCCGGTGATGGGAAATTGGAAATGGAAGTCGACGGGGTGTTGCTGGATATCCAGATCAGCAACATCGATAAGGCCCGTCTCGTTCCGCGAATTTAGGAGGCCGATTTGAGCAAAGAACTGTTGCTGTTGGCTGATGTGCTGGCACGCGAAAAAAATGTCGATAAAGAGATCGTCCTCGGTGCGCTCGAGCTTGCTTTGGCGTCCGCTGCCAAAAAGCGCTTCAGTGAGGACGTGGATATCCGCGCCTCGGTGGATCGTGTATCGGGAGAGTTCACTTTTTTCCGGCGCTGGATTGTCGTCAACGATCGCGATATCGAAGTGCCGGCCCGTGAGTACAAACTGCATGAAGCAGAGGAAATAAAACCTGATTCAAAAGTCGGTGACTATATTGAAGAGCCGATCGAAGGTTTTGAGATCGGGCGCATCGGCGCTCAGGCGGCCAAGCAGGTCATACTTCAGAAGATCCGCGATGCGGAGCGTGAGCAAATCCTGAATGATTTTCTGGCGCGTGATGAACATCTTGTTACCGGCGTTATCAAACGCATGGAGCGCGGCAACGGTATTATTGAATCGGGGCGTGTTGAGGCGTTGCTTCCGCGCGACCAGATGATTCCGAAAGAAAATCTGCGCCCGGGTGACCGTGTGCGTGCCTATCTCTGGAAGGTGGATCGCACGGCGCGCGGCCCGCAAATCATACTTTCACGCATTACGCCGGACTTTTTGATCAAGTTGTTCGAGCTTGAAGTGCCGGAACTCGAAGACGGCCTGCTTGAAATCAAAGCGGCTGCACGTGATCCCGGGTCCCGCGCAAAAATTGCGGTCAAGTCGAACGATCCGCGTATTGATCCGATCGGCACCTGCGTCGGCATGCGCGGTTCGCGCGTTCAGGCAGTTACCTCAGAGCTTGGAGGTGAACGCGTAGACATTATTCTGTGGTCTGAAGATCCGGCGCAATTCGTCATCAATGCGCTTGCGCCTGCGGAAGTCAGCAAAATTACCGTGGACGAAGAAAAACACAGCATGGATATCGTCGTCGACGAGGAGAATCTCGCGCAGGCGATCGGGCGCACGGGTCAAAACGTCCGGCTGGCCAGCGAGTTGACGGGTTGGGAGATCAACCTGATGACACTCGAAGAATCGAAAAAGAAAAGCGAAGAAGAATCGGCAGTTGTTCGCAATCTTTTCATGGAGCGTCTGGACGTCGATCAGGAAGTGGCCGATATCCTCGTGCAGGAGGGTTTCAGCACGCTTGAGGAGGTGGCTTACGTTCCCGTTGCCGAGATGCTGGAAATCGAATCCTTTGATGAGGATACCGTCAATGAATTGCGCAGCCGTGCCCGTAATGCGCTGCTGACGGAAGCGATTGCCACGGAAGAAAAGCTTGAGCACGACGTCGAGGACCTTTTGACGCTCGAGGGTATGGATACGCAAACTGCGCGGATGCTCGCGGAAAAAGGCGTAGTTACGAAAGAAGACCTGGCAGACCTGGCAATGGATGATCTCGTCGAAATGACCGGGATCGATGCGGAACGTGCGAAGGAGCTGATCATGACGGCTCGCGCACCCTGGTTTGCCTAAAACAAAGTCACAGCGGAGTCCCAGATGGCACAGATCAACGTCACACAGTTTGCGAAGGAGCTCGGCCTTCCGGTCGCATTGCTGCTTGAGCAGCTGCAGACGGCCGGCATCAAGAAACAGCTGGCCGACGATACCGTTCTGACCGAAAAGGACAAAACGCAGCTGCTTGATTATCTTCGTCAGGCGCACGGCGCGAAAGAAGCGAAAAACAAGATCACGCTGACGCGAAAGCAGACCACCGAAATCAAAAAGGCCGATTCAACCGGCAAGGCACGCACGAAACAGGTGGAGGTTCGCAAAAAACGGGTTCTGGTTAAACGCGACGCGGTGCCAGAGGCGGCACCCGAAGCGCCGGTTGCAGCTGCGCCCGCACCGGCACCGGTCATTGATGCCGCGCAAATGGCGATTCGCGAGCTGGAAGCCAAGAAACAGGCTGAACTGATCGCGCGTCAAAGCGAAGAAGCTCAGCAAAAGCAATCCCGCGCCAAGCGCAAAAAAGAGGAATCCGAAGCAGCTGCAGCGCCGGCGGTAAAAGCCGACGCGCCGGTTGCAGCGGCACCTGCTCCTGCGCCCGCGCCGGATGCTCCGGCTGCCGCCCCCGCGGTTCCGCCAACCGACGGCACTTTGCACAAGCCGGCACCGAAGCCAGGTGAGGTCGCCAAGGTCGACAAAAAAGCCAAAAAGCCGGTGAAGGAAGTCGTTTGGCGCGACGACGCGGTGAAGCGCCGCAGCATCAAAACGCGCGGCGATACCGCGGGAACGATGGGCTGGCGCACACGCAAGGACAGGCATGCCTCGCATCGTGACGACGGCGACCAAGGGCAACACGCTTTTGCGGCGCCCGCCGAGCCGATCATTCGCGATATCAGTGTTCCTGAGACGATTACGGTCGCCGCTCTGGCGCAGAAAATGTCAGTAAAAGCGGCGGAAGTCATCAAGACGCTGATGAAACTCGGCAGCATGGTTACGATCAACCAGGTGCTTGATCAGGATACGGCGATCATTGTCGTCGAGGAAATGGGCCATAAAGGTGTGCGCGCCAAGCTGGACGATCCGGATGCCTATCTGGTCGAAGCCGCCGAGCACACTGAGGTTGCCATGGAGTCGCGGGCACCGGTGGTAACTGTCATGGGCCACGTTGACCACGGTAAAACCTCGCTACTCGACCACATTCGACGCACCCGGGTAGCCAGCGGGGAAGCCGGCGGCATTACCCAGCATATCGGCGCTTATCATGTGGAAACGCCGCGCGGGATGATTACCTTCCTCGATACCCCGGGCCACGAAGCATTTACGGCCATGCGTGCACGCGGTGCGAAAGTCACAGACCTCGTTGTATTGGTGGTCGCAGCGGACGACGGCGTGATGCCGCAGACGATCGAAGCGATCGCGCATGCCAAGGCAGGCAAGGTGCCGATGGTGGTGGCATTGAACAAGATCGACAAGCCCGGTGCCAATCCCGAACGCATCATGCAGGATCTGTCCGGCCACGAAGTGGTGCCGGAAGAGTGGGGCGGCGACACGATCTTTGTGCCGGTGTCCGCCAAGACCGGCGACGGCATCGACAAATTGCTCGAAAGTATTCTGTTGCAGGCCGAAGTGCTGGAACTCAAGGCAGCGAGAGAAGCGCCGGCGCGCGGCGTAGTGATCGAAGCGCGCCTCGACAAAGGACGTGGTCCGGTGGCAACCGTTCTGGTCCAGTCCGGTACGCTGAAGCGAGGCGATGTATTGCTCGCGGGTGCGGTATTCGGACGTGTGCGCGCCATGCTCGATGAAAACGGCAAAAATATCGATCAGGCCGGGCCGTCGATTCCAGTGGAAATCCAGGGTCTTTCGGACGTTCCGGTTGCAGGGTCCGAAGTCATGGTGCTGGGTGACGAACGCAAGGCGCGCGAGATCGCGCTGTTCCGCCAGGGCAAGTTCCGCGACGTGAAACTGGCGCAGCAATCGAGCAAACGCGAGAACGTGTTCGATCAGCTCGGCGATGGTGCGGTCAAAACCCTTTCGGTCATCATCAAGGCCGATGTGCAGGGGTCCTACGAGGCGCTTTCGCACGCGCTTGAGAAGCTTTCGACCGAAGAGGTCAAGGTCAACATCGTGCATTGTGCGGTCGGCGGCATTACCGAATCGGACATCAATCTTGCGCTTGCTTCGAAAGCGGCGGTGATCGGGTTCAATACGCGCGCCGATGCAATGGCACGCAAACTGGCCGAAAACGGCGGCGTCAAGATTCGCTACTACAACATCATTTATGAGGCATTGGATGATGTCAAAGCGGCTCTGTCCGGCATGCTTGCGCCGGAACGCAAGGAAAGCCAGCTCGGCCTGGTAGAGATCCGCGAGGTTTACAAGATTTCCAAGGTTGGCACCGTCGCCGGTTGCATGGTGACCGAAGGCCTGGTGCGGCGCAATGCGAAGATCCGTCTGCTGCGCGACAACGTTGTTATTCACACGGGCGAACTCGATTCCCTCAAGCGCTTCAAGGATGACGCGCGCGAAGTCAAATCGGGCTTCGAATGCGGCTTGTCTCTGAAAAACTACGATGACGTGAAGGTCGGCGATACGCTGGAAGTCTTCGAGGTCGTCGAGGTCGCGCGGAGTCTGTAAGTTATTGCGGCGCAGATGCGGTTGCTGATGGGGACGTTTATCGCAATCGCATTTGCCTGATGCAAACTGACCACGAGGTAAAACAATGCCACGCGACTTCTCACGCACCCTGCGCGTGGCCGAGCAGGTCCAGCGCGAACTGGCAGACCTGATACGCCTCGAAATCAAGGATCCGCGGGTTGGCATGGTCACGCTCACTGATGTCGAGGTGGCCTCGGATTACGGGCACGCAAAAGTGTTTTTTACGCTGCTCGGCGATGCGGCACAGGTTGAAGCGGCGGCCGAGGGCCTGAACCATGCAGCGGGATTTCTGCGGCGCGAACTGGGCCGGCGCATCAAATTGCGCACGATTCCCCAATTGCATTTCCATTTTGACGAATCCGTCGAGCGCGGGATGCGGTTGTCCAAACTGATCGATTCTGCCATCGCCGGCGGCACGGACGGAAAAGCCTGATGCACGGGGAATTCGCTTGACGCAATCGGCGGTAGCGCGCGAGACGGTGGACGGTGTGCTCCTGCTGATCGACGCCCAGGAAGGGCCCATGTCTCAAAC
>CAZVDN010000134.1:3076-4158 GCA_964625665.1 uncultured Streptomyces sp. | reverse complement strand
AAGCCGAAGGGCATTACTTCCAATGCGGCGTTGCAACGGGTCAAGCGGTTGTTGGCTGCAAAAAAGGCAGGTCATGTCGGGACACTGGATCCGATGGCGAGCGGCTTGTTGCCGATTTGCCTAGGTGAAGCCACCAAATTTTCCGGTTACATGCTGGCTGCCGACAAAACCTATACGGCCGAAGTCATGCTGGGTTTCACCAGTTCGACCGGTGACGCCGAAGGGGAAATCACGGCTGGCTCGCCCGTCAATGTGACCCGTGAACGCCTTAAGGCGGCATTGGAGGGGTTTCGCGGGTCCATTATGCAGACGCCGCCGATGTATAGCGCGCTCAAGCGCGACGGGAAACCCCTTTATGCCTATGCGCGTGCAGGCGAAGTTGTCGATATTCAGCCGCGCGCCGTAACGATTCATGCAATTCAACTGACCGAATTTATCCCCCCCTCATTCAGCATGACAGTGACCTGCAGCAAGGGTACTTATATTCGGGTGTTGGCCGAGGACATTGGTCGGGCGCTCGAATGTGGCGGTATGTTGACCGGATTGCGGCGGGTTGCCGTCGGAAACTACGATTTGTCGGGTGCGATTGCGTTGGATGCACTGGAGGCGCTGCCTTTGGACAAACGCCGCAGCCATTTAATGCCTTCGGACGGTCTGGTCGCGGTTTTGCCGGTTTTGACGCTGGATGACGCCGCAGCACGCCTGGTTGCCACGGGCCGGCGCCCGATGGTGCAGTCGGTCGCCGGATTACACCGGATTTACAGCCGAAATGGCCGTTTTTTGGGCCTCGGGGAGGTCCTGGGCGGGGAACTGGTTCCAAGACGCTTGATGGCCGATGTTCCGGCCGGGTAATTTCCACTCCGGGCGCGCCGCAAGCTACTAAAATTGCTTGAGAAATAGGCGTTCCGCGGGTTAAAATGGCAAACTTTGCAGCAATTGGAGATTGGCAATGGCAACAAGCGGCACCCAGAAAGCCCAGATCGTCAAAGACTTCCAGCGCAAGCAGGCCGACACGGGTTCGCCCGAAGTTCAGGTCGCTTTGCTGTCGGCCCGCATCACTGAGTTGACCGAACATTTCAAGA
>CAZVDN010000134.1:0-3066 GCA_964625665.1 uncultured Streptomyces sp. | reverse complement strand
TCCGATGTCGAGCAGTACCGCAAGCTGATTGAACGTTTGGGTTTGCGCAAGTAAACGGCCTTCGATTCATGATTTGAAGATTCCGTGGCTACGCCGGGCACCGAGCTCTGCGTGGCCACGTTTGTTTTTGGCTTCTTGATTTTTAACCACGGCTCGCAAATTGTGCGAGGCCGGATATGGCGTAAAGGACAATAAAGTGACTGCGATAAAAAAATCGATGATGTGGGGGCGCCACAAGCTGACGCTGGAGACCGGTGAAATCGCCCGGCAGGCGAGCGGCGCGGTTCTGGTCAACATTGAAGACACCGTGGTGCTGGTGACCGTGGTTGGCAAAAAGAATGCCGACCCTGCAAAGGATTTTCTTCCGCTGACGGTCGATTATCAGGAACGCACCTACGCTGCCGGCAAAATTCCCGGCGGCTTTTTCAAGCGGGAAGGTCGTCCGTCGGAAAAGGAAATTCTGACCTCGCGCCTCATTGACCGCCCGATCCGCCCGCTGTTTCCCGACGGCTTCTACAACGAAGTGCAGGTCGTGGCGACTGTGATGTCGTCGAACAGTGAAATTGATTCTGATATCGCTGCGATGATCGGAACCTCTGCCGCTCTGGCGGTTTCGGGAATTCCGTTTAACGGACCGATCGGTGCTGCGCGCGTCGGCTACGCCAACGGCGAGTACATTCTGAATCCGACCGCCACCGAATTGAAAACGTCGGAACTCGATCTCGTTGTCGCGGGCACCGCACAGGCCGTGCTGATGGTCGAATCGGAAGCTAATCAACTGTCTGAAGATGTCATGCTCGGATCGGTCGTGTTCGGCCACGAGCAAATGCAGGCGGTGATTGAAATGATCAACCAGTTGGCCGACGAAGTGAATCCGGCGGCTTGGGACTGGAAAGCACAGGACAAGGATGAGGCGCTTGCCGCGCGCATTGCCTCCCTCGCCGAAGCCGACATCAAGGCTGCCTTTGAAATCAAGGAAAAACAGGCGCGGTCCCATACGATTGATGCCATCTGGACGCGTGTTTTTGATGAGGTTGGTGTCGGCAAAGAGGGCGGTCCCGACGGCAATGCCGTCAAGGAGATCTGCTTTGCGCTGGAATCGAAAATCGTGCGCGGTCAAATTCTGAATGGCGAACCGCGCATTGACGGTCGCGACACGCGCACTGTGCGTCCGATCACCATTCGCTCGGGCGTGCTTCCGCGCGCGCACGGCTCGGCACTCTTTACGCGTGGTGAAACGCAGGGTCTGGTAGTCGCTACGCTTGGCACGTCACGTGACGAGCAGCGGATTGACGCACTGATGGGTGAATACACTGACCGCTTCATGCTTCATTACAACATGCCTCCGTATGCAACCGGCGAAACCGGTCGCGTGGGTTCGCCGAAGCGCCGCGAAATCGGCCACGGCCGTCTTGCGAAACGCGCATTGCTGGCGGTCCTGCCGACGGCTGAAGAGTTCGGTTATTCGATGCGCGTGGTTTCGGAAATTACCGAATCGAACGGTTCGAGCTCGATGGCGTCTGTTTGCGGCGGTTGTCTCGCGTTGATGGACGCCGGCGTTCCGATGAAAGCACATGTCGCGGGTATTGCCATGGGGCTCATCAAGGAAGGCAACCGCTTTGCGGTTTTGTCGGACATTCTGGGTGACGAAGATCACCTCGGCGATATGGACTTCAAGGTGGCGGGTACCGAAAACGGCATTACCGCGCTGCAGATGGATATCAAGATCACCGGGATTACGAAGGAGATCATGCATGCCGCGCTGATCCAGGCGCGCGAGGGCCGTTTGCACATTCTCGAAAAAATGAAGGGCGCGATGGACCAGCCGCGCACCGAATTGTCGGCCTTTGCGCCGCGCATGATCACGCTCAAGATCAAGCCTGAAAAAATCCGTGATGTGATCGGCAAAGGCGGCGCGGTGATTCGCGCGCTGACTGAAGAGACCGGCACTTCCATTGATATCAGCGATGACGGCACGGTGACGATCGCCTGCGTTTCGTCGGAAGGCGGGGAGCTGGCGCGCCGGCGTATCGAGGAGATCACAGCGGACGTTGAAGTGGGCCGCGTTTACGATGGCACCGTGCTCAAGCTGCTGGATTTTGGCGCGATTGTCAGCGTCCTGCCGGGCAAGGACGGTCTGTTGCACATCTCCCAGATCGCCAATGAGCGCGTCAATGCCGTTGCCGACTACCTGAAAGAAGGTCAGGCCGTGCGCGTCAAGGTGATCGAGGCGGATGAAAAAGGCAGATTGCGCCTGAGCATGAAGGCCGCCGCCGCTGATGCGCAGGAACAGCCGCAGGCGGTGCAGTAACGTTTACCGCGGGATCCAGGCGGAAATAAAAATGGCAGCCAACGGGCTGCCATTTTTATTGTTTGCCCCGGTTGTCAGCAGGCAAAAGCCGATCAACTATTTGGCAACCTGTTTTTCCCGCAGTTCGTCGAGCGTCTTGCAGTCGATGCAAAGCGTGGCTGTAGGACGCGCCTCAAGGCGTTTCAGACCGATTTCGACGCCGCAGCTGTCACAGTAGCCATACTCGGAGGCATCGATGCGTGCGATGGTCTCCTCGATCTTCTTGATCAGTTTGCGCTCGCGGTCACGGTTGCGCAGTTCCAGTGACATGTCCGATTCCTGACTGGCGCGATCATTGGGATCGGCGAAAATCGTCGCCTCATCCTGCATCGTGTGCACCGTGCGGTCGATGTCCTGGGACAGTTCGCGTTTCATGGTCTCGAGCATCGTTTTGAAGTGCTCGAGTTGGCGGGGATTCATGTACTCCTCGCGTGCCTTGGCCTTGTAGGGCGGGTAGGTCTTGTGCAGTTCTGAGGCCATCGATGGATCCGATACTCGAAAAAAGGTGCTTTAATAGCAGAAATAATAGGGGGGTGCAAGCAATCGTTTCAAAGGCGCATCCGGGGGGTGTTTCGTTGACCACGGAGGGTGCCGGAGGTATATTACGCGCCTTTGGTGCGGACGTAATCTGAATCTGGCTTGCGCCCGATTTGGCGGAATTCCGGGGTGTAGCGTAGCCTGGTAGCGCGCCTGCTTTGGGAGCAGGATGTCGGGAG
>CAZVDN010000133.1:5471-9179 GCA_964625665.1 uncultured Streptomyces sp. | reverse complement strand
TGCCGGTGAAATCGGTGCCGCAGCTGGTGGCGCTGGCGAAGGCGCGCCCCGGTGAGCTCAATTACGGTTCGAGTTCGACCGGGGCCGGCAATCATCTGGCCGCCGAATTGTTCAAATCGATGACCGGCGCCAAAATCGAACGCATCGCCTTCAAGGGGGCGGGTGCGGCGCTCAACGCCGTGATCGGCGGGCAGATCGATTTGATATTTCCGAGCGCAGGGTCGGTGGCGCAGCACATCCGTCAGGGGCGGCTGCGCGCGCTCGCGGTGACCAGCCTCGAACCCTCGGCGCTGGCGCCGGGCCTGCCGACGATGGCGCAGGCCGGCGTGCCAGGTTACGAGTCGCAGTCGCGCACGGTGTTGTTCGCGCCGGCGAAAACGCCGGCCGCAGTGATCGCCCGCATCAACGCCGAAGTCGTGCGCACGCTGCAACAGGCCGACGTGAAAGATCGACTGTTCAATGCGGGCCTCGAGGTGATCGCCAGCACGCCGCAGGATGCGACGGCCGTGATCAAAAGCGAAATGACGCGCATGGGCAAGCTGATCGACGACGCGGGCCTGCGCGAATAGAACCGGCGGTCTACTGGATCGTGATGCCGGCGTCCTTGATGGCCTTCACCCATTTCGCGCGCTCGGACTTCATGTGTGCGGCGAACTGCGGCGGCGTGCTGCCGACCGGATCGGTGCCGTCCGCGGCGAGCCGCGTCAGCACATCGGGGCTTTTCAGCATCGTCGCCACACCCTGCTGCAGGCGGTCGACGATGGCCTTGGGCGTGCCGGCGGGCGCCAGCAACCCGTGCCATTGTGTGACGACAAACCCGGGCACGCCGGATTCCGCCATCGTCGGCACATCGGGCAGCATCGGCGTGCGTTGCGCCGTGGTGACCGCCAGCGGGCGCAGGTATTTCGAACGGAAGAGGCCCGCCATCGACGCTGTGCTGGAGATCGTCAGTTGCGTGCGGCCGGCGATGAGGTCGGGAAAACCGGCGCCGATGCCTTTATAGGGCACGTGCACCATCTTGATCCCGGTGATCGAGGAAAAGAGTTCCGCCGACAGTTGCTGCAGCGAGGCGACGCCGGAGGAGCCGTAGGCCAGTTTGCCCGGATTGGCTTTGGCGTAAGCGATGAATTCGCCGAGCGTGCCCGGCAATGACGGATGCACGGCCAGCACATAGGGCGAGGCGGACACTTGCGTCACCGGCGCGAAATCGCGCACCACGTCGTAGGGGGTCTTGTTCATCTCCGGGTAAATGACCGCCGTCACGCTCATGATGACCACGGTGTAACCGTCGGGCGCGGCGCGCGCGGTGACTTCCATCGCAATCGCTCCGCTGGCGCCGGGTCGGTTGTCGACGACGACCGAGGCCTTGAGGTTTTCCGACAGGCCCGGCGCGATCGCCCGTGCAATCACGTCGAGACCGCCGCCCGGCGCAATCGGACAGAGCATGCGGATCGGGCGCGCCGGATAATTTTGTGCCTGTGCCGCCGCGGTGCTCAGAGCAAGCAGCACGGCAAGAACTGCATTCCGGCAGTGGTGTTTCATCAGACTCCTCCAACGCTGCAACAGCGATTATGTTTTCCGGCAGTATAGTCGCTGGCATCGAATTCGAAAACGCCGGTATTGCGCACCGGCGTAAGATTGCGCAACCCATTACTGCAACGGGAGTCCGATGAAGACCGTGGTGCTGCCTGACGGCGGACGCGTGCCTGCACTGGGGCAGGGCACCTGGAACATGGGCGATGACCAGGCCAGACGCCGCGCCGAGATCGACGCCTTGCGCTGCGGCGTCGATCTCGGGATGACGCTGATCGATACCGCCGAAATGTACGGCGACGGCCGTGCCGAATCGCTGGTGGCCGAAGCGATCGCCGGTCAACGCGACAAGGTGTTTCTCGTCAGCAAGGTTCTGCCCAATCACGCCAGCCGGCGCGGCACGCTGGCCGCCTGCGAACAAAGCCTCAAGCGGTTGAAGACCGGCTGCATCGATCTCTATTTGCTGCATTGGCGCGGCAGCGAGCCCTTCAGCGAAACGCTCGAAGCTTTCACTGCGTTGCAGCGCGCCGGCAAGATCCGCCACTACGGTGTGAGCAATCTCGATGCAGCCGATATGCGCGAGTGGTGGCAGTGTGCCGGCGGGGCGGCGACCGCCGTCAACCAGTTGCTCTACAACCCGCTGCGTCGCGGCATCGAATGGGACCTGCTGCCCTGGTTGCGCGAACGGCGCGTGCCGGTGATGGCCTATTCGCCGCTCGAACAGGCGCGCCTGCTTAAACAGAAAGCGTTCGCTGCACTGGCGGCAGGTCTCGGCGTGACGCCGGCGCAACTTGCGCTGGCCTGGCTGCTCGGCAACGAGGATGTCATCGTGATTCCGAAAAGCGGCGACAGCACGCGCGTGCGCGAAAACGCCGCCGCGCTGGAAATCAAACTCAATGCCGCACAGCGCGCGGAAATCGACCGGCTGTTTCCGCCGCCGTCGGGGCCGCGACCGCTCGAAATGCTTTAGCCGAATCCGGGTGAAGCGTGACGGCGCGCGCTATTCCGGTTTGATGCCGGCCTGGCGCGCGAGTCTGATCGTCAGGGCGACCTGCTCGGCGATCAGTTTGTCGAACTCGGCGGGTTTGTTCGGCGCGGCCTCGGCGCCCATCGACAGCAGGCGCTGCTGGATTTCGGGCTGGTTGAGGGCGCCGGTGATTTCGCGGTTGAGTTTGTCGATGATGGCACGCGGTGTTTTTGCCGGACCGGGAAGGCCCGACTCGGCCAGTGCCGGCACATCGGCGTAGACGGCAACGCGTTTTTTCGCGGTGACGGCCAGCGCGCGGATTTTGCCGTCGCGCACCAGTGACACTGCACTGGCCAGCGGCGACATGAAAAACTGCAGGCGCCCGCTGATCAGATCGGTGATGCCTTCGGGAATGCCGCGATAGGGCACATGCACGGCATCGATGCCGGTGGTGTGTTTGAACATCTCGGCGGCAAAATGCGCGCCGCTGCCGGTACCGCCCGAACCGTAATTGAGCTGGCCCGGTTTCGCTTTGGCCAGCGCGATCAGTTCCTGCGCATTTTTGACGTTCAGCGTGGCCGGCACCACCAGCACATAGCAGGCAGTCGAGGTCAGCGTGATGGCGGCGAAATCGCGCAACGTGTCATAGGGCAGTTTGGCGCGCACCGCCGGGATCGCCACATGCGACGACGAGACGAACAACAGCGTGTGCCCGTCAGGCGCGGCATCGGCAACGATTTTTGCCGCAACCACGCCGCCCGCCCCCGGACGGTTGTCGACGATGACCTGCTGACCGAACGCTTCGTAGAGTTTCGGCGCCAGCATGCGCGCGGTGATATCGGGCTGGCCGCCGGGGGTGAAGCCGACCACCATGCGGATCGGGCGCAGCGGAAATGCGCCGGTTTGCGCTGCGGCACATTGTGCTGTCAGCAGCAGTGCGCCGGCGAATGCAGCGAGAAAGTGTTTCGACATGGGAGCGATCAATCTGCACGCGGCGGAAATCACGGAAGTCGTGATTTTGCCCCATTTCCGCCAAACACCGCATCAGCTATCATCGCAGCGATGAATATGCCCCGCAGCGCTGCACCGGCACGACAGGCCTCCGGCTTCACGATGGTCGAGATGATGGTGGTGATTGCCATCGTCGCCATCCTCGCCCTGCTGGCGGCGCCGAATTTCCAGGACTCCATCGTGCGCAATGAAATCAA
>CAZVDN010000133.1:0-5456 GCA_964625665.1 uncultured Streptomyces sp. | reverse complement strand
CCTGGTCGATGACGCAGACATTCCCGCGCGACAACGCCGATGTGCTGCTGCCGGTGCCGGACAAGATCGTCAGCAATCTGGTCAAGTCGGTGGCGGTGAAGGACGGCGCGATCAACGTCACGTTCGGCAACCGCGCCAACGGCGTCATCAATGGCAAGGTGCTCACGCTGCGGCCGGCGGTGGTCGAAGACACGCCGGTGGTGCCGGTGGCCTGGGTCTGCGGCAGCGCCGAAGCGCCGGAGAAAATGGTGGTCAAGGGGAAAAACGAAACCAATATCCCCGACACCTTTCTGCCGTTCAACTGCCGCGCGCGCGGACAGAAAAAATAACGGACGAAAAAAACGCGCCCTTGAGGGCGCGTTTTGCAGGCTCGCCTGCCGGCGTGAATTACTTCGCCGCGAAGCAGTAGAACAGCCCGGCGCCGCCGGTGCCGCGCAATGCATCCTGGCTGCAGCCGCCGCGCGAGGTGTGCGACGAATGCCAGGCGCGCGCGATCGGGTCATCGCTCAGACCTTCACGGTCGGTATGGCCGACCTGAACCTGGCCGTCCGCGCCGCTCTTGGTGTAGTTACCGCAGGTCATGTCGGTTCCGGCCGGATAGGCACGGCCGTACCAGTCGGAACCGGTCAGCACATCGTGCGTGTTCGGTTTGTCCGAACGGCCGTTGACCATGGCGCCTTTTTCAGTGAGCGCGGTCTGCTTGGTCAGGTTATTGTTGCCATGCAGTTCGTCAACGTTGTAAGCGACGACCGCGCCTTTGGCGTTCGTCCATGGGCCGCTGCCGATGCGGTCACGCGCATTGACGGCGGGAAGACCACCGATCGCCTGCTGGCTCAGATAGGCGCGCCAGGTGCGGTTGCCGGCGCCTGCAGCAGCGGCCAGTTTCTGGCAATGCGCATCAGCACCGGCGAGGCCGCCAAGGTCGGCGCCTTTGCCGCTGCCCACACTGGTGACGAAGAACGTCATGCTGTTTTCGGGCGTCGATGCGCAGCCGGCGATGCCGCCGATGGCCAGTGCCACGGCGCCGGCGAGCATCAGTTTGCGGTTCATTTTCATTGTGTTTATCCCCCAGGTTGAACAATGGAACCGCGACGCTACCACAGGGCGTGGCGGTATACAAACACGCAATGCCCGGGCAGCCGGAGGCGTGATTGATTTGTAGCGAGGCGGTTGCATGCTTCTCAGCGCAGAGGCCATCCGCTAAGATGAGTGCGGCTCCCGGGCAGCCGCATCCGCCCGTTCTTCCGGATCACTTTTCAGCCCGATTTCAGCCCGATGGAACGTACGAAATCCAACGATGACGGTTTTGCCGTCCGCAATGCGCGGCGCTGGGCGCGCGGCGGCTGGCAGTCCTACGCGGGAGCCGCCTGCGCGGTGGGCCTCGCGTTTTTCATTCGCTTCCAATTGCACCCGTTGCTGAAGTCCGATTATCCCTTCCTGCTGTTTACCGTTACGGCGCTGCTGGTGGAGTTTTTTCTCGGCCTTGGCCCCGCGTTGTTCGCCGTCACCGGCGGCCTGTTGCTGGGCACTTATTTTTTCGTGCCGCCCTACAACACGCTGTTGGTGCCTGAGCTGCTGGATGTGCTGATTGTCGGCGGCTATCTCACGGTGTCGCTGCTGGCGATCGCCTTGATCGAGGACCTGCAGCGCTCGAAATATGCGATGAGTCTGATGAAAGACGTTCTGCAGTCGCGGCTCGAAATGCTCGAGCGCAGCAATATGGAGCGCGAATTCGCAGAACGCCAGGCCGAGGAGAGTTCGGAGCGTTTTCGTTCACTCGCGGCGAGTGTTCCGCAAATCCTCTACATGCGGCGCGTGGGCGGTGAATTCGACTATCTGAACGAGGCGTTTTACCGTTACACGGGGCTCGATGCCGGCTTGCTTGGCGAATCCGGCTGGCTGGCGGCGGTGCATCCGGAAGACACCGAACGTGTTGCGCGCGCCTGCGATCGTGTCGGCCTGTCCGGGGATGGCGAAACCATGCAATTGCGGTTGCGCATGGCGGATGCGAGCTACGAACAATTCGTCGGGCCGCTGTCGCGCATCGAAGGCAAACACGGCAAGGACCTTAAATGGATCGGCAGCCTCGCGCGGTCGATGCCGGCGAAGGCGTGACCGACGCCGTGATCCGCATCGTCGAGGCCGGTGAGTGTCCTGAAGATTTCGCTGCAGCTGAACCCGAGGACCATCGTTTTCTGCGCGCGTTTCAGGCCGCCGGCATCGGCGATTTTCGTTTCGGTTATCTGCTGGTCTATCGCAATGAAGTACGCGTCAGCGTCGTGCCGTATTTCACCACCGAATACCGGATGAACACGCTGGTCACCCATGTCTGGCTGAAACACCTGCTGGCGCCGCTGCGCTTTCGCGTCGCCTGCGTCGGTCACCCGTCCACCGATCAAGGCCGCATTGAAGGCGAAATTTCAGCGGAGGTGTTGCAGGCGGTGAACGGCGTGCTGCGCGACAAGGGTGCGGCAATCGCCTACAAATGGTTTGCGGAAGCGCTGCCGCTCGACGGGTTTGTCGAGGTCGACGGATTGCCCATCAATATGCTGGCTGCGGGCGGGGATTATCCGGCGGCACTGTCGCGCAACGTGCGCAAAAACGTGTTGAGGAAGCTGCGCAAAAGCGCGGCGCTTGAATTTTCCTCATACACCCCGGATAACCCGTTGCCTGTTGAGGCGATCGATGAGGTTTATGCGCTCTACGGCAATACCGCCGCGCGCGCCGATCTGCAATTCGAGGAACTCAACGCAGATTACTTCCGGCTGACCGCGCCGATCAGCAGCTATCTTATCGCCCGTGAAAATGGTCGGATGATCGGTTTCGTGCAGTGGCTGCGCAAGGGCGCGCGCATGTCGGGCAAATACGTCGGCATGGATTACACGCGCAACCGCCAATTCGATCTGTATTTTGGCATGGTGCTGCAATCGATCCTGCGCGGCGTCGCCGGTGGTGTGCGCGAATTCGATCTCGGGGTCGGCAGTTATTATTCGAAACGCATGATCGGTGCCGTGCAGCGCCCGACGCGCCTGTATTTCAGGCACCACAATGCCTTTGTGCAGGCGTTGCTCAAGCGCTGCAAATTCCTGCTTGAGCCTTCGGCGGAAGAACTGGCCTGACGGCGCCGTCTAGCGGCCTGCGGCGGAGCCCGCGATTTTCTGTGGCACAGGCACGCTGGCCACGGCCGGCATGTGCAGCGGCAGCGAATTCTCCGCCTGGGTCTTGAAGAAAGCGCCGGTTTCGGCGGCCACTGCATCGCGTTCGTTGTCCAGTGTAATCATGTGGTAGCTGTCGCCGAGATAGACCTTGCGCTTGATCGCGGAGCCGATGTTCTGCATCACATATTCGGCACTCTTCGGACTGGCGGTCTCGTCGTCGATGGCGTGCATGACCAGGGCGGGCGCGGTGATGTCCGGCAGATTGCGCATGACATGGCGACTCAGACGGCTGGCCTGATAAACGTGGCTCATCGTGATGCGCGAAGCACCGGCCTCGGAGAACCCCCTGCGCATCGAGCGCGCGATGCGCGCGCGGATTTCCGGGTTCTTGATGCCGTAGGGTTCGCTTTCCGTATAGGTATAGAGATGGCGTACCGGCGTGTGAAACCACAGCGGCATCAGAAAGCGGTACCAAGGGATCGACCAGCCGTCGTAGAACAGCGTGGTCGAAAGCAGAGATAGGGCGCAGACTTCGCGCGGCCGTTCGTTGGCAAGCGCGAGGCTCAGTACTGAGCCGATGCACAGTCCGCCGACCGATACCGTGCGGTATTCGCCCTTCAGGCGGTCGAAGACGGCAACAACCTGACTGAGCCAGTTTTCGTAATCGGTCACGTCGGAGCCGAAACCAAATCCGCGCAGATGCGGCACTTCGACACTGAAGCCGCGTTGCTTGAGCGCGGCGGCGAGGGAAAACATTTCCAGCGGGCTGCTGGCCAGGCCGTGCAGGAGGAGCACGGCATCGTCACCGCCGGCCATTTTGATCGTTTGCGTCTGTCGCATTCTGTTTACACTGCTGCCGGGTCCGGAATGCGGATGAAGCCGGTGACGCAATGGTTTTTTACTGGATTGGAATTGGCGCTGATCGTATCAATTTGTGACCAAAGTCACAACGAATTTGCGGTGATCGAACCGCAATTGAAACGCGGGTCGGCGGTTGGATTCGGGGCGCGTTATCAAAGGCGTCCGCCGCAGTAGTGGTTATATCCGGCGCTAACATGATATAAACCCGTCTGGTGCATGGGGGGCGCCGAATTCCTTGCGGCTTTGCGGCTGCACGTTCTCCCGCACGCGATCAACGTTTGTTTCGGGCACGCTTTCACGGAGAACAGGAAATGCGGCGATTAAGAATCGTTTTATTACATGGTACCTGCGGCCTCATGCTGGCGGCAGGTTCGGCGCTGGCGGCGGACCAGCCGAAGCCGCCGGCCAAGCCACCCAATCAGATCATTTTCGGTTCACCCGGCGGCGCCGGCGGTTCGTCCGGCGCGCAGGGCGGGCCGGCGCCCTCATCGCAGATTTTCGGTGGTACCAACGTCTGGGAAACCTTGCAGGTGCAGACGGCGCCGCTGGTGTTTCGCGGCACCGGATCGCTGGGCATGTCCGACAGCCTCAAGAACTGGGAAACCGTGCAGGTGCAGACCGCGCCGCTGGTGTTCCGCGGCACCGGCTCTCTCGGGTTGTCCGATTCGCTCAAGAATTGGGAAACGGTCCAGGTGCAAACGGCGCCGCTGGTCTTCCGCGGCACGGGCCAACTGAAATAATTCAATCGACAGGGGAAATCATGAACTTCAAAAAATTGATGGCGTGCGTGCTGGCGCTGGGCGTCACGGGATTTGCGAATGCCGCACAACAAGGGCCGGCCAGAGAAGCGCCGGATTTCGTGTTCAACGTGCCTATAAGCCTCAAAAACATTCCGGGCGAAGTGCATACCGTTGTGGTGTGGTGCGATGCGCTGAATGCAACCTATGGCGGTGCAGCCGGACAGGCCCGTGAAAGCCAATCGTCGGGCAGCGATGAGAAATTGCTGCAGTATCGCGCCGGCCAGGCGGTCATTGCGTCAACCGGTGCGGTGCTGATCCCGGTCGGTCATTTAAGGGGCAGCAAGCCCGCGGCGGGGGGGGCGAACGACAAACCCATTCCGGCGTGGAGCGCTACGCGCATTGATGCCATGATGCGTGGCGTCGCCAAGCCGTTTCCCATTCGCGCAGGCCAGAAATTTACCGCTCAGGAGCTTGCGATATTGCCGACTGCGTCGTACGCGATAGTTCCGGGTCCGGGTATCACCAATCCCCCGCAGGATCTCTCGGTAGCCCTGGCGGCGAACACCGCGGGCGTGGCGTCGCCGGTCAGGTTGGCGATGCGTCCCCACTTGCGCACCAGCGCGACGTAGGCCGCGAGGCGCGCGCGAGCGGCGTCATCCAGGCGCAGACCCTGGGCCGCGGCCGCGGCGTCCAGCAC
>CAZVDN010000132.1:1002-9192 GCA_964625665.1 uncultured Streptomyces sp. | reverse complement strand
AGCCCTGGTCCTCCCAGTAGCCGCCGGGATTGTCATTGGTGACAAAAATGGCGGCGATATGTTTCGGGTTCTTGAAACCGAGCTTGGTCGGGATGCGCATTTTCATCGGAAAACCGTAACGCACCGGCAGGATCTGATCGCCAAACTTGAACGTCATCTGCGTCTGCGGATGCAGCGCCGTCGGCATGTCAATGCTGGTGTAGTAATTGTCGGCGCATTTGAAACCCACGTATTTCGCCGTAAGATCGGCACCCACGCGCTCAAGAAAAGTGCGGAAGGTCGCACCGGTCCATTTGCCGATCGCGCTCCAGCCTTCGACGCAGATGTGGCGCGTGATCTGGCTGGTCTGTGGCAGCGCGTAGAGTTGCTCCAGCGTCCACGGCGCTTTTTCGCGCACCAGGCCGCCGACCTCCAGCCTGTAGCCGGAGCCGTCAAC
The DNA here is from genome assembly GCA_964625665.1 of uncultured Streptomyces sp. Lineage (GTDB taxonomy): Bacteria > Pseudomonadota > Gammaproteobacteria > Burkholderiales > SG8-41 > PALSA-1004. Next base: position 8,756 of record CAZVDN010000132.1, on the reverse strand, counting down.
GCGGGGCGCCTCGGCCTCGGCGTAAAACGCGTTGAACGGAAACGGCTGGGTAATCGCACTTTCCGGATAGGTCGGTGCCAGCTTGTTCGGATCAAAAATCGCCGCCTGCACGCCATCATTCCAGCGCGACATGGTCCAGAGCACTTTTTGCACGCTCTCGGCGTCGGTGACATCGCAACCGCTCAGCATGGTCAACGCACCAAGGCTCAGGCCTTTTTTCAGGAACAGGCGGCGTTCGAGTTTGACGATTTCGCGGCCCGGCGCAATCAGATTGCGGTCCAGCCTCTTCTTTTCTTCGCGTTCCATCTCAGCCTCCGTGTTTCTGAATTGCGGCACGCCCTGTAAACATCGGCAACAGGGTGCGCGGCACCAGGGCCACCATGGCAACGTGCACCGCCACAAACAAAATCACCAGGGCCATCGCAATGAAATGAACCCAGCGGGCGCCTTCGAATCCGCCCATCAGCGCCGCCAGTCCCTGAAACTGCACCGGTTTCCAGATGGCGATGCCCGACAACACCAGCAGCACGATCACGCCGATCACGCCGACATAGGCGGCACGCTGAACAGCGTTATAAACGCCGAGTTCATGTTTGATCCGCCCACGCAAGGCATTAGTGAATTCCTGCCAGACACTGCGCGGCGTCAGTGGCAGAAAATTTGCCTTAAAATGTCGTGTGACCACGCCGTAGGCAAGATAAATCAGGCCGTTGATGACGAGTATCCACATCGCGGCGAAATGCCATTGCAACGCGCCTCCAAGCCAGCCGCCGAGCGTCAGGTCGCGCGGAAACCTGAAGTCGAACAATGGCGATGCGTTGTAAATGCGCCAGCCACTGGTAACCATGATGAACATCGCAAACACATTGACCCAGTGCGTGATGCGCACGGCGAGGGGATGAACATTCTTAATCTGCCCCGCCTGCCCTTCGGAATTTGTTGCCATAGCCTGCCCCCCGATTGTTGCCGTCCGGATCAACGACTGCCCGACCGGTATCGCGCCGTCAACCGTTATTATCCACGCATGGTGGTCGGCACAGCGGCAATTTCCTTACAACCCTCGTTCCGGCATGGATAATCTCGGCCCGTTCCAGATCGGCTACGCCTGCGCCGTGGTGGTGCTGTCCTATGCGATCCGCGGCGGAGCAGGCTTCGGCGCCGTGACGATTCCGCTGCTGGCCCTGGTCCTGCCGATGAAAATCATCGTGCCCGTGGTCACCGTGCTTGGCGTGCTGTCGTCCTGCACCATTCTTTTCGGCGATGCCAAACACGTCATCTGGCGGGAATTGTGGCAACTGCTGCCATCCTCGATGGTCGGGGCCGCGATCGGTCTCTATTTCTTCAATGTGTTCGACGCTGCCACCATCGCCCATGCGTTGGGCGCGGTGGTGCTCTGCTACGGCGGACAGGCGCTGTATCGCTCATTCCGGCCGCAGGCCGGCTGGCAATTGCCGCTGCGGCTGATGCGCCCGGTGACGGGTGCGACCGCCGGCCTGTCGGGCACGCTGTTCGGATCGATGGCCGGCATGTTTTACGCGGTTTACTTCGACATGAAGCACCTGCCCAAAGACCAGTTTCGCGCGACCCTGGCCGCCATGCTGTTCGTGCTCGGCGGCGTGCGCGGCGCCGGCTATTACGCGATGGGCGCCTTCAATCACGACGCCATGATGGCCTGCGCCTTTGCCCTGCCCCTGATGGCAACCGGCGCCTTTCTCGGCAATCATATTCACGCCAATTTGAACCAGCCGATGTTTCGCCGCTTTATCGCCATTCTGCTCATCGTCAGCGGAGTTCCGCTGCTGATGGTTTAATGCCTCCTCGTTTCTCAGACCACAGGAATCTGCAATGAATGCCAGCCCCGTCAAAACCACCAGCGCTGCCGATTTGAAAACCATGTTGCACGACGGCGCCGAAATCGCCGTCTTCGACGTGCGCGAAGCCGGTCAGTTCGGCGAATCCCACCTGCTGTTCGCAACTCCGCTGCCCTACAGCCGCCTGGAGCTCGATATTTACCAGCTGCTGCCGCGCAAAAACGCACGCTGCGTCCTCTGCGACGACGGCGCATCGGGCATCGCCAGTACCGCCGCCGCAAAACTGATCGCACTGGGTTACAGCAATGTATCGGTGCTCGCCGGCGGCACGCGCGCCTGGTCGGCGGCCGGCTACAGCCTGTTTCGCGGCGTCAATGTGCCGAGCAAAACCCTCGGCGAACTCGTCGAACACGCATGCCATACGCCGCGCATCACTGCGCAGGAACTGGCGCGCCGGCAGGCGGCCGGTGAAAACCTGATTGTGCTCGACGGCCGCCCGTTTGCCGAATACAACAAGATGAACATCCCCGGCGGCATCTGCTGCCCGAATGCCGAGCTGCCCTACCGGATTGCCACCCTGGTGCCCGATCCGGAAACCACCATCGTCGTCAACTGCGCGGGCCGCACGCGCTCCATCATCGGCGCGCAAACACTGATCAATTTCGGCGTCAAAAACCCGGTGGTGGCGCTCGAAAACGGCACCCAGGGCTGGTACCTCGCCGACTTCAAACTGGAAAAACAGGCGACCCGCCGCTACCCGGCCACCATCGATGCGAAAACGCTGCCGTCGTCACGCAAATCGGCGCAACAACTGATGCAACGCTTCAATGTGCAGGAAGTTTCAGCCGACGTCGTTTCGCAGTGGCTGCAGGACCAGACACGCACGACCTATCTGTGCGATGTGCGCACGCCTGAGGAGTTTGCGCAGAATGCGATTCCGGGCAGTGTGCATGCCCCCGGCGGACAACTGATCCAGGCCACCGACCAGTGGGTCGCCGCGCGCCACGCGCGCATCGTCCTCATCGATGGCGAAGGTGTGCGTGCGCCCGTCGTCGCGAGCTGGCTCGTGCAACTCGGCTACGAAGTCAGCGTGCTGGCCGGCGGCATCAACGCCGGTCTGCGCGTGCCGCCGCTGCCGATGGTCGCGCTGCCGGAACTGCCGAAAATTACTTCGGATGCGCTAAAACAGGCGCTCGAATCCAAACGCGCCACCGCATTTGATCTGAACTACAGCATGAATTACCGGCGCGCCCATGTTCCGGGCAGCCGCTGGAGCAACCGCACCCGCATTGTCGCCGATGTGCGCAAGGTGACTGGCCCGCTGGTTCTGGTCTGTGACGACGTCGGCGTTGCCCAACTGGCGGCCGCTGAACTCGCTGCGGCGGGCAAGGCCGATGTAAAACTGCTCGATGGCGGCATCGCTGCGTGGATCAAGGCTGGTCTGCCGACCGAGGCGTCACCGGAAAAACCGGCTGACGAAGAATGCATCGACCACCTCTTCTTCGTGCACGACCGCCACGCGGGCAATCGCGCCGCCATGCTGCAATACCTGGCCTGGGAGACGGGCCTGCTGGCCCAGCTCGACGCGCAGGAGCGCGCCGAGTTTCACGTCACGGCGCCGTGAATAGCGCCATAACTCAATTGACCTGGGCGCCGGATTCCTTGACCATCCGCGCCCACTTTGCCGCTTCGGATTTCAGCATTTCGCCGAACTGTTCCGGCGTTTCCTGCCACGCGACTTCCTGGCCGGCATTGAGCAACTGCTTCTGCACATCAGGCGTTTTGACGATGCGCAGCAATTCGCCATGCAGTTTCATGATGACGTCGCGCGGCGTCCCTTTCGGCGCTGCAACGCCGAACCATGCAGTGACGTCATAACCTTTCAACCCCGCCTCGGCCACCGTCGGCGTGTCGGGCAGTTCCGGCGAGCGTTTGCCGCTGGTCACCGCCAGCGCGCGCAACTTGCCAGCGCGGATCTGCGGCAGCATGCCGGCAATTCCAGGGAACCCGACCGTGACCTGACCGCTCAGCAGGTCCGCCGTTGCCGGGCCGCTGCCGCGATACGGAATATGCACCATGTCGATGCCCGCCATTTTGGTAAACAAAGCACCGGTCAGATGCTGGGTGCTGCCATTGCCTGAAGAAGCGTAATCGATTTTGCCGGGCTTGGCCTTGGCCAGCGCAATGAGTTCCTTGACGCTTTTGGCCGGCAGCGACGGATGCACGACAATCACGTTCGGCGCACTCGTCACCTGTGTGACCGGCGCGAAATCCGTCACCGAGTCATAGGCCAGCTTTTTGTAGAGCGCCGCACTGACGAAATGGGTGTTGCTGATCATCAACAGGTTGTAGCCGTCGGCCGGCGCTTTGGCCACCGACTCCGCGCCGATGGTCGAACCGGCGCCGGGACGATTGTCGACGATCACCTGCTGGCCCATCGCCTCGCTCATTTTCTGCGTCAGAATACGGCCCGGCACATCGGCCGCGCCGCCCGGCGAAAACGGCACCACCAGCCGCAGTGGCCGATTGGGAAAGTTCTGCGCTGCAACAACGCCGGCGGTCATCGCCATCAGCAAGGCCGTTGAACAGGCCGCCGCACCAGACAGGGATTTTTTAGCGCTCATGTTCACCACTCAAATGACGGGCAGGATGCCCGGGAAAGGAGGCGATTATAACGCCGCCCCCCTGCCGGCGCGCATGCAGTCTGCCGCGATCAGGCCTTGTTGAAACGCAGCGCCCCCTTTTCGACATCGATGCGCACCGTGTCCTTGGCGGCGAAACCGCCTTCCAGAATGCGCTTGGCCAACGGGTTTTCCAGTTCCGACTGGATCGCCCGTTTGAGCGGCCGCGCCCCGTAGACCGGGTCGAAGCCGGCCTCCGCGATGCGCTTGATTGCCGCGTCCGAAACGTCGAGACGGATTTCCATTTTCGCCAGCCGTTTCTCCAGCAGGCCGATCTGCTTGCGCGCGATCGAAGCGATGTTTTTCTCGTCCAGTGCATGGAACACGACGATTTCGTCGATGCGGTTGACGAACTCCGGCCGGAACTGCGCCTTGACCTCGCCCATTACCGCCAGCTTGATCACCTGGTAATCGTCGCCACTCATCTGCTGGATCATCTGTGAACCGAGGTTCGAGGTCATGACGATGACCGTGTTCTTGAAATCCACCGTGCGGCCCTGGCCGTCGGTCATGCGGCCGTCGTCAAGCACCTGCAACAGCACATTGAACACATCGGGATGCGCCTTCTCGACTTCGTCGAGCAGAATCACCGCATAGGGTTTGCGACGGACCGCTTCGGTCAGATAACCGCCCTCTTCATACCCGACATAACCGGGCGGCGCGCCGATCAGGCGTGCGACTGAGTGCTTCTCCATGAATTCGCTCATGTCGATGCGGATCATGTGCTCTTCGGAATCAAAGAGGAATTCGGCCAGCGCCTTGCACAGTTCGGTCTTGCCGACCCCCGTCGGCCCGAGAAACAGGAACGACCCGTAGGGTTTGTCCGGATCGGCCAGCCCCGCGCGCGAACGGCGTATGGCATCGGACACCAGACGCACCGCCTCGTTCTGCCCGACCACACGCTGATGCAGACGTTCTTCCATCAAGAGCAGCTTGTCGCGCTCGCCCTGCATCATTTTCGACACCGGAATGCCGGTCGCGCGCGACACCACTTCGGCAATTTCCTCAGCGCCGACCTGCGTGCGCAACAGGCGCGGCTTGGCGCCGGCAACTGGTACCGTATCGGCGTGATTGAGCTGAGCCTCGAGTTTCGGAATGCGGCCATACTGAATTTCCGAGACCTTCTGCCAGTCGCCCTTGCGCGTGGCCGCTTCCATTTCGAGCTTCAGCTTTTCGAGTTCTTCCTTGATGTGCTGAGAGCCCTGCACCTGCGATTTTTCCGATTTCCAGACCTCTTCGAGATCCGCATACTCGCGGCCGAGACGGGTGATTTCCTCCTCGAGCGCCGCCATGCGTTTCAGCGAAGCCTCGTCCTTTTCCTTGCGCACCGCTTCGCGCTCGATCTTCAGCTGGATCAGCCGGCGATCAAGCTTGTCCATCACTTCCGGCTTTGAATCAATCTCCATCTTGATGCGCGAAGCCGCCTCATCGATCAGATCGATCGCCTTGTCCGGCAGGAAGCGGTCGGTGATGTAGCGATGCGACAACTCGGCAGCGGCGACAATCGCCGGATCGGTGATATCGACGCCGTGATGCACTTCATACTTCTCCTGCAGGCCGCGCAGGATGGCAATCGTGCTTTCCACCGAAGGCTCATCCACCAGCACTTTCTGGAAGCGCCGCTCCAGCGCTGCGTCCTTCTCAACATACTTGCGATACTCATCGAGCGTGGTCGCCCCGACGCAATGCAGTTCGCCGCGCGCCAGGGCGGGCTTCAGCATGTTGCCGGCGTCGATCGCGCCCTCGGCCTTGCCGGCGCCGACCATGGTGTGCAGCTCATCGATGAAGACGATCGTGCGCCCGGCATCCTGTGCGATCTCCTTCAGGACCGACTTGAGGCGCTCCTCGAATTCGCCGCGGTATTTGGCACCGGCGAGCATTGCCGCCATATCCAGCGACAACACGCGTTTGTTCTTCAGCGTCTCCGGCACTTCGCCGTTGACGATGCGCTGCGCCAGGCCTTCGACGATCGCCGTCTTGCCGACACCGGGTTCACCGATCAGCACAGGATTGTTTTTGGTGCGGCGCTGAAGAATCTGGATGACGCGGCGGATCTCATCGTCGCGGCCGATCACCGGATCGAGTTTGCCGGCCCGCGCCTGCTCGGTCACGTCAACCGTGTATTTTTTCAGTGCCTCGCGCGCGCCCTCGGCCTCCGGATTGTTGACCTTCTCGCTACCGCGCACCGCATCCACTGCCTGCTCGATGGCCGCGCGCGTCCCGCCATGCTGTTTAAGCAACCGTCCCGTTTCACCCTTGTCCTGGGTCAGCGCAAACAGGAACATTTCCGACGCAATGAACTGGTCGTCATGCTTCTGGGCTTCCTTGTCGGCGAGGTTGAGCAATGCCGTGAGCTCGCGCGAGACATTGACCTCGCCGCCCTGCCCCTCGACCTTGGGCAGCCGCTTGAGCGCAGCGGCCAGCGCCGTTTTCAACGCCGGGACATTGACGCCCGCGCGTGCGAGCAACGATGCCGTGCCGCCGTCCTCCTGCTGCAACAGCGCCTGCAGCAGGTGCTGGGGTTCGATATAGGGGTTGTCCTGCCCGACGGCGAGGCTCTGCGCGTCAGCGAACGCCTGTTGGAATTTCGTCGTGAATTTGTCAAATCGCATGGTTCCGGCAATGTCCAGTGAATGTCCTGCCTGTCAGATGGGGCATTCCTCCGGAATTTCAATGACCATGACGGCCTATTTTTGGCCGCTGGCGGAGCCTATTCGACCGCCGCCCGCGCCGCGTCCACTGGGTAGGGATGCAGCATGCTCAGCGCCACGCTGCGGTTGGCGGATTCGACGATGCGCACATGCTCGCGCCGCAGTTCACGGGCGTGCCGGCAGCCGCAGGAATGCGCGATCATGTCGATTTCCTTGTTCATGTTGCGAATGTAATTGGCAACGCGCGTGTATTTTTCCTCGACGACGAGTCCGCGCTGCAGGCGCTTGTTGTGCGTGGTGATGCCGGTCGGACAGGTATTCATATGACAGCGCATGGCCTGAATACAGCCCAGCGCAAACATCGGGCCGCGCGCGGTGTTGACGAAATCGGCCCCCGTGCACAAGGCCCAGGCAGCGCGGGCCGACGTCACCATTTTGCCCGAGGCAATTACGCGGATACGCTCCTTGAGGCCGGATTCGAGCAGGGCATCAACCACCCGCGGCAAGGCTTCGGCAATCGGCAGGCTCATGTGGTCCATCAGGGTCGCCGGCGCGGCCCCGCTGCCGCCCTCGCCGCCATCGATGACCAGAAAATCCGGCGCATCCTGCAC
>CAZVDN010000132.1:0-992 GCA_964625665.1 uncultured Streptomyces sp. | reverse complement strand
GCCGCGCCGCAGCACAGCCTCGCACAATTCGTTGATGAAATCCCAGCCGCCGATCGCGGTTTTGACGCCGACCGGACGGCCGGTCAGATCGCGGATATAAACCACCTTGTCGAGCAGTTGGTCGATATTGGCAATATCGTGGTGCCGGTTGGGGCTGATCGAATCAACGCCCGCAGGAATGCCACGGATGCGCGCAATTTCCTCGGTCACCTTGCCGCCCGGCAGTACGCCGCCCTTGCCAGGCTTGGCGCCCTGCGACAATTTGATTTCAAACGCCTTGACGACGTGCGAGAGCTCGCGCGCCTTCTCCGGCGAAAAATTGCCATCGCTGTCGCGGATACCGTATTTCGCGGTGCCGATCTGCATGATGACATCGCAATCGCCTTCCAGATGGTGCGGCGACAATCCGCCCTCGCCGGTATCCATCCAGCAGCCCGCAACCCCGGCGCCGCGAGACAGGGCGCGCACCGCCGGTTCGGAAATCGCGCCGAAGCTCATCCCCGAGATATTGGTAATCGAGCGCGCTTCGAAAGGGTAACGGCAATGGTCAGCGCCGATGATCAGCGAAGGCGTCGGCAGGCGGTCTTCTTCGAGTACTGGAAACGGATGATTAACGAAAATGATCGAGCCCGGTTCGCGCAAATCGTTGCTCGAACCGAAACCGATGATGCCGCCTTCGTTTTTGGCCTCTCGATAGACCCAGGCCCGGGTGGCGCGGTTGAAGGGCATTTCATCGCGGTCGCCGGCAAAAAAATACTGGCGGAAATATTCGCCCATCTGCTCGAAGAAGAAACGCAGCCGCCCGATCACGGGGTAGTTGCGCAGGACCGTATGCTTTTTCTGGGTCACGTCCTGGATAAACCAGAACAGCAGCAGGCCGATCACAAAAAATCCGGCGATCGTGCCCAGACCGTAGGATATAACCCCCATGATTCCGGTCATGCGTCCTCCCCTTCGGGTAAACTTCGACTTCTTCTCAACGACCAATATAG
>CAZVDN010000131.1:7882-9197 GCA_964625665.1 uncultured Streptomyces sp. | reverse complement strand
ATCGGCTGGGCGCTCAACGAGGAATACATCTACGACAAGCACGGCCACCTGAGCAATGCGGGTTTTCTCGATTACCGGATGCCAGTCGCATCCGATCTGATGGTGCCGATCGAATGCGTGCTGGTCGAAGTGCCGAACCCGAACCACCCCTACGGCGTGAAAGGCATGGCCGAGGCCAATATCGTGCCGCCGATGGCGGCGATGGCCAACGCCATCCACAACGCGATCGGCAAACGCCTCACCGATCTGCCAATGTCACCGCCGAAGGTGCTGGCCGCGCTGACGGCAAAATAAAAAAGCCCGCGCTCGGCCTGCACCTCGGGCCGCAGCGCTCAGACCTCGACGGTGGTCGGCAGTCCGCTGCCGTCGCTGGTCGTATCGCGGCAAACCAGATAAACCGCATCGCCTTCGTCAGAGGCCACCGCCGTGTGCACGACTTTCGGCGGAATATGCAGAAGCGCGCCGGTCGGCACGATGAATTCCTCGCCGTCCATCACCACCTTGAGCGCGCCCTTGAGCACGTAGTTGAAGGTTTCGTCGAGATGGTAATGGGCCTTCGAACCTGTGCCTTTTTTCTTGGTGACGATACCGACATACACGCGCTCGCCGGTAAACGCCGCGCCCATGCCGGTGGACAAGGCACCGCCGAGAACGTTGCCCTGCTTCATGAATTCGAAATGATGCACGTAGCGGTCTTTGGCAGACATGGTCAGAGCTCCTCGCGTCGGTTCGCAATCGAGCAGGGATTCTAGCAGGCTGCGCAGCCCCGCCGTCCAGACCGTGTGGCCGGCGGGGCGTGCAGTATTTGCCACGACCGGGTCACTGCCTCAGAATAATGCCATCGCCGCGGCAGCCGCCGCCCATTCATTCCATACGACAACCGCCCCTGATGACCGCAATGCTGCTTGAATGGATCGCCATCGGCGGCATCGGTGCAATGATCGGTTTCGGCGGCGGGCTCTTCGGCGTCGGAGGCGGCATGATTGCGGTGCCCATACTGGCGCTCGGTTTCGGCCTCGAACAGCAGTTTGCCCAGGGCACGACCTATGTCATGGCCTCACCTACGGCGCTGCTCGGCCTCTGGCACTATTACCGTCACGGCAGCGTCGACCGCCGCTATGCCATCGGACTCGCGATTGCCGGCGGCGTCGAGGCGAACGGTTTCGGCGGCGCCCATGCGCGCAAGATGCGTTACGTCGAGCCCGACCATGGTGATCGGTATGCCGCTGGCGAAGACCTCTGCTGCTGCTTCGGGATCCACGTACACGTTGAACTCGGCTGAAGCGGTGACGTTCCCCTCGCCGATCGCACCGCC
>CAZVDN010000131.1:6750-7872 GCA_964625665.1 uncultured Streptomyces sp. | reverse complement strand
CGTTGCGGGGTATCTCGGCACCCTGCTCGCCATTTATCTGGACCCGCAGCAATTGCGCCGCGTGTTTTCGGTGTTCCTTCTGCTGCTGGTGTCCTACATGGTGATTTCGGAACTGCCGCGTTTCGCGCCGCGCAGCACGCGCAAACTGCTCGACATGCGCTGGTCGCCGCTGGTCGGCGCCTTCTGCGGCACGCTGACCGGATTCTTCACCATCGGTGGCGCGATCTGCGCGCCGCCGATGCTGACGCGCTTTTTCGGACTGGCGCAGCAGAAAGCGCAGGGACTCGCCTTTGCGGCCATCGCGCCCGGCACGCTGGCGAGCCTCGCCACTTACGCGCATCACGACAAGATTGAATGGCAGCTGGGACTGCCTCTGTGCGCGGGCGCGCTGCTGACCATGCGCGCAGGCGTCGCTCTCGCGCACAGGCTGCCCGAGCGCAAACTGCGCATGCTGTTTTACGTGCCGCTGGCCAGCACGGCCGTTGCGATGCTGACGCGTTAACCCGTCTCGCGCGGCGCCGACTTGTCGCGCGTCAGCGCGCCGCCGCTGCCGAGCATCAGCGCGCTGATGCCGAACACAGCGAACATTCCAAACAGTGTGCCGATGCTGCCGAAAACAATCGGCACGACCACACGCGTCAGATTATTGATGGTAATGCGCAGGCCCATGATTTCGCCGGAACGCCCGGCCACCGAATTGCTGAAGGCCAGCGTCATGGTGATCGGTTGTCCGCAACCGAGACCGAGCCCGATCACGAACGAAACCACCGACAACGCCACCGCGCTCTGCAAGAACGGCAACAGCAGAAATCCCAGCGCCGCCACATAAAACGAATACGCGAGAATGGTTCTTTCGCTGAATCGGCCGAGAATCAACGGCATCACCAGCCGCACGACGAAAGACGCCGCCGCAAACATGGCGACGACGACGCCGATGGCCGATGCCGAAAGGTTGATCGAGTGGCCGTAGACCGGCAGATAAAACTGATAGAGCTCGATACCCTCCACCACCAGACTGCCGGTGGCCAATATGCGCCAGAGCCCGGCGTCCTTCAGCGTATGCAGGACGCTGCTGCTGTCGGCGGCAAGTTCTGTGATGTTTCTGGCGACAACGAATCAGTT
>CAZVDN010000131.1:0-6740 GCA_964625665.1 uncultured Streptomyces sp. | reverse complement strand
GGCTGTCGGCGGCGCTGCGCGTGCCCGGCGGCAGCGAATGCCCCCACGCGGCCAGCATCGCCACCGGCACCATCGACAACAACGCGAAGTACAAACATGTCGGACCGTAGCCGGCATGGTCGATGCCAAAGCCGACCAGCAGCGGACCGAAAAACTGCGCGATCGATTGGGCTAGACTGAAATTGCTGAAGTTCTGCGTGCGCTTTTCCGGCCCGCTGATCAGGCCGATGAGGTTTTGCAGCGCGACGTTATACAACGCGAAGGAAAAGCCGAGAATGCTGGCGGCCGCGAACAGCGCCGGCAATCCGGGAAAAAAATACGGCACCGCCATGGCGACACCGGTGCCCGCAGTGCCAACGGTGAGCAGCCAGCGCGAACCGAAACGGTCGGCAACCATGCCGACCGGCCACGACATGACGCCGGGGAACAGCGCAAATAACGCGGCCAGCATGCCGACCGTGATCGGCGTGGCCTCGAGACTGAGCGCCCAGAGCGCGAACAGTACGCGGCCGGCGCGCAGGCTCGCCATATTGCATAACGCCAGTACCAGCACGAGACGGATCGACATGACCAATGGTCCGGGCGGATGCCGGCACTGCCGGATCCGCCATGGATAAACCCGGGGAAAACGCTATTGTAACCGCGACGCCCCGACGCCGTGACCGGCGCCGCGCTCCAAGCACGACAACCGCGAAGTCAGTGTCCGGTGAGCGCCCGCAGAATCGCCGCCGTCAGGGCCGGCGACACCAGAAACAGCAGCACCGCACTGACCACCGCACTGACGATGTTTTGCACCATGATGCCGGCGCCGGCGCGTGCCGCAATCCAGAAGGCGACAAATGAAATCCAGACCGGCAGCGCGTAACAAATCAGCGCTTCGACGGATGGACTCCAGGTTTTCTGACTGATCGGCAGCAGCCAGTGAAATATCTCCGGGACGCCGACCGCATAGTGCATGAGCGCCACCGGTGCGATCCACAGCACCGCGAGCGCCGGAACCACGACTTTCAGGCCCCGCTGTTTGAGCAGCACTGGCCCGGCCAATGCCTCAAGCGCCAGCGGAAAAACCACCAGCAGGTAATACCAGACGGCAAATGATTCCATGCTTCCTCCCCCTGTGATGCGCAGAACTGCAGCGCGCGATTATTTTCGAGAAGCGGAAAGCATTGTCGCACCGAACGGCGCGCCTTGTGCGAGCCGTTCGTTACATGGCCCGCTGATTACGGCGGAACAGAATGATGCGCCGCCGCACGGCAGCGCATCATGATTCACAGCTACGCAGCCACTTCCGACTTCAGGATTTCCGGATGGGTCTTGAAGAATTCGGCCGCCTCGGGCGACTGCGTCCATTTCGGGTTCGTTTTCCACGACACGGCGCGCGAATAGGTCGGGCCACCGTAGCGCACGCGAAACAGCAGCGAACGTTGCGGGCCGTTGATGTACTCGTGCAATTCGCCGGGCGGGTGCACCACAAAACCGCCGGGAACGATGTCGATGGTGCGCTCGGCGGTGCGCATCTTGCCGCCGCCCTCAAAGCAAAAATAAACCTCAGTCGCCTCCGGGTGGCAATGATAGGCACAGATTTGCCCGGGTTCCCAGCACGCCACCGTGACGTCGCCCACGCCCACCTTGCCGAGCACCTTCTCGACATGGCGCTCCATGTTCCATTCGGCTTCCTGCTTCAGATCGAAAACACGCACCGCATCCTCCTGTGACGCAGAACGCGCGCACTCTGCAGTGGTGCGCTGACGCCTGCAAAAATTGAAAGGGCTGACTGAATCGAAAACGAGTTTATCACGCGGCAGCCCGGACGCCGTCCGGCATGCAACGCGATACGCAGTCGCCGGCTCAGAGAAACGACGGCGACAGCACGATCTCGCTGGTGCGCTCCAGATCGTTGTCGCCCATTTCCGCAATGATGCGGCGGGCCGAAGCGTGAATGTTCTTGCGGTGGCGCGCAAAGATGTCGAGACAGCCCGCAACCTTCATGTGCGGCGCGCCGAGGATGGTGAAGTGATCCTCGAGCGTCTTGCGCGCGATGAGGCAGCGCAGCATGCGGCCGTCGACATCGGCGTGAAAAACCACGCGCTCGAGTTTTTCCTCGTATTTTTCCTTGCCGTCAAAACTGATCTTCGCCATGCCGCACACCTCCGCCATTGGATCGTGCGCGGACTCTACGCGCTTGCCCGGCGGAAGTCCGAAGTATTTTCGGCAATCGCGCAGCGGTTGCGGAGGCGCTAGGCCTTTTCCTCAAGACCCGCATTGAATCGGATGCCGATGCTGTCGAGTGCAGCGAGCGCCGATTTGCCGTGAGCAGCGGCAATTTCGTCCTTGAGTTCCGGCACATAGGCAATGCGGTCGCTTTGTTCCGCAGTCAGTATCTGGATAATCACCAGCATGCGGCCGGTCACAGCGGAAATATTTTCGAAACTGCGCACCACGCCTGGCGGGATCGAACAGAAATCATTGGGCTCCAGCACCAGGCTGTTCTCGCCTTTGTCGCCCCAGGAGATTCTGAATTTTCCGCTGAGGCAAAAAAAGTTCTCGATGGTCTGTTCGTGCATGTGCAGTGCCGCGCCGTCGCCCGGCGGCGATTCGGTGATCGACAGCGACAGGCCGGGCGCGCCCTTGATCGGCGCCTGTGCATTGCGGCCCTGATACCCTTCCGGCACCATCAGCGGAAACACCATGCGCGCGGCGATTTGCTCCAGCACCGCGGACGGCACGCCGGCCGCCTGCTGCTGGGTGGTCTGGTAGGGTTTGAGGTCCTTGAATCTGGCGGTGCGACGCGCCATTTCCTCGACACTGACGTTGCGCGACTTCATGTTTGCTCCTTTGCTGCCTGCAATTCAATGCGGCATTGTAACGGCCTCAGGCGCCGTTTGGTCGCAGCACGCTGCGGATGCGGTCGAGCAAAGGCGTCAGTTCACTGATCACCGCGCGGCAATCGGCATTGATCACGCCGCCCTTGGCGCCGCTGCGGATCGCGGCCAGCGCACCGGCGGCGAGTTCCGATACTTCGCCGGCACCGATATTGCCTGCCGAGCTCTTGAGGTTATGCACGATTTTTTCGAGCGCGGCGATGTCGCTGGCCTCCAGCGCGTCGTTCATGCGCTCCGCGTCCCCGGCATGGCCTTCGACAAACAATCCCAATATGCGCTGGTAACGCGTCAGGTCGCCCCGCACCATCGCCAGCCCGTGATCGGAATTCAGCCCCGGAATGTCTGCCAACAGTGCGCGCACATCCGGATTGCCGGCCGGCGGCGGCGGCGCCTCCGCTGTCGGCGGTGCTTCGGCCGGCGTCTTCGTATCCGACAACCATTTGAGCAGCACGCCGTAGAGGATCGCCGGGTTCACGGGCTTGGCGACGAAATCATCCATGCCGGCCGCGAGGCAGGCCCGCCGGTCTTCATCGAAGGCATTGGCCGTCATCGCCAGGATCGGCGTGTCGCCGCGCTCGGGCAGCTTGCGGATGGCGCGCGTTGCGTCGAGACCATCCATGTTCGGCATCTGCACATCCATCAGCACCAGTTCGTAGCGGTTTTTCGCCACCATCGCCACGGCTTGTGCGCCATCGGTTGCAACATCGACCTGCAATCCCGCGCCGTGCAGCAACTCAAGCGCGACCTCGCGGTTGATTTCATTGTCTTCGGCCAGCAACAGCTTCTTGCCGACATGCAGCGTGCGCAAAATCGCCTCGGCGTTCTTGCTGCTGACACCGGCATTGGCTGGCATCACACCGTGGCCGCGCTGCATGCGCGCCGTAAACCAAAACGTGCTGCCCTTGCCCTGGACGCTGCTGACCCCGGTTTCACCGCCCATCAGCTGCGCAAGGTGGCGGGTGATCGCAAGGCCCAGACCGGTGCCGCCGTATTTGCGGGTCGTCGATGTGTCGCCCTGTTCGAATGCATTGAACAGGTTGCCCATCGCATCCGGGGCAATGCCGATGCCGGAGTCTTCGACCTCAAAACGCACCAGAATTTCGCCGTCCGCCTCGTCGAGCAGCAGCGAGCGCAGGGCGATCCTGCCCTCCTGGGTGAATTTGATCGCATTGCTGCTGTAGTTCAATAACGCCTGGCGCAGGCGCGTGAGGTCGCCGCGCAGCCAGCGCGGCACACCGTCGTAATCGACTTCGATGGCGATGCCCTTGGCCTTCGCCTGGTCGGAAATCAGCGAGCGCACGTGCTCGAGAATCGCCCCGAGCTCGAAATTGGTGTGCTCGAGCTCCAGTTTGCCGGCCTCGATTTTCGAAATATCGAGAATGTCATTGATGATCGACAACAGATGCGTCGCCGCAGTGTCGATCTTGCCGAGCCACCCGGACTGCAGCGGCGTCTGACTCTCGCGCCGCAGCAGATGGGTCACGCCGATGATGGCATTCATCGGCGTGCGGATTTCATGGCTCATGTTGGCCAGAAAGGTGCTCTTCGCGGTGTTCGCCGCCTCTGCTGCCGCTTTGGCCTTCGACAGCTCGGCAGTCCTCGCCTCGACCAGTTGCTCAAGATCATGGCGATAACGCTCGAGTTCCTCTGCGGCCGCCTTCTTTTCGGTCACATCAACGCAAAAACCGATGTAGCCGAGAAATTCCCCCAGCGAATCGAAACGGGGTGAAACCTCGGCATGGATCCAGCGATAAACGCCGTCGGCCCTGCGCAACCGGTAGTCGGCTTCGAAATGTTCGCGGCGCGCAAACGCAGCGTTGTACTGCCGCACGAAATAATCGACGTCGTCCGGATGCACGGCCGCGCGCCAGCCGTCGCCGGCATCCTGTTCCATGCTGCGGCCGGTAAACCGCAGCCACTGGTCGTTGAAAAAATTGCGCCCGCCGTCGATACCCGACGTCCAGATCATTGCCGATCCGGAATTGACGACGGTCCGGAAATGCTGCTCCTGCTCGCGCAACGTGCGCTCGGCCGCCTTCTGTTCGCTGATGTCCCGGCTGATGGTGGTGATGCCAATGACCTTGCCGCCGCTGTCCTTGACCGGAGACACGCTGATGGAAACATGAAAGCGGCTGCCGTCCCGGCGCAGGCGCACCGTTTCGAAGTTCGAGATCATTTCCCCGCGCAACACCCGCGACCAGCGGCCGTGACGTTCCGACTGCTCGCCGGCCGGCACGGTTCGCGAAGTATCGGTGCCGAGCATCTCTTCGCGCGTAAAACCGTAGATCCGCGCCGCGGCATCGTTCCAGGTGCCCACCTTGCCGTCCGGATTGCGGATATATATGGCGTCATTCGATCCTTCAGCGACGGCCGCGAGCCGGCTGCGTTCCTCATCGATCTGCTTGCGGGCCGATATGTCCTCGACCATCGAAATGAAATACTGCGGACGGCCCGCCGCATCGCGCACCAGCGTGATGGTGCCGTAAACCCATAAATCGCTGCCACCCTTGCAGCGATATCGCTTCTCGCCGGAATAGATATCGAGTTTGCCGGCCAGCAGTTCGTCACGCACATCGCGGCCATTGGCCAGATCATCGGGGTGCGTCAGGTCGGACGACGTCATGGTCAGCAGTTCGTCACGCGAATAACCGACCATCTCGCAGAACTTGGGATTCACCAGCAGAAAACGGCGGTCCAGCGAAGAGCGGGTGACGCCGATCGGCGCCTGATCGAGCGTGCCGGACAGCAATTCTTGGCTCGCCTGCAGCGCTTCATCGCTGTGGCGCGAGCGCTGGTAGGCCAGAAACAATGCCGTCAGCACGATCACTGCCAGCATGCCCACCACCAGGGAACGCGTGCGCCACTCCGCAAGCGCATCGCTGCGCGAAATGCCGACCGACACGAACAGGGGGTAGTTCTGCAATACGTGGTAACTGTATATGCGGGCGATGCCGTCTGTCGCCGAACGGATTTCAATCGTCGCATCGCGTGTATCGCCCGCGAGCGCCGCACGGGTCGGACTGTCCTCCGGCAGTTTCTGGTTCAGCTGGCCTTCGGTATGCGGCCAGCGGACGACTCTACTGAAATCATCGCTTCGATACAGCGCGATATTGCCGCCCGGCCCCACGTCGAGCGACTGGAACAGGTGCTGAAAATAGGAAAGCTCGATCGGCGTGTAAACCGCCCCGCGAAAAACACCGGCCCGGTCGCGGATTGCGCGCGCCATGACGATCAGCAATTTGTCGCTGTGCCGCGCCCTGATGACTTCGGAAATGACCAGACCCGACTTGGGGTCGTCTCGCAGGTGACTGAAATATTCGCGCCCGTCGCCGCTGGCCTCCGGCGACGCAGCACGGTCACTGCTGTACAGGAGCGCGCCCCTGGCATCGAACACCCGCATGGCCGAAACTTCCGGAAACTTGGACATCCGGCGGTCGAGCCGTCCGTTGATCTCCGGCGCAAAACGCGCTACCGCACCGCGCTCAAGCGCTTCGGGCGGAACGAGCCGCGACAAGTCCTCCAGCGATGCATCGGCGCGGCGCAGCGTCGATTCGATCCTTGCCTCGAGGATCGCCGCATAATTGAATGTGGCAACGCGCGCCTTGTCGATGGCTTCGATGTAACCGGACCAGTCGAGATAGGCCAGCAACGAAATCATCACGGCCGCAGCCGCCGACAGCGCCCAGGCGAACAGGCGTTGCCGTGTTTCGAAAATGTGGGATTTCGGTTGTGCGCGCATGCTATTTATTCAGAAGACGCTGACGAACCCGGAGGCCATGTTTGGAGCCGGGCCCCTCACTTCAGTGGCGTCCCCAGGGGGATTCGAACCCCCGTACTCACCGTGAAAGGGTGATGTCC
>CAZVDN010000130.1:0-9216 GCA_964625665.1 uncultured Streptomyces sp. | reverse complement strand
CGGCAGCCGCGAATACAACATCGCGCTCGGCCAGCGCCGTGCCGACAGCGTCAAACAGATGATGATCCTGCTCGGCGTCCAGGAAGGCCAGATCGAAACGGTCAGCTTCGGCGAAGAGAAGCCGCGCAATGCCGGCAAGGACGAGGCGGCCTTCTCCGAGAACCGCCGCAGCGACATCGCTTACGACGGCGAGTAACACTGCTTTGGCGGGCGTACGCAGCATGTTCCAGTGGTCCGGAAGATCCGTTGCCTGCCTGTGCGGTGTGCTGCTGCTCTGCGGCACGGCCGGCATTTCCCACGCCGGCCTCTTCGACGATGAAGAGGCGCGCAAGCAGATTGCCGCCGAGAAAAAGCGCATCGATGACCTGTCTGCCGAACTGAAGACCCAGCAGCAGGCGGTCGATTCGCGCATCAACAAGGTTGAAGAGGCGCTGAAAAGCCAGGCGCTGCTCGACCTCTTTACGCAAATCGAAGCGCTCAAGACCGAGCTGAACAAACTGCGCGGCCAGATCGAGGTGCTCAACAACAGCGTTGAGAACACCACCAAACGCCAGCGCGACATGTATCTCGACCTTGATACGCGCATCACGCGCATGGAACAGCAGGGCGGCAGCCCGCCTGCGGTCGGCGTGACGCCCGGTGCCCCGGTGGCGCCGGCGCAAGCGGCAGGGGCTGCACCGGCTGCAGCAGCGCCGGCTGCGGCGGCAGCACCGGCGGCGGCAGCGTCCAGTGCACCGCCCGCGGCGCCAGCCACGACCGCGCCCGGCGATCCCGCGGCGGAAGCGCGCACCTACGAAGCGGCCCAGGCACAGCGCCGGCTGGGCAACTATCAGGGCGCGATCGTCGCGTTCCAGAATTTCATCAAGCAGTATCCGAAGAGCAATCTGGCGCCCCGCGCGCAGTACTGGATCGGCGATTCGTATTTCAATCTGCGCGATTTCAAACTGGCGATCGCCAATCAGCAGACGCTGATCAAAACCTATCCGGACAGTTCGACGGTGCCCGACGCGTTGCTCAACGTGGCCAGCTCGCAGATCGAAATGGGTGAATCGATTGCCGGCAAGAAGTCTCTTGAAGAAATCGTCAGCAAGTTTCCGATCAGCGATGCCGCAGACAAGGCCAAGCGCCGGCTTTCCGCGATGAACGCGACTGCGGCCGCCCCGGCCGGCAAGCAGTAAGCGCCGCCGTGAGTCGTTCGGAGACGGCTGGCAAAGCCGCGCCAGTTGATCCCCCCGCGCCTGATGCACCGCAGCTGGCGGCCACGCTGCGCATCACCGAAATTTTCCACTCGCTGCAGGGCGAAACCAGCCGCAGCGGGCTGCCCACGGTTTTCATCCGCCTCACCGGTTGCCCGTTGCGCTGCACCTATTGCGATACCGCGTATGCGTTCAGCGGCGGCAAGTCGCAGCGTATCGATGAAATTCTCGCCGCCGTGGCGCAGTACGGCACCCGTTACGTGACCGTCACCGGCGGCGAACCGCTGGCGCAGAAGGCATGCATCCTACTGTTGCGCGAGTTGTGCGACCGCGGGTTTTCCGTTTCGCTTGAAACCAGCGGCGCCATCGATGTCACCGAGGTTGACCCGCGTGTTTCGAAAATTCTCGACGTCAAAACGCCGGCCTCCGGCGAGGTCGAAAAAAACCTCTGGGGCAATCTCGACCGGCTGACGCAGCACGACGAAATCAAGTTCGTCATCTGCGACGAAGCGGACTACCGCTGGTCCAAAGAACAGCTGGCGTCGCGCCAATTGGACCGTTTGTGTCCGGTGCTGTTTTCGCCGTCGAGCCGCGAACTGCCGCCGGCGCAGCTGGCCGAGTGGATTTTGCGCGACCGCCTGCCGGTGCGCTTCCAGTTGCAGCTGCACAAGCAACTGTGGGGCGACAGGCAGGGCGTATGACGATGACGGATACTTCTTCAATGAATGCGGTGGTGCTGCTGTCCGGCGGGCTCGATTCCGCCACCGTGCTGGCCATGGCTCGCGCGGACGGGTATGCCTGTCATTGTCTGTCGTTGGACTACGGCCAGCGTCACCGCGCGGAGCTTGATGCGGCGGCGCGTGTTGCAATCGCTCTGGGGGCACGTGCCCATCGCATCGTGAGACTTGATCTGGCCGCGTTCGGCGGTTCGGCATTGACCGATACGTCGATCGCGGTGCCGGTCGGCGGCATCGAACCGGGGATCCCCATTACCTATGTTCCCGCGCGCAACACGATTCTGTTGTCGCTGGCACTGGCGTGGGCCGAGGTGCTCGACGCGCGCCATATTTTTTTCGGCGCCAATGCGGTTGATTATTCGGGCTACCCCGATTGCCGCCCGGCATTTGTCGCAGCGTTTGAGGCGATGGCGAACCTGGCGACCAAGGCCGCCGTCGAGGGCGCGCCGCTGACCGTGCATGCCCCGATCATCGACCTCAGCAAGGCGGACATCATCCGCCGCGGCACCGCCTTGGAAGTTGACTATGGTCTGACGGTGTCGTGTTACCAGGCCGATGCGGCGGGGCGCGCCTGCGGCGTCTGTGATTCCTGCCGGTTGCGCAGTGCAGGGTTTGCGGACGCCGGTGTCGCCGATCCCACGCGCTATCGTGCCGATCGCGCCGGGTAGGGCACTGCTGGCCGCGGCGTCCATTAGAATAGCGTTTTCATTCGGCGGAGCAGCGTGATGGAAGGCGGAGCGCAGACAGCGGCGCTGGTGGCGTGGAGCGGATTCGCGCTCGCATTCATATTCGGCGCCGTCGGCAACAAGACCAGTTTCTGCACCATGGGAGCGGTCTCCGATATCGTCAATATGGGCGACTGGGGCCGCATGCGCATGTGGCTGCTGGCGATCGCGATCGCCATCCTCGGCGCTCACGCGCTGCAGGTGGCAGGCCTCGTCGATCTTTCGAAATCGATTTACACCACGCCGAATTTCACCTGGCTGTCGTTCATCGTCGGCGGTTTTGTATTCGGCGTCGGCATGACGCTCGGTTCGGGGTGCGGCAGCAAGACGCTGATCCGCATCGGTGGTGGCAATCTGAAATCGCTGGTGGTTTACGTGTTTCTGGCGATATCCGCCTACATGACCCTGCGTGGCCTGTTCGGACAGTTCCGCGTGTCGGTGTTGCAGCCGGTGGCGGTGAATTTCGAGGCCTATGGCATCAAGGGCCAGGATCTGCCGTCGCTGCTGGCCGCGACCGGCTTTGATATCGGGGTCTTGCGGCTGGCGGTCGCTGGGGTGGTTGCGCTGGCCCTGCTGGTGGCGGGCTGGTATGTGACCGGCCACCTAGGCTACAAGGAAAACCCGGAAACGCTCGAAATGACCTTTTTCGGCACCAATACCCGTGCCGCCGAATCGTTCTCATTCGTGGCGCCGCTGGCTTATACGCTAGAACTGCTGATGTTATGGACCGACAAGTCGCTGGCGCCGACTTTCGGCATTATGGCGGCGGCGGGCGTGATTGCCGGCTCGTTTGTCTACGCCAGGCTCAGCGGCGGCTTCCGCTGGGAGAGCTTCGCCAATGTCGAGGACCTTGCAAATCACATGGTCGGCGGCATCCTGATGGGGTTCGGCGGGGTGACCGCGCTGGGCTGCACCGTCGGCCAGGGCATCAGCGGCTTTTCCACGCTGGCGCTGGGTTCGATCTTGACCTTTAGCGCCATCATTGCCGGTTCCGCAGCGACCTTGAAATACCAGTATTGGAAGATCATGCGGGAGGCCTGAGCGGCAAAATGATGCCGGGCGCGGTTTCGGGCACGCATAAAATTGACCCGCCCGCCATCAACCGGTAAAATTCGCGCCTTTTGCAGCACCGGGCGGTTAGCTCAGCCGGTAGAGCAGCGGACTTTTAATCCGTTGGTCGCGAGTTCGAATCTCGCACCGCCTACCAAAATCAATGAGTTACAGGATAACTCAGTCAGTGGTTCACTTTGTGGCGGGCCAGTGCTATTTCAGATAGCGCTGGCCTTTTTGTTTCTGCGGAGGGGAGCATGATGAATGCCTCGCCAAAGCCGCGGTGTCGCGCCTGTTTTTTCGTTAGTCGGGAATGATTCTGCGCTGTGCTAAGGTGGTTGGCATGTTATGCAGATTGAACAACCGGTTCGCATCAATCGGCCCCGGCGATTACGTCGGGCCTATACAGCCGGCACTTTCCAGTATTGCTGATAGCTCATTCCGGCGCGCAGGCTTGCGGGTTGAACTGGCACTATTGCCACTGCGCGTGAGTTCCAGAGTTCAATAGCCCGTTCACCGCTCATCAATAGCTTGCCAAAGTCTCCGCAGCTGTCGGTTTTCATGCCTGTCTACAACGGCGCGCCGTTTGTCGGTGAGGCGATCGAATCCGTTTTGGACAACGGCTTCGCCGACCTGGAGCTGGTGGTGGTGGATGATGCCTCGACCGATGAAACGGTGCGCGTGGTGGAGGGCATCCGGCATCCGGCGGTCCGTCTCGTGAAGCAGCCGGAGAATCTGGGTGTTGCAATCACGCGCCAGCACGCCATCTCATTGATGCGCGGCCGGTGTATGGCCCTGCTCGATCAGGACGATCTCGCCGTGCCCGGACGTTTTGCAGCGCAGGTCGATGCGCTTGAACGGGCGGCCGGGCCCGACATTGTCGGCGGTGCGGTGGAATGTTTTGGTGACGCCACGACCGTGCTTCAGTTTCCGCAGCACGACGCGGAGATCAGGGCCGGCCTCCTGTTTTTCAGCCTGCCCCTCGTCAATCCTGCGGTCTGCATGAAGCTGGAGCCCTTCCGGCAGGGGCGCATTGCCTATGCGGCGGACGCCGGCCCTGCGGCCGATTACGCGTTGTGGGTTGATGCCATGCGCCAGGGTTTGCGCTTCGCCAATCTGGCGCAGACTGTCACGCGTTACCGCCGCCATGCCGCATCGCATTCGCGGCAGACCAATGAAATCATCGTGACGAAGTCTGCGCAGGTGCGACGCACGGTGGTTGAGATGTTTTTCCCGAAAATGCCGGCGCCGGCGCAGCAGGCACTGGTCGAGGCGCTGACCCGCCTGATCGGCGGCGGCAGTCGCTGGGTCGACGGCGTGTATGCGATGGCGCGCGCCGTGGCGCTGGCGCCTGCGGTGCCGGGCATCGCGCCGGGCTGCCTGATTGCCCATATGGAGGCGCATCTGCTGCGCATGGTCGAGCATGTGCTGCGTCACAAGCTGATCGATTATGAAACGCTGGAATCGATGACCGACAGCAACGAGGACTTCGAACGCTGGCGCATGGCTGGCGGCGGGGCGCTCGATCGACGGATCATGGCGCTGGTGGCAGCGCACGCGTAGACTGGCGGTTGCCCGGTGCCGTCCGGTGCCGAGAATAATGCCTGTTCAAAGGCAAATGGTTTCTTGGGGAGGAAACATCATGCATTCGATCCAATCGTCGTATTTGCGCACCATTGCATTCCTGTTGCCGGCATTGCTGCTGTCCGGTTGTGCCGGCACCACCGACCGCCCGGCGGGGGTCGAAAAAATGTATGTGCTGTATTGCGGTGAGGGCACCGCACCCGACAAATCGCGCTGGACGCCCGGCGTCAAGGAAAACGAAAAAAAGCCGATCACGCTGTCGAACAGCTGTTATCTGATCAAACACGCCAAGGGCTGGATGATCTGGGAGACCGGCTACGCTGAATCATTGCTGGCGATGATGCCGAAAGGGTTTCCGACGCCGAACCTGAGCTGGGTGTGGAAATCGAACAAGACGCTGACCCAGCAGCTGGCCGATATCGGCCTGACGCCGGCGCAGGTCAATTACGTCGGCTTCTCGCATGCGCATCCGGACCACATCGGCAACGGCAGCCTGTTCAGCAACGCCACGCTTTATATCCAGGAAGCCGAATACAACTTCTACATCGATCCCAAGGGCAAGCCGCCGTCACCGCCGGCCAACTGGCAGAAGCTGCGCGAGAACCCGACGGTCAAACTCAAGGGCGATGCCGATGTGTTTGGCGACGGCTCGGTGACTATCCTGACTTCAACCGGCCACACGCCGGGCCATCAGTCGCTGCTGGTGAAACTGCCGGGCACCGGCGCTGTGCTGCTGACCGGTGATGCGGTGCATTTCCGCGACAACTGGGATACGCCGCGCGCGCCGGTGCAGAATTTCGACAAGGAAGAATCGATCAGGTCGGTCAACAAATTGCGCGCCATCGCCGCCGCCAACAAGGCGCAGGTCTGGATCAACCATGACGATGCGCAGACGGCAACGCTGAAGATGTCACCTGCGTATTATGATTAGCGCGCCGGACCACTGACGCCAATTCAGGGGCCGGCGAAAACCGGCCCTTTTTCATGCATACATTTTCCAATCGCTCCCATTCCTCACCATGCTGCGCCGGTTGATCGACCGGCTTGCCGGACGGCTGGTGAAGGCGCCGGATCCCGCGGACTCCCCGGCGCTGGTGCGAGATGCGGACCGCATGGCGCGCAGTGGCG
Organism: uncultured Streptomyces sp.; assembly: GCA_964625665.1. Lineage (GTDB taxonomy): Bacteria > Pseudomonadota > Gammaproteobacteria > Burkholderiales > SG8-41 > PALSA-1004. The sequence continues at coordinate 2,796 of CAZVDN010000130.1, read as the reverse complement.
CACTCCATGCCGCGCTTGCCGGTTACCGGCGGGCGCTGGCTGCCGATGCGCGTTGTTTGAATGCGCTGATCGGCATGGGCAACGTCATGGTCGATCTCTGGATGCTGGAGGCGGCGGTGGCGGCCTACGCGCAGGCGCTGGCACTGGCACCCAACTCGGCGGCCCTGCGCTCGGCATTGTTATTTCATCGGCATTATCTCGAGCCGGTCGATGCGCAGGCGCTGCATGCGGCGCATCGCGAGGCCGGCGCGTTGCTGACCGCCGCTGCGGGCCCGGTTGCCGCAACGCCGCCGCACAGCACGCGAGGCCGGAAAATCCGCATCGGGTATGTGTCGCCGAATTTTTCGCGCCATTCGGTCGGCTATTTCATCGAGCCGGTGATCCGCCATCACGATCGCAGCCAATTCGAAATTTTCTGTTATTACGCGCACGCGAGGGCGGATGATGTGACGGCGCGTTTTCGCGCGATGGCCGACGGCTGGCACGATGTTGCCGATGCGAAGGGCGCGGAACTGGCCGCCATGGTCCGCGCCGATCGCATCGACGTGCTGGTTGATCTTGCCGGGCATTCAAAGGCGAACAAGCTCGAAGCGTTTGCACTCAGGCCTGCGCCGGTGCAAATGACCTGGCTCGGTTACCCCGATACCACGGGGCTGGCGGCGATGGACATGCGCATTACCGATGCGATGGCCGATCCGGCGCCGCAGGCGGACGGATTGCATGTTGAAAAACTGGTGCGCATCGAAGGCAGCTTTCTCTGTTACCAGCCGCCGGCCGACAGTCCGCCGCCCGGCGACCGGATCAATCCGCCTTCCTCGGTTGTGTTCGGTTCCTTCAACAATATTGCCAAGCTCAGTGCAGGCACCGTGCGCGCATGGAGCGAGATTCTCGATGCGGTGCCCGGCTCACGGCTGGTGCTCAAATCCGCATCGCTCAATTTTCACGAGACAGCCGATCGCGTGCTCGAAGCCTTCGAGGAATTCGGCATTGCCGCCGGGCGCATCGAGGTGCGCGGCTGGGTTGCGCAGCGCGAGGCGCATCTCAAAATGTACGAGGGCATCGACATTGCGCTCGACACCTTCCCTTACAACGGCACCACCACGACCTGCGAAGCGCTGTTGATGGGCGTGCCGGTGGTGACGCGTGCCGGCGAGGTGCATATGTCGCGTGTCGGCGCCACGTTGCTGCACGCCGCAGGCCTTGACGATCTCGTCACGCACAACGCCGTCGAATACGTCGAGACGGCGGTGGCGCTGGCCGGTGATGCGGAACGGCGGCGCGAATTGCGTTCGATACTGCGCCGCCGTCTGGAGAATTCAACCCTGCTCGATCATGCCGGCTTCACGCGCAAGCTCGAGCAGGTATACCGCGACGCCATTGTCGCGGCAGGTGCCTGACGCTATTTTTTCGGAATGACCGGCAACAGGATATAGGACGGCTTGTCGCCGCCGGCGTAGATCGTGTTGGTGGCGCCCGCATTGTATTCGGCGTGGTAATGCGTGTAGGGCGCGCTGCCCACACCGTCGCGCGGCTGAACATCGACGCGCAGCTTGTGGCCCTTCCTGATGACGATGGACGTCGGCCATACCTCGATATCACACTCGACCGGTTCGTCTTTTTTCAGCCACAGCCGCTCGTTGTGCGCGTGATAGGGCCGGTAGGGCAAGGACTTCACCGGGTCGAGCTTGCGGTGCGAGGCGCGCAGCCAGCCTTTGGTAATGCAGGGCACCGGCTGGCCATGCTGGCCGACTTCGCAGATGTCTTCATTGTTCGGGCCGATGTTGCGCAGCGTGATGAAGATGTCCATGTCTTCGGAGGTGCTCGACACCCAGAGCTTCATCGCCATCGGCCCGGTGATTTCCATGTCTTCGGTCATCATCGCTGTTTCGAACGACACGCCGCTTCTGCCGACGTTGCCGTGCGTGGTCGAGAGCGACGAGCCCGAAGCAACGCCGGCCTTGGTCACCCCGCTGGCGCTGTAGCTCAATTTCGCCGTCTTGGCGGGCGGTTTCAATGCAAACGTGCCTTCGGCCGCGTGTGGATCGCTGGAAGGCTCGCGTTCGATCTGCAGGTAGTACTTGGTCCATTGCGTGCGTGCCAGCGGCCATTCGTTTTCGCTGCGGAACGGATAACGCTCGGTGCTGCCGCCGGTGCGGATTTCGAGTTTGACCGGCGGTTCTTCCATCAGGCCGGTGTCGATGCCTTTCAGCCAGTGGTCGAACCAGCGCAGCTGATCCATGCGGCCTTCTTCGGAATGGAAGGGGTGGAAGTGGGTGCCGGTGTGGATGCGCAGTTTTTTGTTCTTCGACGCGGCGTTCATGAAGCCCTCGGTATTGCCTCTGAGGTGCATCGAGAAACCGCCCCAGTTGCCGACGCTGTAGATCGGCAGGGTCATCTTGTCCCATTGCGCGCCGCTTTGCTGCCACCAGCCCGAATCGAGATCGTGGCTCATGTATTGCCACATCATGTCGTTGTGGAAGGCATCCGGGTTGTAGGAGCGCGGATTGCCGAGCAGATGGTGGGCGGTGTGCGTCAGCCACCAATTGCCGATGAAGCCCAGCGCGAAAATACCGCCGTGATAGGCCTGGTCGCGGTACTGGTCGGCACGGCCTTCCCACGGCATGATGCATTTCAGCGAAGGCGGCTGCTGGTTGGCGGCGCGCCACTGCGAGCTGGCATGGTAGGAAATGCCGAGCATGCCGACATTGCCCGAGCACCAGTCGCGTTTGGCGATCCATTCGATGGCGTCATAGCTGTCGAGCGATTCCTGATAAGAACTCGGTTCCGAGCGCCCCG
>CAZVDN010000129.1:0-9222 GCA_964625665.1 uncultured Streptomyces sp. | reverse complement strand
CGTCGGGCCTGGTGAAAGCCGGAAACTTCAAACGCGAGGCGAGTTCGACGATGACTTCCTGGAACGGCCGGCATTCGCCCTTCGGTTCGACCACCGGCACGCGCACCGAATCGCAGGGGCCGTCGAACTCGGAAATCGGCCGGTCGAGCATCGACATCGTGTCATAGCGCTCGAGATAAGTCGTATCGGGCAGGATCAGGTCGGCGAACGCCGTCATCTCCGACTCGAAGGCGTCGCAGACGATGATGAAGGGAATCCGGTATTCACCGTCGGCGTTTTTGTCGTTCAGCATGCGCCGCGCTTCGCTGGTGTTCATCGACGAGTTCCAGGCCATGTTGGCCATGAACATCATCAGCGTATCGATCGGATAGGGATCGCCGCGCCAGGCGTTGGTAATGACGTTTTGCATCATGCCGTGCACCGCCAGCGGATGCTCCCACGAGAAGGCCTTGTCGATGCGCACCGGAGAGCCGTCTTCATTGACGAAGAGATCGTCAGGCCGTCCCGGAAAGCCGAGCGCCGCGCCGTCGAGCGGCAGGTCGGGCTTCACGGCTTCAGGTTTGTTCGGATTGCGCGCGTAGACCGGCGGCGTGCTACGCGGAAACGGCGCCTTGTGACGAAATCCGCCGGGCCGGTCGATAGTGCCGAGCAGCGACATCAGGATCGACAATGCGCGCACCGTCTGAAACCCGTTCGAATGCGCAGCAAGTCCGCGCATTGCATGGAAAGCCACCGGATTGCCGGTAACATTGTCGTGTTTGCGGCCCCAGCTGTCGGTCCAGGCGATCGGCAGCGTGATCTTGTGATCGCGCGCGACCGTGCCGAGCTCGCGCGCCAGTGCGCGGATGCGCTCCGCCGGAATGCCGGTGATGGCGGCGGCCCATTCGGGCGTCGATTCGCGCAGGCGCTCGCGCAACAGCTCGAAGGCCGGCTTCACCGGCGTGCCGTCGGCCAACCGGTATTCGCCGGTCAGCGCCGGATCGGCACCCTCAGTGTGGTTGACGACAGTGCGCTTCGAGTGGCGGTCCCACCAGAGCTGGCTGTGGCGGCGGAACGGGTTTTTCACCGCATCGTCGGCATCGCAGGCCATCAGGCCGAATTCGTTGCTCGCCGTGTCGAGGTTCACCAGATAACCGGCATTGGTATAACGCGCGAGGAAATCGCGGTCGTAAAGACCTTCGCGCACGATTTCATGGCACAAGGCCATCAGCAAGGCGCCGTCGGTGCCCGGTTTGATCGGCACCCATTCGTCCGCCACAGCCGAATAGCCCGTACGCACCGGATTGACCGAGATGAAACGGCCGCCCTCGCGCTTGAACTTCGAAATCGCAATCTTCAGCGGATTGGAATGGTGGTCCTCGGCGGTGCCGAGCATGACAAAAAGTTTCGCGCGGTCGAGATCAGGGCCGCCGAATTCCCAGAACGAGCCGCCGATGGTGTAAATCATGCCGGCGGCCATGTTGACCGAGCAGAAGCCGCCATGCGCCGCGTAATTCGGCGTGCCGAACTGGCGGGCGAATAAACCGGTCAGCGCCTGCATCTGGTCGCGGCCGGTGAACAGGGCGAATTTTTTCGGATCGGTCGAACGCAGGTGTGCAAGCCGCTTGACCATCGTGTCGAGCGCCTCTTCCCACGAAATCGGCTCGAATTCAGCTGCGCCGCGCTCGGCCCCCGCCTTGCGCTTCAGCGGCCTCGTCAGGCGCGCCGGCGAATTCTGCTTCATCAGGCCGGAGGCCCCCTTGGCGCAGATCACGCCCTTGTTGAGCGGATGCGCGGGATTGCCGTCGATGTAGCGGACCTCGCCGTCCTTCACTGTGACGCGGATGCCGCAACGGCAGGCGCACATGTAGCAGGTGGTGGTCTTGACCTCGGCGCCGGACAACGGCGGCTGAAACTCCGGGACGGGCTGGTTCACTGGGTAGGCCGGTTTCTGTAGACGGTTTATATAATTTTTGATGCTAACAATATATTCAGGCGGGCGGCTTCAGTTTTTTTTATGCCGTCATAACAGCCTGTCTCAAGAACCGCCGGATCGCGCCGATATTGAGGGGCAACCGGATTTCACCGGCTGAGGGGGTAGCTCATGGACCACATACGCGGCAGATGGCTCGTCTGCCTTTTTTTCGGCATTTTCCTGTCGCTGTGCGCCCGTGCCGAGGAGCACAAGGCACCTGCGGCTTCGGCGACCAAAACGGCCGCGGAAGAAAAATCCGCGTCCGCGGCAAAAAATGAACCCGCTGCCAAAACCAGGGGCGACGCCGCGAAATCCGAATCGGCCAAGGCAGAAACCGCGAAGACAGAACCCGCTGCGCCCGCGCACGCCGCAATCCCGACACACCGGCAGATCAATATTCAGCCGCGACCGGTCAAACGTGCGGCACCGCAACGCATTGCGCTGGCCAATACTGCAGTTGCCGAGAAGGCGCCGGAAGCCGCAGCGGCACCCGCCGCACACAACAATCACTGGTCTTATGAAGGCGCCAACGGCCCGCAGTCGTGGGCCCGGCTGTCGCCGGAATACGCCAAATGCGGCAACGGCGAACGCCAGTCGCCGATCGACATCCGCGACGGCATGAAGGTCGATCTCGAACCGATTGCATTCGAATACCGCCCGAGCAGTTTCAAGGTCGTCGACAACGGGCATACCATCCAGGCCAATGTCGGCGGCTGGAATTCGATGCGCGTGATGGGACGCCGTTTCCGTCTGGTGCAGTTCCACTTCCACCGGCCATCCGAAGAAGCCATCGACGGGCGGCAGTTCGAAATGGTCGTGCACATGGTGCACAAGGACAGCGAAGACCGCCTGGCCGTGGTCGCCGTGCTGATTGAAGGCGGCACACGCCAGCCGGCAATCCAGGCGGTGCTCAACAATCTGCCGCTGGAAAAAGGCGTTGAAGCACCGGCCGCGGTCAACGTCGATCCGGCGCAGATCCTGCCGGAGAACCGCCGCTATTTCACCTACATGGGCTCACTGACCACGCCGCCGTGTTCGGAGGATGTGTTGTGGATCGTCATGAAGCAGCCGGTGCAGGCCTCGGCCGAGCAACTCGACCTGTTCGCCCGCATGTATCCGATGAATGCGCGGCCGATCCAGTCGGCCGCCGGGCGCACCATCAAGGAATCGAACTGAGGCGGCAGCGCCGCACTGCGCCGCTTATTTGAGGTACTGCAGCAGCTGCGCGCTGGTCTGGCGCAGGCGCTGCGAGAGCAGCGTCACCAGCTTGATCAGGATCTTCGAGCCGAGCTGCGGTTTGTCGTGAATGATGCGGCCCATGTTGTCACGGGTCAGCACGCCGAGCGTGCTGTTGCGCAACGCAATGCAGGTGGCAAAACGCGGCGCACCGTCGATCATCGACATCTCACCGAGCGTCGCGCCCGCCTTCACCGAAGTCAGGTACTGCTGTCCGCCGAGCAGGTTGGTCTTGAAAATATCGACCTCGCCGTCGATCAGCATCAGCATGTAATCGCCGGTCTCGCCTTCCTGCAAAATCGTGTTTTGCGGCTTGGCCCGGTAGATGTGCATGTAGGACGCGAGCACGTCGATGTCTTCGCGCGTGAACTCGGCGAAAAACTGCGAACGGCCGACGAGGCCGAAGATCGCGCCGGCGTAGGCCGAGCCCTCGCCCAGATCTTCAAGTGCTTCCAGCCGCTGCCGATCCGTTTGTTCTGCCATCTGCAACGCTCCTGCCCTGCGGCGATTCTGAAAATACGGTTACTGGTCGGCCTCGGTGCGTTTGATGCGGCGGCGACGCACGCCTTCGGCCAGCGTTTCGAGCAGCTTGTGCGTGTCTTCCCAGCTGATACAGCCGTCGGTGATGCTCTGGCCGTAGGCCAGCGCCTTGCCCGGCTGCAGGTCCTGGCGCCCGCCTTTCAGATGGCTCTCGACCATGATGCCGAAAATGCGCTCTTCACCGTGTGACAACTGGCGCGCGATATCGGCACCGACATCCATCTGCTTTTGCGGGTTCTTGCTCGAATTCGAATGGCTGAAATCGACCATCAGGCGCTGCGCGAGGCCGGCCTCGGCAAGGCCGCGGGCTGCCGCATCGACGCTCGCCGCATCGTAATTCGGCGCTTTGCCGCCGCGCAGGATGATATGGCAGTCCTCGTTGCCCGAGGTCGAAACAATCGCCGAATGCCCTTCCTTGGTCACCGACAGAAAGTGGTGAGGCGCCTGGGCGGCACGGATCGCATCGACGGCGATCTTGATATTGCCGTCGGTGCCGTTCTTGAAACCGACCGGGCAGGACAGGCCGGAGGCCAGTTCGCGGTGGATCTGCGATTCGGTGGTGCGCGCGCCGATGGCGCCCCACGACACGAGGTCGGCGATGTACTGCGGCGTGATCATGTCGAGAAATTCACAACCCGCCGGCAGGCCCATTTCATTGATCGCGACCAGCAGCTCGCGCGCGATGCGGATGCCTTCGTTGATGTTGAAGCTGCCGTCGAGCTTCGGATCGTTGATCAGGCCCTTCCAGCCGACGGTGGTACGCGGCTTTTCGAAATAGACGCGCATGATCACCAGCAGATCACCAGCAAGACGGTCGCATTCGGCCTTGAGTTTCGTCGCGTATTCGCGCGCCGCCTTGACGTCGTGAATCGAACACGGCCCGGCAATCACCAGCAGACGGTCATCGGCGCCGTGCAGGATGCGGTGAATGGCCTGGCGCGCGGCATAGGTGGTTTCGGCCGCCTTGTCGGTCAGGGGAAACTCGCGCAACACCGCGGCGGGCTGCACCAGTTCCTTGATTTCGAGGATCCGCACATCGTCAGTTTTTTGCATGTTCAATCCGTTCCGGAGGCGCTCAATGCCAGCAAAATCAGCAGATTATAGCGCAAGGTAGCGCACTTCGAGAATTTCCAGTTCCTCCACGCCGCCGGGCGTGCGCAGCGTCACGAGATCGCCCTCGCGCGCCTTGTTCAGCGCGCGCGCCACCGGCGATATCCAGCTGATATGGCCGCGCGCCGGATCGACCTCGTCCTGACCGACGATCGCCACCGTGCGCTCGACGCCCTTGCTGTCGGCATAGGTGACGGTGGCGCCGAAAAAAACCTGATCGACACCGCTGCGCGCCGGATCGACGACTTCAGCAATATCCAGACGATGGGTGAGAAAGCGGATGCGGCTGTCGATCTGGCGCAGGCGCCGCTTGCCGTATTGATAGTCGGCGTTTTCGGAACGATCGCCGTTCGAGGCCGCCCACGCCACCGTGCGCACAACTTCGGGCCGCTCGCGATCGAGCAGATCCTGCAATTCGTTTTTCAGGCGCGCATGTCCGGCCGGCGTGATGTAGTTTTTCGCGCCGGCCGGCAGCGGCGGCAGCGCATTTTCTTCATCGTCGTCCGCCGCCTGCGGTGCGCGGTCGCGTTCGAGATCGGCGAGCTTGCGCATGTCGCGTCAGGTCAGGCGGTGCCGCCCACTGTCAGGTTGTCGATGCGCAGCGTCGGCTGACCGACCCCCACCGGCACGCTCTGCCCTTCCTTGCCGCAAGTGCCGACGCCGGTGTCGAGGGCCATGTCATTGCCGATCATCGCCACGCGCGTCAGCACGTCGGGCCCGTTGCCGATCAGCGTTGCGCCCTTGACCGGATAGGTGACCTTGCCGTCTTCGATCATGTAGGCCTCGGAGGCGGAGAAGACGAACTTGCCGCTGGTGATATCGACCTGGCCGCCGCCGAAATTCACCGCATACAAACCGTTTTTCACCGAGGCAATGATTTCCTGCGGATCGCGGCCGCCGTTCAGCATATAAGTATTGGTCATGCGCGGCATCGGAATATGCGCAAACGATTCGCGCCGGCCGTTGCCGGTGACCGGCACACCCATCAGCCGCGCGTTGAGACTGTCCTGCATGTAGTTTTTCAGCACGCCGTCTTCGATCAGCACATTGCACTGCGTCGGGTTGCCTTCGTCGTCGACGTTCAGCGAACCGCGCCGCGATTGAATCGTGCCGTCATCCACCACCGTGACGCCGGGCGCGGCAACGCGCTCACCGATACGGCCGCTGAAGGCCGAACTGCCTTTGCGGTTGAAATCGCCTTCGAGGCCGTGGCCGATCGCTTCATGCAACAACACGCCGGGCCAGCCTGGCCCGAGCACCACGGTCATCGGCCCGGCCGGCGCGGGACGCGCTTCAAGATTGGTCAAGGCCTGTTCGACGGCCTTCTTCGCGTATTCATCGAGCATCGCGTCGGTAAAGTAGGCGTAATCGAAACGCCCGCCGCCGCCGGCACTGCCCTGCTCGCGGCGGCCGTCCTGTTCGACGATCACCTGCAGCGACATGCGCGTCAGCGGACGCACATCGGCGGCCGAAACGCCATCGCTGCGCGCCACCATCATCACTTCGTATTCGCCGGCGAGGCTCGCCATCACCTGCGTGACGCGCGGATCGAGCGCGCGCGCCTTTCGTTCGATTTTCTCCAGCAGGGCGACCTTGGCGGCATCCTCGAGGCTCGCCAGCGGATCGCGCGGCACGTAGAGATTGTGGCCGTTTCCGCGGCGCGCGACCGGCGTCGCACCGTCGCCGCCCTGGCGCGCAATCGCTCGTGTGGCCTGCGCGGCCGACGTCAGCGCGTTGAGACTGATGTCATCGGAATAAGCAAAAGCGGTCTTCTCGCCGGTAATGGCGCGCACGCCGACGCCCTGGTCGATATTAAAACTGCCCGACTTGACGATGCCCTCTTCGAGGCTCCAGCCCTCGCTGCGGCTGTATTGAAAATAAAGGTCGGCGTAATCGACCTTGTGCGCCAGCATTTCGCCGAACACCCGGTCCAGTGCGTTCTGATCAAGCGCGTGCGGCGCCAGCAGGGTCGCCTGCGCGGTATCAAAGGCATTGCCGGGGGCGGCGGTTTTCACTGCGGTTTCTTTGCTCATGCGGTTCCTGCGGTCAATATTGGCTTGCGATGCGGTCGCGCGATGGCGCATCCGCCGTGAGTGTTCAGATGCGGTGCAATCTGCGGTGTTTGAGCGCCGGCAGACTGCGCCGCAGGCGTTTGAGATATTCGGGATTAATGCCGGCACTGACAACGCCGGAACCGCGCGGCAGGCGGTCGAGCACCACGCCCCAGGGATCGACGATCATGCTGTCGCCGTGGGTCTCGCGGCCGTTGAGGTGATAACCGCCCTGCGCCGGCGCCAGCACATAGGCAAGATTCTCGATGGCGCGCGCGCGGATCAGCGTCTCCCAGTGCGCCTTGCCGGTGGTCTCGGTAAAGGCCGACGGCACAACGATGATGTCCACCTCCTTCATCGCCCGGTACAACTCGGGGAACCGCAGGTCGTAGCAGATCGACAGGCCGATGCGGCCGAACGGCGTATCCACGGTCTGCACGCTGTCGCCCGGCTCGATGGTGCGCTCCTCGGAATAATTCTCGTCGCCCATGTTGAAGCCGAACAGGTGCATCTTGTCGTAACGCGCCACCTGTTTGCCCTTGTCGTCATAGACGAGACAGCTGTTGCGCACTTTTTTCGGATCGGCCGAGGCCAGCGGCACCGAGCCGCCGATGATCCAGACTTTGTGCTCACGCGCCGTCTCTGACAGAAATTTCTGGATCGGGCCCTTGCCCTCGGCCTCGCAGACCTTGACCTTGTCGGTCTCCTGGAGACCCATGATGGCGAAATATTCGGGCAGCGCCACCAGTTTGGCACCCTGCGCCGCCGCCATGGCGATCAGCCGCCCCGCCTCGTTAAGGTTGGCACTGACCTTCGGGCCCGACGCCATCTGCACGCCGGCAATGCGCACGCCGGTGGCGCCGGCCGCGGCGTTGGTCACGTTCTTGTGCGGCCGCGCGCGGCCGATGGATGCGGGTTTCGCTGTCATTTCACCACTTCGATTTTCAATGCCTCATTGGGCTTGACGTCGTTGAGCAGACTGATGCGCGCCGCGTCCACCGCCAGCGTCATCAGCCAGGCACGCAGTTCCTCGGCCTGCAGGAGCGGGGGCTGGCCGTAACCATGATGAATGACGATGCGCGAACCGGGTTGCTCCAGATGCTGCCGTACCGTCTCGCGGATCACCGCCTGATCCAGAACGGTACGAGCCGAGCGCGGACGGTCCCACAGTTCGGGCGCGACCAGCATTTGCTCGGCGCGCGCCGGCACCAGCAGCACGAACATCAACAGCAACAGACATCCGCCGTGCGGCAGTGAATGCATCATTTTGCGCCTCATTTCGATTTGCCCGCCCTGTCGTTCTTCTCGCTCTTCTCGCTTTTGTCGAGCTCGGCCGCCTGCGCCGAATCCAGTTTCGCCATTTGCGGATCGGCCCAGGTGCCGGTGACGCTGTATTCGTAGGCCGCCATCTGGTTGATCGGATCCTTCAGCAGCTTCTGCGCGACAAACGCTGCAATGCCGGCAATCGGACCCGCCACCAGAGCGCCGGCCACCGAAAGGCTGTCGGAAACGCTGGGGAACACCTTGACGCGCAGCTTCTGTGTTTCGGCATTGAGATCGACATCGCCGCTCATCAGAATGCGCACCGCCGGCCCCTGAATGCGCAGATTGTCGGTATTGGCAATGCCGCGGTTGACCTTGACCGCTCCGACGATTTCATCAAAAGCGAGGCCCTCGGTAAAGATATCGCGAAAATCCAGCGACAGCCGGCGCGGCAATGACTGCAGGCTGAGGATGCCGAGCAGTTTGCCGACGCCCGGATCGAGTTTAACGAACTGGCCCTTGTTCGCTTCGATGATGAAATTGCCGGACAGCGACGGGTAATCAACCTCGCCCGGATTGCCGTTCCACGACAGCGGGCCTTCGAGTTTGGCGGTGCCGCGGCGAATGCCTTCGGGATAACCCATGCGCACGAGGAATTTGCCGATGTCGTTAACGTCGAGTTTGACGTTGACCATGGTGCGCGGCTGGCTCAGCCATGCCTGCCATGAGCCTTCGGCCTGAATCGTCGCGTCCGGATTGACCACGCGCAGGCGTTCGATTTTCCAGTCGCGGCCGTCGGGCAACGCATTGAGCTCGAGCTTGCCCATGTTGGTCTGCCCGAGCTGGAACTGGTCGGCGACGATATCGAGCGCCGGCAATTCTGCCGGCGGCTCCTTGTCTGCGCTGGCCGGCACGCGCGACGCCACCGCCGGCGGAATCACCAGGTTCTTCATGCGCGCAGTGACCTTGCCGCGGCCCTGCGAACGCCAGGCGATTTCACCCACCAGTTCGCGCCCGACCACCGCGGTCTGCCAGTTGCCGTTCTGCACCGTGCCGCTGACGGCCAGC
>CAZVDN010000128.1:5029-9243 GCA_964625665.1 uncultured Streptomyces sp. | reverse complement strand
TGGTGATCGACAACCGCCCCGGCGCGGGCACCGTCATCGGCACTGCCATTGCGGCGAAATCGGCGCCCGACGGCTATACGCTGTTTCAGGCCAACGCCGCGCATACCATCAACCCGGCACTGACGCGTGAACTGCCCTACGACACGCAACGCGCCTTCACACCAGTCACGCTTTCGGCAGAACTGCCCAATGCGCTGGTGGTCAATCCGTCGCTTGCCGCACGCACCGTGAAAGAACTGATCGCGCTCGCACAGACACGACCGGGCCAGCTCAATTTCGCCTCATCGGGCATCGGCAACGCGACCCATCTCGCCGCAGAACTGTTCCGCAGCGCCACCAACGTGCAGATCGTGCACGTGCCCTACAAAAGCGGCGGCTTTGCGCTGACCGCGATCATCGCCGGCGAGGTGCAGTTCTATTTCGCCACGCTGCCTTCAGCCCTGCCGCATATCAACGGCGGACGGCTGCGTGCGCTGGCCGTCACCACCGTGCGCCGTTCGTCGGCCGCACCGCAATTGCCGACGATGCATGAAGCCGGCCTGCCTGGTTTTGAAGTCACCTCCTGGTACGGCATTCTCGTGCCGGCCGGCACGCCGGCGGTGATCGTCGCAAAGCTGAACAAGGATATCGTCGCCACGCTGAAAGACCCGCAGGTGCGCAGCCAGATCGCCGCTCAGGGCGCCGATCCGGTCGGCAATTCGGCTGCGGAATTCAACAGCTTCATTTCACGCGAGCTAGTGAAATGGGCGAAGTTGATCAAGGAAGCCAACATCAAGGCCGAGCCCGGCGGCGCCTGACGGGGCGCCGCCTCCGTAACGCAGCCGGTCTGCCGGCCTACTTCCTGGCGCGCGATGTTCGCGCCGCCGCTTTTTCCGCCTTGATCTCTTCCATCGCCTCGAGCATGCAGGTCACGCCGTAGGTCAGCACCTTCATGCCGCAGGGATTGACGCAGACCATCAGCGCCTCGGCGATTTCCGCGGGCTTCCAGCCCATTAGCAGCGCTTTCTTCAAATGCTGCCTGAGGTGCGGCTGGTTGGGCGGGTTCGACATCTCCACCGCCAGCGCGATTACGTGAAAAAGTTCATGCCATTTCTCGTCGAAGCGCCGCTTCTTCTGCCGGATCACGTAATCAAGATCGAGCAGCACTTCCATGTAATCCGGAAAATGTTCGGCAATGAAGGCATGCGCCGGATACCGTTTGCCGCGGCGCGCGGCAATGCGGTCCGCGAGTGTTTTACCCGCTGCGGTTTTGCGTTTGTCTGCCATGAACGATCTCCTGACGGCCTGCCTGCAACAGTTCGCGCGTTATTTTCTGCCGCGCGTCGGCGAACCCTCGGTCTGCCCCAATTGCACCGGCAGCGGCACAATCGGATGCGGCCGCCCTTCGAGCAGCGGCGTGCGCGCCACGTTCATGATCATCGCCAGCGTCGCGTAATAGCCGACGATGCCGAGAATATCGACCACGCCCTGCTCGCCGAATTTCGCCACCGTCGCGGCATAGGTGGTGTCGCTCGCGCCCTTGGTCGCCAGCACTTCGGTAACGAAGTCGTAAAGCACCGCTTCATCGTCGGTCATTTTTGCCGGACGGCGGCCTTCGGCTATCGCATTGGCGACATCGGTGGTCATGCCGGTCCCACTCGAACTGCTGCGTCCACAGGCGGGAGGCCATCAACGCTGCCATCTCATTGAGCTTGCGGTCGAGCGGGCAGCGATAGCGGTAGTACTCGCCCACTTTCTGCAGGCCATCAGCAAGCCCCGGGCTGCGGATGATCGGCCAGTACGGGCCTTCGACCTTGCCGCGCGGGCCGGCAATGATGTCGGCGGCGACTTTCTTCTGCGCGTCGGTCATCTTTTCGGTCGGGATCGGCGGCATGCGGTCGGGCAGAATCTTGAAGCGGGCTTCCATGGTGTTCTCCGTGTCAATAAAAATAAAGCAGCAACAAATGATACGCGAATTATTCCGGCACGATGCCCGCAGCCTTGGCCACGCGCGCCCACTTGTCGGTTTCACGGCGCAGCAGCGCGGCGAATTCGTCGGGCGTGCCGGCCACCACATCGGCACCTTCATTGCTGAAGCGCGATTTGACCTCGGGCGTGCGCAGTATGGCGACCGCCTCGCGATGCAGGCGCTCGATGATCTCGCGCGGCGTGCCGGCGGGCGCCAGCAGACCGTACCACTGCACCGAATCGAAGCCCGGCAGACCGCTTTCACTGATGGTCGGGATCTCCGGCGCCGTCGCCACGCGGTTCGCACTGGTGACGCCGAGCATGCGCAAACGGCCCGCCCGCGCATGCGGCAACGACAGCAGCAGCGGTGAAGTCGACAACGCAATCTGGCCGGCGACGAGATCGATGATGCTCGTAGAACTCTTGTAGGGCACGTGCGTGAACTTGATGCCCGCCATGTTCGAAAACAATTCGATGGTCAGATGCGGGTTGGTGCCGATGCCCGACGAGCCATAGAGGATTTCACCCGGCCGCGCGCGCGCCAGCGCGATCAGCTCGCGCACGTTGCGCGCCGGCAGCGTCGGATGGGTCACCATCAGGTTCGCCATGCTCAGCGCCTGCGTGATGGGCGCGAAATCCTTCACCGCATCGTAAGGGACTTTTTTGTAGGCAGGCGGATTGGTCGCCAGCGTGGACAGTCCGACAAGCAGCGTATGGCCGTCGGCCGGCGCCTTCGCCACCAGTTCACCGCCGATCATGGTGCCGGCACCGGTGCGGTTTTCGACCACTACCTGTTTGCCCAGCCGTTCGGTGAGCCCCTGTGCGATCTGGCGCGCGATGTTGTCGCCGGGCCCGCCGGTTGCCGTCGGCACGATGATGCGCACGACCTTCGACGGATACCCGCCCTGCGCCGCCGCCGCACCGGCACAACACAGCAATGCAACCATCAATGCCTTCATTTCTGTCCGCTCCCGCATCGATCACGCTAGACGTTCGTCTCGACGACGACTTCGTCACCCTCGACGCGAAACTTGTGCGGCACCTGGTCAGAGACCCATTCGGTAAACTCGAGTATTTCGGCGAACTTCGGATCGCTCGCCTTCACCTGATACGGTTGGGCGCGTGGATTGATATAAGCCGGATAAAAGGAAACGCGCTCGACGCCCTTTTTGCTCATGACAATCTTAGGCACCATGGTCATCCGGCAATGGGTCGGAAAGAAATAGCGGCCGTTGGGCGCAAGGCATTCCTTGTCGATGCGGTGCCAGACGACGTTCCAGTCATAGCTGTTCGGCGAGGTCTTCGGCGAGCCGGTCGTCATGAAATTGCCGATGCTATAGAAACAGACCTTGCCCTTGTAGACCTCGATCTGCTTGATCGAATGCGCATGGTGGCCGAGGATCAAGTCGGCACCGGCATCGATCGCCGCATGCGCGATCGGCGGCTGGTAAGTACAGATGGTCTTGGCGACGATGCGCATGCCCCAGTGGATGGTGACGATGACGATGTCGGCCTGCTGTTTGGCCTTCTTCACGTCTTCCTGCAAAGCGGCAAGGTCGTCGGCGTACGGCGTCGTGATGACGCGCGGCGGCGAACCGGGCTGGAATTCCTCGGCCGCAAAATGCGTGTGCGCGCGCATCGGCGACACACCCGACTTATTCTCGCCGGCGGCCTGGCCGTCACGCAGCACCGAGCAATAGGCAAGAATGGCGATTTTCACGCCGTTCTTCTCGATGATTGCCGGCTTGCGCGCTTCCTCGCCGTTGCGGCCGGCGCCGATGACGATCTTGCCCATTTTGCGGAAGAGATCGACCGAATCCATCAAGGCATCCGGGCCCCAGTCCATGGCATGGTTGCTCGCCAGTGAAACCACGTCGATGTTCGCGGCGTTCCACACGCCCGCCATCTTCGGATGCAGACGGCTGTGCTGGCCGCCGGGGCCGTAGGCATAGTGCGGAATCTCGCCGCGTTCGGAATAGGTGCGCTCGCACTGGCCGAGGCGGATGTCGGCCTGCTGCAACAGCGGCGCAATCAGTTCGGCGAATTCTTCGGTGGGCTCGTAGACCGGGCCGATATCGCCGCCGGTCATCAGGGTCACGGTGTTTTTATCTGCCATTTCGCTTCCATTCAAACGTGAATCATTCAACCTTCATGCCTGCCGCACGCACCAGCTTTCCATACTTGGCGGTCTGCTCGACAAGATATTTCTGCCAGACCTCCGGCGTGCTGCCGACCGGGTCCGCGCACTCTTCTTTCAGCCGCGATTG
>CAZVDN010000128.1:0-5018 GCA_964625665.1 uncultured Streptomyces sp. | reverse complement strand
TTCAGCGCGCGCACAATGCCCTGCTGGATGACATTGATCGCCGCCTCCGGCGTGCCGCGCGGCGCCAGCAGGCCATAGGCGGAACTGAACTCGAAGCCCTTGAGTCCGCCCTCCTGCACCGTCGGCACGTCGGGCAGCGCCTGCGCCCGGTTCGCACTCGTCACCGCCAGCAGTCGCAGCTTGCCGGCGCGCGCCAGCGGCAGCGCACTCAGGGGCGAGACGATCATCATCTGCGCAGCGCCCGAGGTGACGTCGATCACCGCCTGCGTGATGCCGCGGTAAGGAATATGCACGACATCGACGCCGGCGGTGACCTTGAAAAACTCGCCACCGAACCGTTGCCTGAAGAGGCGTAATTGATCTGACCGGGTTTCGATTTGGCGAGCCGCACCAGGTCCTGCGCGTTTTTCACCGGCAGGGACGGATGCACCAGCAGCAAAAACGGCGTCGAGGCAATCAGCGTGATCGGCGCGAAATCGCGGATCGGATCGTACGGCAGCTTGCGGAACAGGTTGGTATTGATCGCATGGGTGTCATTGACGATCAATATCGTGTAACCGTCGGGCGGCGCTTTCGCCGCGAGATCGGTGCCGATGATGCTGCCGGCACCGGCGCGGTTGTCGACCACCACCTGCTGCTGCAGGGCGGCCGAAAGCTTCTGCCCGAAAAAACGCGCCACCGTGTCCGCGCCGCCGCCGGCGGCAAACGGTGATATCAACCGCACCGGTTTGGACGGATAGTCCTGTGCAGCAAGCGGCAGTGCCATGCATGCGATGCCGAACATGACGGCCCGCACGAGGTATTGTTTTTTCATTGGTGTGCTCCTCCGGCTTCGATTGTAAACCAGTAGAATCGAAAATTATCGGAGCCGCCGACATGACCGCCTCGCAAACGCTCGCCGCCTTCGCTGCCGGGCTCAAATACGAAGATATTCCCGCCCCCGTCATCGAACGCGCACGGGCCTGCATTGCCGACACCATCGCCGCCTGCACCTTCGGCGCGCAGTTGCCCTGGAGCCGCATCGTCATCGACCTCGCCACAGAGAACAGCGCAACCGGCGAGGCTTCCATACTCGGCACACCGCACAAAATCCGTCCACCCTACGCAGCACTGGCCAATGGCGCCACCGCGCATGCTTTCGAACTCGACGGCATGTGTCAGCCGAGTGTCGGCGCCCATCCCGGCGCGGGGCTTGCCGTACCAGGGCTCGCCGTCGCCCAGACACAGCGCAACAGCGGGCGCGAATTGATCACCGCCTTCGTCGCCGGCGCCGAGGTCATGTATCGCATCGGGGATGCCGCCCATCACAGCAGCGAGCGCATCGGCTTTCACGCGCCAGGCCTGCTCGGCGTGTTCGGCGGCGCGATCACAGCCGGCCTGCTGATGAAACTCGACACCGAGCGCCTCACGCATGCGCTCGGCATCGCGGGTTCGCTGACCGCGGGCATCCTTGAGTTTTCCAAATCCGGCGGCATGGTCAAGCGCCTGCATCTCGGGCGCGCCGCTGAAGGTGCGGTCAATGCGGCAGCGCTTGCGCGCAATGGTTTCACCGGGCCCTCACAGGTCATCGAAGGCAAGTATGGCTTTCTCAACGTGTTCTGCCGCGATGCGGACATCACGAAACTCACCGCCGGCTTCGGCGCAACCTGGCACACGCTGAAAACCACACTCAAGTGTTATGCCTGCCACAGCACCGCGCATGTGCCGGTCACCGCCGCGCTGGCACTGAAAGCCAAAGGCATCAGCCCCGATGAAATCGACACCATTGTCGTGTCCGGCAGCGAGAAGATGTGCAGCCACCACGACATCAGTGAACCGCAGGACATGACCACTGCGCAGTACAGCGCCCCCTTCAGCGTGGCGATGGCGTTTTATCGCGATCCGCGCGACCCCGGCGTGTTCAATGACGCCGCGCTGAACGATCCGGCCATCCGCGCACTGACGCGCAAGGTCAGGCTCGAAGTGCGCACCAAACAACCGGGTGACACCACACTCGCTTCGCGCGTCAGCGTGCGCCTCAAAGACGGCCGCGAGGTTGCCGAGGATTGCCAGTTTTTCCCCGGCATGCCGCAGCGCCCGCTGACCGTGGAAGAATTACGCGCAAAGTTTGTCGCGCTGACCGGCAGCCTGCCGCCGGCAAAGGCTGCGCGTCTGTTCGAACAGTGCATGGCACTCGAGACCATGACCGACGTCAGCGCACTCGCCGTCCACTGACGCCACTGGTCTATAACGTCACCATCCCCATCCAGAACAGCTGCCCCCTGCCGGGATCGAGTTCGTATTTGCGCACGAACCCGAGCCGGCCGTCAGTGCCGACGCGAAACACGCTGAGCCCCGCCGCGACCTGCACCACGCCTTGCGCGGTCTCGACCGGCATCGGCATCAGATTGGCCGCGACCAGCAGGCGCCCGTCGGCATCGAGTGAAAACGTGCGCGGTGCGATGCCGTGGATGTCCGCATTCTGGATCAGGGTCGGCGCGCCGTTCGACTGATCGATCGCGAACACGGCGATATTGTTTTCGCCGCCGGCAAATACCTTGACGCCGTTCAGGTCACGGCTTTCGCGCGCGCGGTTGGCCACATAAACAAAGCGGCCGTTCGGATGGACATGCACGGTGCCGGGCTTCTGCAATGAATGGTCGTGGCGCGCATCGGCCAGCGTGCCGGTCGAAAAAAGCGGCGCATCCCCGAGCAGCTCGTGCGAGAAATCCCAAACCTGCAATTTGTTCTGGCGTTCCAGGGAAACATAAACGCACGGCAGTTGCGGATGAAAATCGATATGCCGCGGGCCGAAGCCGTAGCCGCCGCCGGGTGCAACGCTCGCCTTGTTGGCAAACCGCCCGCCGGCGTAATCGAACAGCTTGAGCGCACCGGGGTCTTCGGCCTTGCCGGGGGCAGCATCGTTGCCCCGCGTGACGACGATCGCACGCCTGTTCGAAGCCGCGAAACGCACCTGATGCGCATACACACCGAAGTCGAGCGATGCGGACTGCATCACCTCGTCGCCGATCGTGCCGTCGGCATGCAGCCGATGCACCGTGACAGCACTGGGGACGTTATAGGTGATGACAACATGCGCGCCATCGTTATCGGCGGTGATATGCAACGGCCGCCAGCGCAGGCCCACCGGCGCCCCGTGCCTCTGCAACGCACCGTCGCCATCGATGCGCAGCGCACAGACCCAGTGCGTGCTGCCCGATGAATCCGGATTGCCGTCGCTGCACGCCACATAGAGATAGCGCCGCGAAACATGCGGCCACGCATATTGCACGTCGGCCGGCATTTGCAGCGTGGCGCGCTCCTGCAACGCCGCAGTATCGGCATCGACGTCAAAATGAATCAACCGGCTGCCCGCACTTGCGTAGAGCGCCGTTCTGCGGCCCGATCCGTTCATCCCTGCGCATCCTTTGACTTGCTGTCGAATTGCCGATTGTAGCGGTGAACCGCTGCGGTCTTTGCACCACAGTTTCGCCACTGAAGCTTCGTCGTATACTGTCGGCACAATGCGCCGTCCGCCACGCAGCGACGCCGCCATCCGGAGGAACACCATGAACAATCGCCACGTCGTTACCATCCTGCTCGCATTACTTGCCTTCGGCACCACAGGGGCGGGTGCACAAACATTCCCGGCAAAATCCGGACGTATCGTCGTCGGCTTCGCGCCCGGCGGCAACACCGATCTGGTCGCGCGCATTACCGCGCAGAAACTCGGTGAACTCTGGGGCCAGACGGTCATCACCGACAACCGGCCAGGCGCCAGCGGCATGATTGCGGGCGAGATCGTCGCCAAGGCAGCGCCCGACGGCTACACGCTGCTGCTGACGCCGCAAACCAGCATCGCAGTCGCGCCCTCCCTCTATGGCAAGGCGCCCTATGATCCGGCGAAAGACTTCACGCCCATCACGCTGGCCGGCTCCTCGCCGCTGCTGATGGTGGTGCATCCATCGTTTCCGACAAAAACTTTCGCCGAATTCATGGCGCTGGCGAAAAAAGCCAAACCGAATTCCCTGACCTTCGGCTCCGGTGGCATCGGCTCTTCGCCGCACATGGCCGGTGAACTGCTCGCAGCCGCGCTCGGCATCAAGATGAACCATGTGCCTTACAAGGGCGAAAATCCGGCGCTTACCGACACCGTTGGCGGGCAGATCCCGATCATGTTCGGCAACCTGCCTGTCGCCGTACCCTTCGTGCAATCGGGCAAGTTGCGCGGTCTCGCCAACACCGCATCGGCGCGCTCACCGCTCGCGCCGACGATCCCTACTGTCGCCGAATCCGGCATCCGCGATTTTTCAATTGCGACGTGGTCCGCCGTGCTAGGACCCGCCGGCATGCCGGCGGAACTCGCCGCGCGCATCCAGCGCGATATCAAACGCGTCTACAACCAGCCGGAAACCCGCGACCGCCTGGTCGGCATGGGCGTCGATATCATCTGCGACACACCCGAGGAATTCGGCGCGTTTCTGCGCGCGGAGATCACGCGCTACGCGCGGGTCATCAAAAATGCCGGCATCAAGGCCGAGTGATCGCTTGAGCGGGAACAAACTGAAGACCGGTGTCATCGGCCTCGGTGCGCTGGGCGCGCCGGTCGCCGGGTTGCTGCTCAAGGCCGGACATGCGGTCGCGGTCTGCGATGTGCGCAGTGAACCGGTCGCCGACTTGCAGAAACGGGGCGCAAAAGCCTGCGACTCGCCCGCGGAAGTGGCGCGACACAGCGATATCGTCATCAGCCTTGTTTCCGATGGTGCGCAAACCAACGACATCGTTTTCGGCCCGTCAGGCATGCGCGACCATCTGCAGGCCGGCGCCATTCTCGCCATCGGCAGCACGCTGGGGCCGGAACCGGTGCAACACATCGCGCAGGCGCTGGCCTTTCGAGATGTCGAAGTCCTCGATATCCCAATCTCCGGCGGTATTCTCGCCGCGCGCGAAGGCAAACTGAGCCTGATGGCCGGCGGCAAGATTGAAACGCTGGCGCGCGCGCGCGCCGTGCTCGACGTGTTCGCCAATCAGATCACACA
>CAZVDN010000127.1:0-9260 GCA_964625665.1 uncultured Streptomyces sp. | reverse complement strand
GAAAATCGCCGCAATGCCCTGGCCGCCGCCGATGCACATGGTGACCATGGCGTAACGGCTGCCGGTGCGCTGCAATTCGTAAATCGCCTTCACCGTCAGCAATGCGCCGGTGGCGCCGATCGGATGACCGAGGCCGACGGCACCGCCGTTGGGGTTGGTCTTTTTCGGATCGAACTTCAGATCGCAGGCCACGGCCATGGCCTGCACTGCGAAGGCTTCGTTGGCTTCGACGACGTCGATGTCGCCGATTTTCAGACCGGCGCGGTTCATGGCGATGGTGCACGCCGGTACCGGGCCGATGCCCATGATTTTCGGATCGACGCCGGCCAGACCGTAGGACACCAGGCGCGCCATCGGTTTGAGCCCCTGTTTTTCGGCAGCGGATTTTTCCATCAGCACCACTGCAGCGGCTCCGTCGTTGATGCCCGAGGCGTTGCCGGCAGTGACCGAGCCGTCCTTTTTGAATGCCGCACGCAGCTTGGCCATGCCTTCCATGCTGGAATCGGCGCGCGGGTGCTCGTCCTTGTCGAACAGCGTCACGCCTTTGCGTGTCTTCAGTTCGATCGGCAGGATCTGGTCCTTGAAATAACCTTTTTCGATGGCATTGATGGCGCGCCGGTGGCTTTCAACGGCGAATTCGTCCTGCGCTTCGCGCGTGATTTTCCATTGCGTGGCAATGTTTTCGGCGGTGATGCCCATGTGCACGGTTTCGAACGGATCGGTCAGTGCGCCGACCATCATGTCGATCACACTGCCGTCGCCCATGCGCTGGCCCCAGCGCAGCGAGGGCATGAGGTAGCCGGCGCGGCTCATCGATTCTGCACCGCCGCCGACAGCGATGTCTGCGTCGCCGAGTTTGATCATCTGCGCGGCGCTGACGATGGCCTGCAGTCCGCGGCCGCACAGGCGGTTAACGGTCAGCGCCGTCGATTCCTGCGCGAGCCCGGCCTTGATCGCCGCCACGCGCGAGATGTACATGTCTTTGGCCTCGGTGTGGATGACGTTGCCGAGTGCCAGTGCGCCGACCTGCGCGGCTTCGATGCCGGCGCGCTTGATTGCTTCACGGATGACCTGGGCGGCCAGTTCCGAAGGCGCAACATCCTTCAGTGCGCCGCCGTAATCGCCGATCGCCGTGCGCACGCCGCTGAGTACCACGATTTCACGTTCCGCCATGATGGGTCTCCTTGCCTGAATATTTGCGGGGAAATTCCCGGAATTCGAACGAACTGGTTGCGGCAGTCTACCCCTGTCGGCGGCTGGTCGCCATGCGCCGGATCAGGGTTCGACGCGAATATTGGCGTCGCGCGCGATCTTGTTCCAGGCCGGGATTTCCTGCTTGAGCAGGGCGGCGAATTCGTCCGGCGTATTGCTCATTGGTTCCAGGCCGGCCACGGCAAACCGTTCCAGCACCACCGGCGCCTTCAGCAGGCGCACGATATCGCCGGCCAGTTTGTTGACGATCGGACGCGGGGTGCCGCCGGGCGCCATCATGCCGTACCAGACATTGAAATCGTAGCCGGGCACGCCCGCTTCGGCCACGGTCGGCACGTCGGGTGCCATGCGCGAGCGTTGCGTGCCGGATACCGCCAGCACCTTGATCTTGCCGCTTTTGGCTTGCGGCAGCACGGTCGCCAGTCCGGCCATCAACAACTGCAATTCGCCCGACATCAGCGCCGACATGCCCGGCCCCGTGCCTTTGTAGGGGATGTGCATGAGCGTGATGCCCGATTTGATCTGGAACAGTTCGACGCCCAGATGCGAAGCCGAACCGTTGCCGCCCGAGCCATAGGTGACGCTGCCCGGTTTGGCCTTGGCCAGGGCGACGAGTTCGCGGATCGAATTTGCCGGTACGGCGGCACTCACTGCGAGCACGAAGGGTTGATTGGCCACCAGCGAAATCGGCGTCAGGTCTTTTTGCGGATCGTAGGGCAGTTTCGGATTGATGGCAGAAGCAAATGACAAGTGGCCGTTGCTGCCGAGCACCAGCGTATAGCCGTCAGGCGCCGACAACTTTGCGGCGACCGTGACACCGGCGATGCCGCCGGCACCGCCCCGGTTGTCGACCACCACCGCTTGTCCCAGGCTTTCGGTCAGGCCCTGCGCGATCAGGCGCGCGGCAATGTCGGTGCCGCCGCCCGGCGCCGAGGGCACGATCAGGCGGATCGGTTTGGTCGGATAGGCCTGGGCAACTGTCCCGGATGCCACGCTCAACAACGCGGCACCCGCACTCAACGCCACTGCGAACTTTTTCATGTCGGATTTTCCGAAGCGGATGACTTGGGGATCAGTTTACACCCGCGCGCGGCATCGCCCTGTGCCGGCGCAACGGCGGCTTTGCTGCCTCAAATGTTATGATTCGATGCAACAGGCGCTGCGCCGCGGCGCAAGAAAAACAGCGAGGAGAGCATTTTGAATTCCGGATTCTGGATCAGCTGGTACAACCTGCCCGAACAAGGGCGCGACGAATATCTCGCCTGGCTGCACGGCAGCTATATTCCGATGGTGCTCAAGCGCCCGGGCGTGCTCGGCGCCGCGCATTACGCGTCGGAGGCCAACCCGCCGATTTCCGGTGCGCCGGGCCGCCTGCGTAATGTGGGCGATAAAAGCGTGCCTGCCGGCGACCGTTACATTCTCGTCTTCGGCGGCAAAACGCCCTACGCGTTTGCCGGCCCTGCACCGTCTATTTTTCACGCGGGATTGCCGGCGGCCGACCGCAAAATGCTCGCCATGCGAATCGGCGAACGCTCCAATGTGATGGCGCTCGAAGGCATGATCTACGGGCCGGAAGCCAAGGCCAGCACTGACGACATGGCGTTCATGCCGGGCATGCAAATGGGCAGCTTCAATGCCGGCGCGCTCGAAGACGAAGATGAACTGATGGACTGGTATGCGACCTGGCGGTTGCCCTGCATGGAAAAACTGCCCGGTTGCGTGCGCGTGCGCAAGCTCGTGTCGATATCCGGCTGGGCCAAGCATGCCATCTTTTATGAATTCACTTCGGTCGCGGTACGCAACCAGAAGTTCGTCGATCACGAACATTTTGACCGGGAAAAAGAAGAGTGGACCGACAAGGTCGTGCGCAAGCTGGTGCACGCACCCGGTTCGCCCAATGTCGCGCGCCGCATCTGGCCGCCGGAGCAATAAACATCATGCGTGCTTCTCATCTCATCGCCGCCGCCAGTGCGGCCGTTTTGCAGGCAGTGTGCGGTGCCGCCGCAGCACAGGCGTATCCGTCGAAGCCGGTGCGCTTCGTCGTGCCCTATACGCCCGGCGGCGGCACGGATCTGATGGCGCGCGCGCTGGCGCAGCGCATGAGCGAAAACATGGGCCAGTCGGTGATTGTCGAAAACCGCGCCGGCGCCGGCGGCAATCTCGGCATGGAGTTTGTGGCGCGCGCCGCGCCTGACGGCTACACGATTGCGCTGGCGCTGACAGCGCAGTACGTCGTCAATCCGGCGCTCTATCCGAAACTGCCCTACGATCCGGTGAAGGACTACGCGCCCATCATGCTGGTGGCGCGCAATCCCTATGTGCTGATCGTGCATCCGACCGTGCCGGCAAAAACGCTGAAGGAACTGCTGGCGCTGGCGAAGGCGCGCGCCGGCCAGCTGACCTTTTCTTCATCGGGCAACGGCAGCGGCGCGCATCTGTCCGGTGAAATGCTGAAAACCCTGGGCAAGGTCAACCTGCTGCACATTCCCTACAAGGGCGCCGGTGCCTTGTTGCCGGACCTGATCGCCGGGCAGATTCATATGTCGTTCGTGACCTGGAGTTCGGTCGGGCCGCACGTCAAGAGCGGACGCCTGCGCCCGCTCGGGGTGACCACCGTGAAACGCTCGCCGGCGCTGCCCGACTATCCGGCAATTGCCGAAACGCTGCCCGGCTACGATCTGCCGGTGTGGTACGGCATCGTCGCGCCGGCCGGCACGCCGCGCGAAATCATCACCCGCCTTAATAGTGAACTGCTGAAGGTCATCAACACGCCGGATTTCAAGCAGCGCATTGAAATCGATGCCGTCGAGCCGATCGGCAGCACACCGGAGCAGCTCGGCGACTACATCAAGGTCGAGCTCGTTAAGTGGGCGAAGATCGTCAAGGACAGCGGCGCGAAAGTGGACTAAGCACTGCGGTTCAACGCGGTGTTCAGCGTTTGGATGCCGGCGGATCGGCAAGGCGCCGATAAAGACGGTAACGCTCGACCTTGTCGCCGGGCCGGTTGCCTTCCCAGATTTTTTCCCAGCGTCCCGGCGGCACCTGTTCCTCGCTCGCCACGCCCTGCGCGAGCGTGATTTCGCAATCGCGTTTGCGCGCGGGCTCGTCGGCCCGGTAGGTGATGATGTTGGCGAAGTAATGCAGCATGGCGCGCTGCGGTTCGCCGAGCGACTGGCTGGCGATGCAGTCGTATTGCGCCGGCAGTGATTTCTGCAGGTCGGCGATCATCGCGCGGTAACTCTTGCCGGCATCGAGCCAGCCGACGAACAGGATGGCGACCAGGCCCCATACCATGGTCATGGTCGCCGCCCAGGCGATGACCGGGCGTTCGCGGGTCTTGCGCAGTTTCAGCAGAAGCGCGATCCAGCCGATTGAATACAGTGCGGCCAGAGTGAAGGCCAGCCATTTGAACCCCGGCGTGTAGCCGGGCTGCAGCGTGTGCAGGTGCGCGTGCAGCTTGGCCGGCAGCGCGAGTTCGAGCGCGGTCCAGTAGAACCAGGCGACGATCATGAAGAAACCGCCGCCCATGATGCTGAACCAGTACATCAGGTTTGCCGCGCCGCGGCGCAGCGTCTCGATGGCCGGCGTTGCAAGCAATGCCAGCGGTATCAGCATCGGCAGCGCGTAGAGCTCGCGCGCATCAGCCGACACGCTGAGCACCAGCAGAATGACGGCAAAGCCGAGCAGGGGCAGCACGATCGGTGCTGTTGTCAGGCCTTTGGCGCGTGCGCGCCACAACGCCCACGCCGCCAGCGGCAGCGTCGGCAGCGCATACCACGGCAGGATGCGCAGGTAATGTGCGTTGTCGGCCGTCGGCCCGAGATCGTTGCTGCCGAGGAAGCGGCCGAAATTATTGACCATCAGCCATTCGTTGAAGAGCACCGGCGATTTTGCATACAGTGCCGCCGGCCATGCCAGCAGCCACGGCGCACAGGCCGCGGCGGCGATCAGCAACGACTGCAGATGGCCGCGCGTGCGCCACGCCGGCAGCAACGGCAATAGCACGACGACGATACCGAAGACGCCCGGCGCGAGGAGGCCTTTGGAGAGAAAACCGATGCCCACACCGGTGCCCAGCCAGAAGCCGCCGGCCGCCGGGCGCCGCAGCCCGAGTGCGAGGCCGTAAAACGCCATGGCAAATCCGGTCAGCAGCGAGATATCGGTGATCAGCTGGTGGCTGCGGATCACGATGCCAAGGCAGGCCATCAGCAACAGCATGGCCAGTGCGCCGCGCCCTTTGCCATAGAGCTCGCGTGCGGCGACGGCAACGAAGCCGAAGGTCAATGCCATAAAGACACCGGTGGTCAGCCGCGCGGCGTCGTGCAGCGCAAACGGCGGTGACAACAATTTTGCAACCAGTGCCGCGCTCCAGTAGAAGAGCGGCGGTTTTTCCATGAAGGGTTCGTGCGCGAGCGTCGGTACGATCCAGTCACCGCCGTTGAGCAGGCTGTAGACGAGGCCGAAGGTATAGGCTTCGTCGGGTTTCCACGGGTCGTGGCCGAGCAGGCCGGGCAGGATCCACGCTGCCGCCAGCGCGACGAGCCATGCGGTCGGCATGGCCTGCGGTGCGGATGGGCTGCTGGAGTTGGGTGTCATGTTCTTATTTTCGTTCGGTACGGCGATTCCGGCCACTGCTTTTGCAGCGGCCGTCCTGCCCGACTGCGACGATGCCGGTCAGGCGAGCGCGCGCTGGTAGATTTTTTCGAGCCGGCGCAGCGGCGCGCGCGTTTCGTCCTGCATGGCCGCCGGCGGCAGATAGAATGTCTGCTCAAGCAGGTACTGTCCGCTCAGCACTGCGTGCATGACCAGATCGGTGAATACGATCCAGGTCGTGCTGGCAGGCAGTTCGACGCGGGTTTTCGGCGCGGTTTTCTGGTAATGCTCGTCGAGTTTGGCCTGGTCGTGCAGACCGAGCATGATGTGGTCGTAGGCGCTGCGCCGGCCTTTGGTGACACGCAGCGTTTCGAACAGCCAGCCGCTGCCCGGCAGTTGCGCGGGAATGCGGTCGCGAAAGCGCGCAACCACGGCATCAAACGGTTCGCCGAGTTCCCAGACACGCGGCGCGCCGTCCGGATTGACGTTGCAGAACACGCGCAGCAGACGGCGGCCCTGCACCGGGCGGGAAACGAATGCATCGAGATGCAGGCGCATGTCGTCCTTGCGCACCGAGGCTTCGCGGTTGGCGGCGCTGACCGGACGGAAACTGGTGAGCCCCCATTGCAGCGCTTTGGTGTAACCCGGACACAGGCTGGTGACGAGCGTGCGTGCCGCATTGGCGTAGCGGTCCATCATGGCGGCAAGTGCCGCGCGGTCGTCACCTTCGGCCGCGGTGTGGCGCACCTGATGCGCGGCCGGATCGTAGCTGACGTTTTTTGCCTTGCCGTCGGACCACTGCGGCGAGAGAAAACGTTTTTCCGCCGGCGACAGCGTGAAAGCCAGGCGCGGCATGTGCAGCACCTGGCCGTTTTCCAGCGCCTGGGTGGCTTCCGCAGCCTCGGC
This sequence comes from uncultured Streptomyces sp., assembly GCA_964625665.1. Classification (GTDB taxonomy): domain Bacteria; phylum Pseudomonadota; class Gammaproteobacteria; order Burkholderiales; family SG8-41; genus PALSA-1004. The sequence goes on along the minus strand of CAZVDN010000127.1, from coordinate 2,549 downwards.
GGGCGAGGGGGCGGCGTTCCATTCGGTGGCATGCAGGGTCTTGATCAGTTCGTTCATTCGATCACCTTGAGCGGATGTCCGGCGGCGGGTTCGCCGTTCGGGTAAAGGCCGTTAATCAAACGCAGATGCGAAAGCGCATTCTTGCCCAGCGGAGATTTGCCGGCAAAGTCCGCAAACCGCGCATCTTTCGGTGCGTTGATGATGCGCAGTGTCAGCGGCCGCGCCAGCGCGCGTTCAGACTCGCTGATTGTGCGGAAACTGTTGATGGCGGCATTGATCTCGGGCAAAACTTTTTGCATTGCCTGCGCTGATTTCGCCTGCCCGCCGATCAGAAACGCCGATTTGCCGAGGAAGACCAGCGCCACGCGCGTCGGTTTCCCCTGCAGGCTGGTGGTGGTGACCGCGGCCTGCAGGCCGTTGATCGTTTGCTGCGTGGTTTCCGGGCCGAGATTGCCGCGCAGGGCCTTGCGCAGGGCATCGAGCGGCGAGCCTTGCGCCGGGCCGGCACCGCGCAAATCGAGCATCGCATCGTTGGCGGGATTGACCGCCGCGACATTGCTCGGCTGGTTGCGGATTTTCCAGTCGCGCGGAAAGGTCAGCGCGAGGCCGAAATCGGTGTGATAGAAATTGCCATTGCGGATGATGCCCTGCGCAGGGCTGTCGGCAAACACCATTTTGTCGATCATGCGCAGGAATTCTTCCTGATTGACGCGCGTGGCGCCGGCCACCGGTTTGCCGGCCTCGGCGACCACCTGTTGCAGGCGTGTGTCGGCGTCCGGGTGCGAGGCGAACACGCCGTGATAGGAGCGCGGCTCGCGGCCTTCGGCCTTTGCCACTTCGGCATCGAACAGCTCCTGATTTTTCAGCACGCCGATGACCTTGATCATGGCCTGCGGATCGTAACCGGCGCGCACCAGGTATTGCGCGCCCAGACGGTCGGCTTCGAGTTCGTGATCGCGTCCGTAGCCCGACAGCAGGACATTGCCGAGCATGTTGATGGCGGTGTCGCCGGCCTGATTGCGCAGCACCGGCACAAAGATTTCGAGCAGAGTGGCGCCGACGCTGGCAGCGGTGGCGGCACTCATCTGCTGCACACTGTGGCGCGCGGTGACATGGCCGATTTCGTGGCCGAGCACGCCGGCCAGTTCGGCCTCGGAGTTCAGATAGCTCATGATGCCGCGCGTGATGTAAATGTAACCGCCGGGCAGGGCGAAGGCATTGATCTCCGGCGAATCGACGACAGTGAACGTGTATTGCAGGCCGGGCCGGTGGCTTTCCTTCGCCAGGCGCTGACCGATATCGTTGACGTACTTCTGCAGCGCCTTGTCATCATAGACGCCGTATTGCTGGCGCACCTTGACGTCTTCCTGGCGGCCGACCTGGACTTCCTGCGACTCCGACATGGTGACGAAGTTCGGATTTCCCGAGACCGGGTTTTGCGCGCAATCGGTCAGCAGCAGGCAGGCTGCGATCGCGACAATCAATGAACGGGTGAACTTCATGTTGGTGCAATTTTAACGGGTGAATGCACTCGCACCAATCCGGCGCCCCCGAATTGTGCGTGCTGCACTATTAACGTGCGAGGCGGCCGGCGGCTGACAGGCCCGGCGATCGCTGGTTGTTTGTGATCCCGGAAATTTCATCAATCAAAACAATTCGCTGAACCAGGCAGGCGCAGCCGATGCGGGGGCTGGTATGGCAAGTGCTAATGCAGTGGCACAACTTTAAAGCGGAGACCGCCATGTCAGGATTCGATAACCCCTACGATCCCGAAAACGATCTGTCCGGATGCAGCTGCGGATCGCACACCAGTCAGGCCGCGCACGATGCGGTTGCTGAAAGCAAGGATGCCGAAACGCTGAGCGCGCGCTTCGTTGAATCATCGCTGGTACGCGCCCTGTTCCCGCACGACGAAACGCGGCGCAATTTCATTCGCGCCGTCGGCGCGCGCACGGCGCAGGCGGCAATTGCCAGCCTGCTGCCGATCGGCAGCCTGACCGCGATGGCGCAGGACAAGGCGCCGCTGGAGAAAAAAGATCTGAAGATCGGCTTCATACCGATCACCTGTGCGACGCCGCTGATCATGGCCGGCCCCCTGAAGTTCTACCAGCAGCAGGGCCTCAACGTCACGCTGAACAAGACCGCCGGCTGGGCGCTGATCCGCGACAAGATGCTGAACAAGGAGCACGACGCCTCGCATTTCCTGTCGCCGATGCCGATTGCCATATCGATGGGCCTCGGTTCGGTCGCGCAGCCGATGAATGTGGCCACCATCCAGAACGTCAACGGCCAGGCGATTACGCTGCACAACAAGCACAAGGACAAACGCGATCCGAAACAGTGGAAGGGCATGACTTTCGCCGTGCCGTTCGATTATTCGATGCACAACTTTCTGCTGCGCTATTACGTCGCCGAACACGGTCTCGATCCGGACAAGGACATCCAGATCCGCGTCACCCCGCCGCCCGAGATGGTGGCCAATTTGCGCGCCGGCAATATCGACGGCTTCCTCGGCCCCGATCCCTTCAACCAGCGCGCCGTCTACGACG
>CAZVDN010000126.1:3899-9285 GCA_964625665.1 uncultured Streptomyces sp. | reverse complement strand
AGGCGAAGGGTTTCTTCGGAATCAGCGACTCATTGATGGTGTGCGTATTCGACATCAGCAGCAGCGTATAGCCGTCGGCCGGCGATTTGGCGACCAGTTCAGTACCGATGATCGAACCGGCACCTGGACGATTGTCGATGACGAAGCTCTGACCCAAAGGTTCCTGCAGCCGCTGACCGAGATAACGCGCATAGATGTCGGCCGGACCGCCGGCGGCAAACGGCACGATGATGCGGACACTCTTGGACGGATAGCTTTGCGCCTGCGCTACCGGTGCAACGCACATGACGGCAACTGACGCCGCAAACGCGCGAACAACGTGGCTCATGGAGTGCTCCTCAGCAGTCGCCGGATGGCGAAAAGGCGCCAGTATCCTGTGCCGTCGCGGTCAGGTCAACCAAGCACTGCATGCACGCCCGGGCAGCGCAAAAGGGCCGTGGACACCATGCCTGTCATCGCCGGACGGCAACCGGGGCCGCACTTGCCACCGTGCGCCGCCCTGACTAATCTACGGCCTCGCAGCGATGCGGCGCAGTCACGCGCCTGTGCGCACCCGCCAACAGAGGGCCCGACATGAAACAACACAAACGCTGCCGTTACACGACCGGCTGCTCGCCGGTGCCGGCATGACGCAAACCGGCGCGGCAGGCAGCATCGAACGCGTGCTGGCGCGCCTGGTGGCCGTGCAACCGCAGGAGATACGTGCGCTGCTGTGGTCGTTCGCCTATTTCTTCTGTCTGCTCGCCGGCTACTACGTGCTGCGGCCGGTGCGTGACGAAATGGGCCTGGCAAGCGGCATCAAAAACCTGCCCTGGCTGTTTACGGCGACGTTTTTTGTCATGCTGGCGGTCGTGCCCGTTTACGGCGCATTGGTGGCCCGCCTGCCGCGGCAGCGATTCATCCCGCTGGTCTATCACTTCTTCGTCATCAATATCGTCATCTTCTGGCTATTGCTGACGCAGGGCATCGCACTCGCCGTCACTGCGCAGGTCTTTTTTGTCTGGATCAGTGTCTTCAACCTGTTCGCCGTCTCGGTGTTCTGGTCCTTCATGGCGGACCTCTACGGCGCCGAACAGGGCAAGCGCCTGTTCGGCTTTATCGCCGCCGGCGGCTCGGCCGGCGCGCTGCTGGGCCCTGCCCTCGCCGCCAGCCTCGCCGAACCGATCGGCCGCGCCAATCTGTTGCTGATCGCTGCGCTGCTGCTCGAAGGCGCGGTCTTCTGCGCGATGCGCCTGGAGACGGCGGCGGCGGCATTCAAGGCCGGCGGCCAAACCGCCCATTCATCCGTCGCCAAGCCCGCCGGACTGGGCGGCAGCTGGATCGGCGGCATCCTGATGATCCTGCGTTCGCCCTATCTGGCCGGCATCGCCACCTGGGTGGCCATGTTGTCGCTGGCCGGCACCTTCCTCTATTTCCAGCAGGCCAATATCGTTTCCGCGCTGACCGACGATCCGAACAAGCGCACGGCAATATTCGCGCGCATCGACCTGGCGGTCAGCCTGCTCACCGTGATCGTCCAATTCCTCGCCACCGGCAAACTGATCAAACGTTTCGGTGCCGGGCCGGCGACCGCCTTCCTGCCGCTGGTATTCGCCATCGGTTTTGTCGCCTTGTGGGCAACGCCGATGCTGTGGGTAGTGATCGCCTTTCAGGCCGTGCAGCGCGCCGCCAATTTCGCCATCGCCAATCCGGCGCGCGAAGTACTGTTCACGGTCGTCGAACGCGAAGAAAAATACAAAGCCAAGAACGTCATCGACAATGTGGTGTTCCGCGGCAGCGATGCGCTGTTCGGCTGGTTGTTCTCGGCACTGCGCGGGCTCGGCCTCGAACTCGGCTCGATTTCGCTGGCGACCGTGCCGGTGGCCGCCGCGTGGTTCGCGCTGTCGCTGGCACTGGGCCGCACGCAGGAGCGCAAGGCGTCAAACGCGGAACATCGAACCTAGTGCTTCAGGCGGATTGCAGCAACTTCAGCGCCTGCCCGATCACGTCGTCGGCGATTTTTTTCAGTTCGTCGGCGGTACGGTTCTGGATCGGGTGCGGCGTGAACACCACGGCCGGCTCGAAACCGAGCGCGCGCGACTGCACCTCAACCGCATCACGAAAAGCCGTCGTGATGATCGAAACGCCGGCAATACCGCGACTGTCGAAGTTCATCAGGTCGTGCAGACTGCACGACGTGCAGGAGCCTCAGTCGGACAGCCCGATCATCACCACATCGACTTCGGCGGCAATCTTCTGCAAATTCTCCGCCGTGGCGACTTTGGCATTGGTCGGCTTGCCGACGCGTTTCGTTTTGTAACCGCGTTCCTGCAGGCGGATTTCGACCTGATTGAAAAACTCATCGGTGCGCGCCTTGCCGATGTCGAAGAGGCCGATGGTTTTGCCGGCCAGCGAGGCCGGCGGCGCCAGCCGCGCGCGTTTGACGGCCGAAGTCTCCGCCGTAGGGTCCCGCATCCAGTTCATGCTTTGATCTCCTTGGTCACCAACTGCAGTTCAGCTTTATTGCGCCCCGCCAGCCAGCCCGGCAGCACTGCCGAGAACAAACCGGCCTGACCGCCGGCCCGCACGACGACAATGCCGTCATCGTGAAACTTCGGAATCATTTCATCAGCACGGCTGGCCGGCACCCCCTCACCGATGCCATCGAGACCGGCGAGAATTTCGCGCCCCGGGCGCGTCGTCGCCTCAAACAATGCGCGTTCGATCTCGCGCCGCCCCCAGCCCGCTTCCTTGTAAATGCGGAAGTGCTCGGGCGAGAGCACAACGATGGCCCGCGCCGACTGCGTCAATCGCAGATGCCCCATGCGCACGAGATGAGTGGCGAAGGACCGCGAGAGGCCCGCGGGATCGCGCGTCTTCTGATCGACAAAAGCCTCGACGCCATGGCCCTGAAACAGGGTCACCGCGGATTTGCCGCGCGGAATGCCACGCGCGACGGACAATGGCTCCCAGTCCGCATCCGACTCATCCTCGGCAAAACACAGCGCGATCTTGCTCGGCGCGCCGAGCGTCGCGCGGTCGGCCTCGCCGGGCTTGCCGCCGCCGACGTTGCGCACGATCAGATTGAGCGCGCGGCCGATGGTCAGATTGGCGCGGTTGCCCTGCCCCAGCGCGTTCATGCCGGAATTCATGCCGATCGCCTTGGTGACCGGGCCGTTGACGATAATCACCGGCGACGAGAAATAGGTCGTTGCCAGCACGCCGTGCAGCGTGAACAAGGGCTCCAACGCCGCTTCAATCACCGCCAGCAATACCGGCATGTATTCCGGTTTGCAGCCGGCCATCACGGCGTTGATGGCGACCTTTTCGATTGTGCAGGGCGCGAGATACGGCGGAATGCTGCCGATCACCTCATCGGGTTTGCGCGACGTGCCCTTCAGCATGCGCAGCACGCGCTCGTCGGTCGGCGGCGTCACCGGCAGGCCGTCGCTCCAGCCGCGCTCGAAACAAATCTCCATCGGATCGGCGTATTCGCTGAATTCAATCTTGCGCGCAGCAAGATAGATGCCGCCTTTGTGCCTGGCTTCCAACCGCTCGGCCACCCCGGGCTCGAGAGTCAGCGACCCTCATCCGGGCTGTGTGGCTGGCAACCCTTCGCCCAGTCCGGCAATGCCAGTGAGGCGCTGCCATGCCGCGCGGTCCCAACCCATGACGCGCTCGACCTCGCAACCATTGGCATAACGAATCAGCGTCGGCGTGGCTTCAATATTGTTCAAATACGAAAGGTCGAGCGCGCGGTCGTCGATGACCGATGCAACGTCCGGCGGAAACTGCGGATCGTCCTGCGTGACGACCTGAAAAGATTTTGACTGTGCCGCCTCGCGCAGCTGCGGCGCGAGCATCGCGCAAGTCGGGCAGGCACGTTTGACGAATGCGACCAGTCCGTCGGCTTGAATAGGGTTCGGTTCCACCGTTCATCCTGATATGATTTGCGCGTGACTGCGCCCTGCCATGATAGACCATCCCCTCCAGCCCTGCAGTATCGCCGCCCCCGACTGGCGCCGCCGCCGGCTGCTGCAATGCCTGCCCGCCCTTTCCATCGGGGCATCAGCGCCGGCCATGAGCACTGAAACTCCCGCGTTGCTGCGACGCCCGATTCCGCGCAGCGGCGAGTTGCTGCCCGTGGTCGGGCTCGGCACTTATGTCGTGCTCGACGTCGGTGCCAACGCGCCCGAGATGACTGAACTGCGCGAAGTCATGCGCGAGTTTGTCGCGGGCGGCGCCAGCGTTGTCGACAGCTCGCCGATGTACGGGGCGGCCGAGGCGCGTGTCGGCGATCTGTCGGCGGCACTGAACCTGCGTCGCAAATTGTTCCTCGCCACCAAGGTATGGACCAGCGGCCGCCAGTCCGGCATCGACCAGATGCGCAATTCCTTCCGCTTGATGCAGACCAAAACCATCGACCTCATGCAGGTGCACAACCTGCTCGATACCGCGACCCACATGAAAACCATGCGCGAGTGGAAAGCCGCCGGCACCCTGCGCTACCTCGGCATCACGCACTATCACTCAGGCGCCTACGCCGAACTGGAAAAGCTGCTGAAAACGCGCGAATTCGATTTTGTGCAGTTCAATTACTCGATGGCCGAACGCGAAGCCGAAACGCGGCTGCTGCAGGTCGCTGCCGACAGCGGCACCGCGGTCCTCATCAACCGTCCATTCGCGCAGGGCGAACTGTTTCCGCGCGTGCGCGGCAAAGCGTTGCCGGCGTGGGCCGCCGAATTCGACTGCGACAGCTGGGCGCAATACTTTCTGAAATACATACTCGGCCACCCGGCCGTCACCTGCGTGATTCCGGGCACCGGCAAAACCGCACACCTCGCCGACAACCTCAAAGCCGGCAGCGGCCGCCTGCCCGACGCGGCACTGCGCCGCCGCATGCTGGCTCACCTCGAAGGCCTTTGAATGACTTGGCGCCTGCCCTGCGGTTTGCTGATGGCGGCGGTGCTGCTCGCCGGCTGCAGCGCCCTGCAGCTGACCTACAACCAGGCCGATCTTCTGCTGAGCTGGCGTGCCGACAGCTATTTCGATTTCGATGCGCAGCAAAAACAGGAATTTCATCGCCGTCTCGAACGGTTGCTGGCCTGGCACCGCCGTGAACAACTGCCGGAATACGCGCGCTTCGCCCATGCCGCGGCCGACCGCGCCAAAAACGGCGTGACGCGCGACGATATCGTCTGGATGGTCGACGGCATGAAGAAGCATTACCGCGCCATCGTCGACCGCGGCATCAACGATGCAGCCGAACTGCTGGCGACCGCCAGCAACGAGCAGTTGCGCGCGCTGCCGCGCCAATGGTCGAAGGACAACCACCGCTTTGTCGACGACCATGATCTCGAAGGCGGGGTCGAACGCCGGAAGCGCGCGCGCCTCACCCGCACCCTGA
>CAZVDN010000126.1:0-3889 GCA_964625665.1 uncultured Streptomyces sp. | reverse complement strand
TCCCGCACAGCTGCGCGTGTTGCAAAAACAATGGGCCAAGGACAACGTGCGCTTTGTCGAAGAAAACGAGCTCGACACCAGCATTGATAAGCGTAAACGCGCCCGGCTCAAACGCATGTTAGGCCAGATATCCGACTGGACTGGCAGCCTGTCGCGTGCGCAGGAGCAGCGGATCGAACAAATGCTCGAGTCAGTCCCGCTGGTCGAGCACCTGCGCCACCAGGATCGTCTGCGCCGGCAGCGCGAATTCCAGGAACTGCTCAGGCTGCGCACGCAGCGCCAGGAATTTCAGAGCAAACTGCACGCATTTCTTACCGACTGGGAACAGGGGCGCACGCCGGAATTCGAGCGTGCCGCCGCCGAAACGTTCGAACGCCGTGTCGAGTTTTATATTGCCCTCGAAAGAATCCTGACCCCGGCGCAACGCGAACGCGCCCTGGCGCGATTACGCGGGTTCGGTGAGGACTTCAAGGCGCTCAGCGAACGCGCGTCCGCCGCTGCCGGCGAACGGGTCCTCGCCGCCGCCATCCATGCCTTCTGACCCACTCTTCTGACGACTCATGCCAGCCTACCGTCACCCGATTGCTTCCAAGCTGCCCAACGTCGGCACCACCATCTTCACGGTGATGTCGCGCCTGGCGCAGGAACACAACGCCATCAACCTGTCGCAGGGGTTTCCGGATTTCGAATGTGCGCCTGAACTGCGCGCGCTGGTGCCGAAGTATTTCAATGCCGGACTGAACCAGTATCCGCCGATGGCCGGCGTCACGGCATTGCGCGAAATCATTGCCGAAAAATCCTCCGCGCTCTATGGCACGGCCTACGATCCCGAACACGAAGTGACCGTCGTGCCCGGCGCCACCTACGGCATCTTTACCGCGGTCTCCGCGTTTGTGCGCCCCGGCGATGAAGTGATCGTATTCGAACCGGCCTACGACAGCTATGTGCCGGCGATCGAGGTCAACGGCGGCAAGCCGGTGTTCGTGCGCCTGCAGTATCCCGACTACAGCATCGACTGGCAGGCAGTCGCGCGCGCCATCACGCCGAAGACCCGCATGCTGATCATCAACACGCCGAACAACCCGACCGCCAGCATATTTTCTGCGGAGGACATGCGCTCGCTGGACGGACTGCTGCGCAACACGGACATCGTGGTGATCAGCGATGAGGTCTATGAGCACCTGATCTACGACGGCGGCCGGCATGAAAGCGTGTCGCGTCTGCCGGGGCTGGCCGAACGCAGCTTCGTCATCTCCTCGTTCGGCAAGACTTACAGCGTGACCGGCTGGAAGATGGGCTATGTGCTGGCGCCGAAGGAACTGATGGCCGAGTTCCGCAAGGTCCACCAGTTCAACGTGTTCGTCGCCAACGGCCCTTTGCAGCACGTGCTGGCCGAGCACATGAATAACCGCGATGCCTATCTTTCACTCAACGCGTTCTACCAGAAAAAGCGCGACTTCTTCCTCTCGCAGCTTGCAGGCTCGCGTTTCAGGCCCCTGCCCTCGCGCGGCACCTTTTTCCAGAACCTGTCCTACGCCGCCATCACGGACGAAAAGGACAGCGATCTTGCCGTGCGGCTGACAAAGGAAAAAGGCGTCGCTTCGATTCCGCTGTCGGTGTTCTATCACGACGCGCACTGCGACCGCGTGCTGCGCTTCTGCTTCGCCAAATCGGAAGACACGCTGGCGCGCGGCGCGGCAATTCTGCGCGCGCTTTGACCGCACCCGTTATTTCGTCCAGCTGATTTCGCGCGCGGTGGCGCGCCCGATCACCGTTTGTTCCAGTGCGCGCGGAATGTCAGCTTGCGCGGGTGAACGCGGAATCCGTCCGCCCATGATTTCAGCCTTGCGCTGCGGATACAGCGGCACGGCGTTCGGCTCCGCGTAACCGTCGGGGAGCCGCGGCATGTTGTTCTCCGGATCATACTTGTCCGAGGCGCCGAAGGTATGCAGCAGTTCATGTGCGATTACCACGTTGTTGCCGCCTTCATCGTCCGCACTGGCAAAGGCGTTGGCAAGCACGATCATGCCCTGACGCAGGCCGATCGAATGGTCCAGCCCGATGCCGTCCACCGGCTTGTGATACTGGACAAACACGCGCACATGCGGCCGCGGCCCGTCGAACCCGTCATTGCGCCACGCCCACCAGCGCATTTTCAGGCTCCAGGCCATGACTTCCAGCGGCGTGCCGCGGCCCGGCGGTGCAGGTGGCTTGTTGGCAATTCGCGGTGCCAGATACAACTCAACCGGGTCGCGCAGCTTAAGCCCGTGAACTTGCGCCTGTTCACGCATGAAACCGGCAATTGCATCAAATGCAGGCCGCTGCAGGGACGCGATGTAGGTGTTAGCCGCCGGGCTGCCGTCGCCGCTGATCGGATAGACCGCCACGCGCAGGGTTTCCGTCCATTCGGTCGTGCGCACACGCGCCTTCCAGGCACTGACAGCCACAGTCAGCAAAATCAGCGAAAGCAACGCAATACGTACGGTTTTGGCCATTTATGACATTCCGGCTGGATAAGCGGTGAATTCGCCATTAAACTTGCCGATTCAGTTTCTGACAGGAGACATCATGTTGCGAATTCTTGCCCCGGCAGCACTGCTCGCATGTGCAGCTATCGCCCCACAGGCGATCGCCCAGAATTATCCCACCAAGGCGGTGCGCATTATCGCGCCGTTCGCCCCCGGTGGCGGCACCGACTTCATCGCCCGCGTTGCGGCAACCAAGCTGACCGAAACACTCGGCCAGACCGTGATCGTTGACAACCGTCCCGGTGCTGGCGGAACGCTGGGCGCCGAGATCGGTGCCAAATCGCCGTCAGACGGCTACACCCTGACGCTGGTCGCCGGCAGTTACTCGGTCAATCCCAGTCTCTTCAAAATCAACTTCGATCCGGTCAATGACATCACGCCGATCATCCAGTTGTCGCAAGGGCCGTTCCTGGTCGTCGTGCACCCCGCGCTGCCGGTCAAAAACATCAAAGACCTGATCGCGTTGGGCAAACAGAAACCGGGCGGATTGATTTTTGCGTCCAGCGGTGCCGGCAGCATCATCCATCTGGCCACCGAACTGTTCAACGACATGGCCGGCATCAAGATGATCCACGTCCCCTACAAGGGCACCGGGCCTGCGCTGACAGACACCATTGCCGGACAGACCCAGTTGCTGTTCAGCAGCATCGCCGTCGCCGTGCCGCAGGTGCGCAACAACCGCCTGCGTGCGATCGCGGTGACCACGCCGAAGCGCGTTGATGCCTTCCCCGATGTCCCGACCATCAACGAGTCGGGCCTCAAGGGTTATGAAACCGTGCTGTGGCACGGCCTGATCGGCCCGAAGAACCTGCCGCGCCCGATCGTCGACCGCCTCAACGGTGACCTGAACAAGATTCTGCAGAACAAGGACATGCAGGACAAACTCGCCGGTGACGGCGTCACTGCAGCCGGCGGCACGCCGGAGCAGTTCGGCGCCACCATCAAGCGAGATATCGATACCTGGCGCAAGGTCGTGCAGAAGGCCGGCGTCAAGGCTGACTGACCGCAACCCGGTCGTCATGCGCGCATGCCGCGCAGCATAAAAAAGGAGGCCTGGGCCTCCTTTTTTAGTTTCTGCTGCATTACCGGCCGGCTATTGCAGGCCGCGTGCGAGATCGGCCTTTAGATCTTCCAGCGCTTCCAGACCGACTGCAACGCGCAGCAATCCGTCCTTGATACCGGCCGCCGCGCGGGCTTCCGGCGTGATACGGCCGTGTGTCGTTGTTGCCGGATGCGTGATGGTCGTTTTGGTATCGCCGAGATTGGCGGTGATCGACATCAGGCGCGTGTTATCGACCACCTTCCAGGCCGCTTCCTTGCCGCCTTTGACGTCGAAGGCGACAATGCCGCCACCGCTTTTC
>CAZVDN010000125.1:4982-9341 GCA_964625665.1 uncultured Streptomyces sp. | reverse complement strand
GGTGCCGACCAACAAATGGCAGACCTATGTTTATATCGGCGAGACGCAGGTCAACGCGGCCCTGCTGCAGGCGACCGACGCCAACGGGGAGAAACTCTACGTCAACAAATACGGCGAACTGAAACCGTACGCCGAGGTATCGGACCTGCTGGTCAACCGCAAGACCCAGATGTTTTCCCTGAACGAGCTGACCGACGTACGCAGCTCGGTGCCGGCGACGGTCACCGGCAACAAGGTGGTGGCGAGTCCGGACACGCAGGTGGTGCCGAGCGCCTGGGACCTGACCGCCGAGCACGGCATCAATTTCTCGACGCTGACCGCGGAACAGAAGCTGTCGCTGAAGGACCTCTTTCAGCTGAATGTCGATGACTCGAAGAATCCTGTCACGCTGGACCTTAGTTATCTGGCGCGAAAGGACAAGCTAATGAACGGCGTGGCGATCGCCAAGGAGATGACCAATGTTCTCAATCGCCAGTTCGGCGACGAGCACTATTTCGACTTTACCAGCAGCAATTCACAGAAATTCACAATCAATGCCGGCGGTATCGCATTGCCTGTCGACCTCGGGCGCTTGACGGCGGAGGGCACGACGACATTCGGGGCGGCGACAAATGCCGGCAACGTTACCGTCAATGGTGTCACCTTTGCGGTCGCGGCGGGCGATTCGGCGGCGACGGTCGCCGGCAAATTCAAGGTGGCGGCTGATGCTGAGCATGTCACCGGACGCACGGTCACCGTTTCGGGCTCGACAGCGACTATGGTGGGAGGGGCTACCGACAACAATTACGCGATTGGGGACGATTCTTTCGGCGCAACCGGTGTCACTGCCGCCACGGTACTCAGGCAACCCTATCTCTCGGCGCAACAACAGCTGAACTTTACCGGCGCCTCGGCGACCGGGTCGATCAGTGTGGCCGGTGTTTCCGTGGCGGTTACCGCTGGCGACACCGCAGTACAGGTCGCGGCCAAGGTCAAGGCCGCGCTGGAGGCGGATTCCTTCATTACCGATCACAGCGGGCGGGGCATCGTCGACAACGGAGACGGTACCCTGATGGTTTCATACGCCATTGCCGACGGCAACCCCGGCGAAGTGACCATTGCCGACAGCGATGCTGCGCAACCGACCGGCGTGGTGGGCCAGGGATATGTTCTCTCGAAGTCGTATGCGCAACTGGACAAAATGACCACCGATGACATGGTGGTCGCCATGCAGCAGAAGATCGACCTGGCGATCGCGAACAGCGCTGATCCGAGTCTGAAGGTGCATGTGGCATACGACCGCGCGACGCAAGGATTCAAGTTCACGGAAGACAGCGGTACCGTAATCACGCTGCGCGGCGGTACCGACGTGGCGCAAATCAACTCCGTTTTGGGGTTGACGGCGACCGAAGTGGCGACATCAGAGGACGGTAGCGGCAGCTATGTCGCTACCGGTGAGACAATGCCTAACGGAGGCCTGATCCGCACTTCTGCCGAACAGCGCTACGGCCTGACTGTTGAGTTCGACAGTGTGACGCAGAAATTCTCGCTCAAATCGGGAACGACCGGGGATCAGTCCAGCCTGAAAGTTTCAAGCGCCAATTCTTTCGCTAACTCGGCCTTTGGCATTGTGGACGATGAAGTCACGACCAGCAGCGATGCGGTGCGCGGTATCAAATCTACGCCGGCGGTGACCAAGGGCAGTGCCATTGCGATCAACGTCAACAATAACTTCTCCGTCGACAGCACTAACAACCGGTTCATCGTCACCGTCGACGATGTCAAGGGCGAGGTCGTTTTGCCGCCCAACGCCAACTACACGCTTGACGGCTTCATGGCGGAGTTGCAGAGCAGGATCAACCTTCTGGCCAACGACAGCGGCAGTACCGTTTCCGGCGTCAAGGTCGAATATGACCGGCAGAACAACGCCTTCAAATTCACCAGCGGCACGGCCAGTAGCAATTCGTTCATCAAGGTTTCAGGCAGCGCAACCTGGGGCCTGACCACGGGTGACGCCGGTCGCGGCGTCACCAGCAGCTGGATCAAGCCGACGCAGTTCACCGACTATTCTTCAGGTCTGGGTGTCAAAAAATACATCAACGACCGCGGTGAAGAAACCAGCAGTGCCGATGGCTATACGACCCTGCCGGAATGGTCGCCGGTGTATCTCGACAAGGGCGAGTTGACGTTCGACACGGCCGGGAAACTGGTGTCGCCGCGTACCGGAGCGCAGCTCGACACGGTCTTTCTGCCGGACGGCAAGGGCTCCCTGCGCATCAACATCGATTATTCCAAATCGACGCAGTACTCCTCGCCGTTCGCCGTGCTGTCGCAATCGCAGGACGGCGCGCCGGAAGGCGATCTGGTCGGCGTGAATATCGGCGATGATGGTCTCGTTAATGCCAGCTATTCGAACGGATCGCAGCAATCACTAGGAAAGATCGTGCTCGTCAACTTTTCGAATCCAAACGGCTTGCGGCAGATCGGTGACAGCAGTTACTACTCAAGTTCCTCCTCCGGCACGCCGAAGTTCGGTGAAGCCGGCGGCGCCGGCTTCGGCACCATTCGTGCCGGTGCACGCGAGCGCGCCAACGTGGACCTGACGCAGGAACTGGTAGACCTGATCACGGCACAGCGGAACTTCCAGGCCAACGCCAAGGCGATCGAAACCAGCACCGCGCTCACGCAGTCGATCATTCAGATCCGCAACTAAGTTAAGACAGGGCTGCCAACATGGATCGGCTGATATATTCAGCGCTTGCGGGGATTTCTGAATTCAATCATCCCCGCTTTCAGCTCAACAACGAGATCGCGAACGTTTCTACGGTCGGCTTCAAGCGTAGCTTCGTCAATGCGTCGAGAACCGTCAAGATCAGCGGCGATGGCTTTGACACGCGCTTCACGCCGACCAACGTGTCGCGCGACCAGATTTCACTGGATTCGGGACCGCTGATGTTTACCGGTAATAATACCGACATCGCCATGAATAACCACACCGTTCTCGGTGTATCCAATTCAAAGGGGGAGCTGGCGTTTACCCGCCGTGGCGATTTGCGCGTGAACAATTTCGGTGTTCTGGAAACCGGAAGCGGTCAGGCGGTGCGAGGTCAGAACGGGCCGATTTCCATTCCGCCAGGTTACGGCATTTCATTTACGGCAGACGGTTCGGTTTTCGCGCTGCAGTCTGGTAAGGACACGGGGGCTCCGCCTGTGCTTGTCGGCCGTTTGATGCTAAGAGATGCCAGCGAGGTCAAGCTTCACAGGGGCAGCGATGGCCTTTTTGAAACAACGGCTGCAGCGGATGGGGGCGAGCGTGACATTACTAACGGCAAATATCCGCCGTCTATTACACCCCAATCAATCGAGGGCAGTAACGTGTCGCCTTACGAAGCCATGGTGCGCCTGCTGGAAATGAACCGCATGTTCGAGTCCAGCATCAAGATGATCAAGGAAGCCAAGTCCATCGATGAGTCCGGCGCGTCGATGATGAAGGCATCTTGATCAGTCATTTTAAATTTTTGAGCGTTAGACGGGGGTAGTCAGATGGATGCTTCAATGTGGGTGGCAAAAACGGGTCTCGATGCGCAGCAGACGCGCATGACGGTGATTTCGAACAACCTGGCCAACGTTAATACGACCGGGTATAAGCGCGACCGTGCGGTATTCGAGGATCTTTTGTACCAGCGCCTGGTGCAAGCTGGCGGA
Source organism: uncultured Streptomyces sp. (assembly GCA_964625665.1). Lineage (GTDB taxonomy): Bacteria > Pseudomonadota > Gammaproteobacteria > Burkholderiales > SG8-41 > PALSA-1004. The sequence goes on along the minus strand of CAZVDN010000125.1, from coordinate 5,657 downwards.
CAGACCTCGGCCAACACCAGTGCGCCGACCGGCATGATGCTAGGCACCGGCACCAAGGTGGTGGCGACTGAAAAAATGCACGCGCAGGGCAACATGGTCATGACGCAAAACGCCCTGGATATTGCGGTTAGCGGCGACGGCTTTTTCCAGATTCTGCAGCCCGATGGAACTGTGGCATACACGCGCGATGGCAGCTTCAAGCTCTCGCCGACCGGGCAATTGATCACCTCCGGCGGTTCGCTTCTGCAGCCGACGATTCAGGTGCCCAACAATGCACAGAGCATTACGATCGGTGCGGATGGTGTGGTCAGCGCGAAGATTTTCGGCACCGCCGAGCAGCAGGTGCTGGGCAATCTTCAGCTGGCGCGCTTTATCAATCCGGCCGGCCTCGAGTCGATCGGACAGAACTTGCTGCGTGCAAACGCGGCGAGCGGGCCGGTGCAGCAGCTCAAGCCGGGAACCAATGGCGCCGGCCAGTTGGTGCAGGGCGCGCTCGAGGCCTCAAACGTCAATGTGGTTGAAGAAATGGTGAACATGATTGAAACGCAGCGCGCCTATGAAATCAATTCGAAGGCGATTTCGGCGGCTGACCAGATGCTCAAGTTCATCAACACCAACATGTAAGGCTGTGCCTGATGATTACAAAAATGATAACTTGCATTGTGGCTCTGGCCG
>CAZVDN010000125.1:3693-4972 GCA_964625665.1 uncultured Streptomyces sp. | reverse complement strand
AAGCGCTCAATTCGCTCCAGTGTTCCCGGTAGAGCATGTCAGGGAAAACCAATATTCCGGCTCGATTTTCGAGGACGGCAGCTCGGAAACCCTGTTTGGCCGCAAACGCGATTACCGGGTTGGTGACCAGATCATGGTTGTGCTTGACGAATCGGCGCAGGCCACGCGCGTGCAGGGTTCGAAAACCTCGCGTGCGTCGACCAACGACGCGATACCGTCGGTGCAGGCCGGCATTGGCAGAGCGTTGGGCGGTTATGGCTTTCCCGGCATGAGCGCATTGTCATCAGCTGCCACCCAGATCAAACCTGACGGTAACACGATTACCAGTGAAGGTAGCGGTAACGCCGGCCAGCTGCAGACGCTGAAAGGCAATATTGCAGTCACCGTAGTCGAGGTCTTCGCAAACGGTAATCTTTTTGTGCGCGGCGAGAAGCGCCTCGAGCTCAGCGAGGGTGCCGAAGTGATCCAGGTCTCCGGCATGGTGCGCGTGCAGGACATCGCGCCAAACGGTACCGTAATGTCGAACCGGCTGGCGAATTCACAGATCGCCTACCGCGGATACGGCGAAGGTGCGGCAGCGTCGCAGGCCGGCTGGGGCACGCGTTTACTTCATCGCTTCTGGCCTTTCTAGGGAACTTAGCCATGCGTTCGATGTGGAGTTTATTCTTTCTTGCCCTGTCTGTTTGTGTCGCCGCACCGGCTGCAGCTGATCGCATCAAGGACCTCACTGCGGTGGCCAGCGTGCGCAGCAATCAGCTGATCGGTTACGGCCTGGTGGTTGGTCTGCAGGGCACTGGCGACGGCAGTGATGTGCCGTTTTCGGGGCAGAGCCTGCGCGCCATGCTGAACCAATTGGGGGTCAGCGTCGACGGGCCGCTCGCCGATTATGATCAGGGCAGCACTGCGGTGGCCAAGCTCGATGTCAAGAACGTTGCGGCCGTACTGGTTACCGCAGAACTGCCGCCTTTTGCGAAAGCGGGACAAAGGATTGATATCAATGTTTCCGCCATCGGCAAGGCAAGCAGCCTGCGCGGCGGCAACCTGATCATGACGCGTTTGCGCGGTGCCAATGGAAGTATTTATGCGGTGGCGCAGGGCTCGCTGACCATCGCCGCGGTAGAGGCAAGCGCCGCCGGGTCCAGCGTATCGACCGGCCCCACCACCTCTGGCCGGATTCCCGGGGGCGCAATGGTGGAGAAGACCGTCGAAACCGCATTTGAGAAATCGGAGTCGGTTGTTCTGAACATCCTGAACCATGACTTCACGACGGCAAACGCGG
>CAZVDN010000125.1:0-3683 GCA_964625665.1 uncultured Streptomyces sp. | reverse complement strand
TGAACGGCATCAACGAAAAATTCGGTGCCGGAACTGCAACGGCGATCGACGGCATGTCAATCGCGCTGCGTGTGCCGCAGGACATCAGCCAGCGGCTGACGTTCATGAGCATGGTGGAAAACATCGACGTCGCGCCGGGAGAGGCAGTGGCCCGCGTGGTCGTCAATTCGCGGACCGGCACGGTCGTCATCAGCCGTAACGTTCGGGTAACTGCGGCCGCCGTCACACACGGCGGGATCACAGTGAAGATTGCTGCGACCAATGAAGTCAGCCAGCCGAATCCTTTTTCCGGCGGTGGTGCGGGTGGTGCCGGTGGCGCCGGCGGCGCGGGCGGTGCGGGTGGCGCAGGCGGCGCGGGCGGCGCCGGCGCAACGACTCAAGCGGTGCAAAATGCGGACATATCCGTCACCGAGGCCAAGAACCCGATGTTTTTGTTCAAGCCCGGCGTGGACCTGCGTGAGATTGTGAATGCCGTCAATCAGGTGGGGGCGACTCCTTCGGCGCTGGTGGCGATTCTTGAAGCGCTCAAGCGCGCCGGCAGTCTGCGCGCCGAACTCGTGGTGATTTGATGGCCAACGATGCCAACAGCCCGTCGCTTGCCAATTCCTATCTGGACTTTGCGGGGCTGGCGCGACTGCGCGGCGAAGCGCACAGAAGCAGCAGTGCCGCGAGCCGCGGGACGGCGCAGCAAGTCGAGGCCAGGTTCATTCAGATGATGATGAAGTCGATGCGCGATGCAAGCTTCAAGGGTGAACTGCTCGACTCGAGCGCGCTGGAAACCTTTCAGGGCATGCAGGATCGGGAAATCTCCTTGCAGATGGCCAAGCGCGGCGGGTTCGGCCTGGCGGACATGCTGGAGAAACAGTTCGCCCAGCAGCAGGCGCAGCGACCGGCTGCCGACGAACTTGCCATGCGGGAATCCATGATCACGAAAGAGGCTGGACTGCCGCTAACCAAGGAGCCGGCACAATTTCCGGTGGCGACACAAAAGCCGGTATTCAATATCAAGCGCAGCGTCAATAGCGGTTATGCGCTGCAGCGTGAAATGCCTTTGGATGCGTCCGCAAAATCCACTCAAAAAGATTGAGCATGAAATCCCATGAGTGACATACTCTCAATTGGCGGCAGCGCGGTAACGGCCTATCAGAAAGCATTGGGTACGGTCAGTAATAATATTGCCAACCTCAACACTGTCGGTTACTCGCGCCAGGAATTGGACCTTTCCGCGGGTGCTCCTCAGGCCATTGCGAATATCTACCTGGGCACCGGGGTGTCCGTGGACGGCACGCGGCGTCTCTACAGCGAGTTTGCCGAGGGCGCGTTGCGCAGTTCCTATGCGGCCCTGAATACCCAGGGGCCGATGGTCGACTACGCCAACCGTGTCATCGACATTGTCGGCAGCGCGAAGATCGGCCTCACATCGGCGCTCGACCAGTTTTATGCTTCTGCGCAGTCATTGTCGGGCGACCCGGGTTCGATCGATTTGCGCGGCAAGTTTCTGCGTGATGCCGATGGCATTGCCGGCGGATTCAGGGAAATCAGCGGCCAGTTGACAACGATCGAGTCGGATTCGAAGGCCGAGATCCAGTCCGAGATCGGCAAGCTGAATGAGTACTCCAAGCAGCTCGCGGTCGTCAATGCGCAGTTGCACGGGCAGAAGACTTCCGCGGCGCAGGCACCGCAATTGCTCGACCAGCGCGACCAGCTGCTGCGTGAAATATCCAAGCTGACGGCAATCCGGGTCAACACGCTGGAGAACGGCGAAGTCGATGTCAGTCTCGGCGACGGCGGCGGCAAGGGCGGCATCGTGCAGGGCGCCGAGGCACGGCCCATTACCGCTGTGTTTGACGTCTCTTCGCCCGGCAAGGTTGAAATTGTCATTGATCCGTTCGGCCAGCCGGCGAGCGTGCCCGGCATGACCAGCGGTTCCATCGGCGGACTGATCAGTTTCCGCCAGCAGGCGCTCGAGCCGACGCTGAACCAGCTGGATGGTTTGGCATCGACGTTTGCCAGCGCAGTCAACGGCATCAACAAGGAAGGCGTCGACCTGCAGGGCCGTACCGGCGGCGATTTATTTGCGATTGAACCGATGTTCAAGGTCGACGCGCCGGTCGTGCCGCAGGGCAGCCCGCTGGCCAACGGCGCGGTGGTCAAGGCCACCATCGTGGATAACGCCGGTTTCGCGTTTCATGATCTGCAACTGACTTATGATTCGGGAAAAATGCTGTGGACCGCCAAGGACATGGTGTCCGGCGTGACGGCAAAAGGGGCTGATTCCGTGGTCATCAACGGGACCCGGCTCGAAATCAATGGCGGCGGTCAGGACGCGCAAACGGTGATTTTGCGCGCGGTCCAGCATCCGTCGGGCGGCATCACGCTGGTGCAGAAAGATGCGACACGCGTTGCGGCGGCGGCGCTCTTCAGGGCGACCCCGGCGCCGCTCAACGCAAGTGGTGTCACGGCGTCGATCACCTACCAGGCGCCAGCCGCGCAGCCGGCCGGCCCTACCGCGCTCACCCAGTTGCTGGACAATACGGCCAACGCCGCGGCCGGCGTACGGTTTGCAGTACCGTCGTCACCGGGCTATCTCGGCCTGACCACGATACCGGCGGGGACTGCCGACGCGGCGGTCTATCTGGATAACATTTCCTCGGCGGGCCAGAACCTGCAGATATTGACGCGCGATGGCCGCCATCTCGTCGGCACCGGTCTGGCGGCGGAGCAGGCGTCGTCGCTGCTGCAGGAGAAGAACGGTTTTGTGGCGGGGGCTACCTATAGCGACAGCTACCTCAACCGCTCGGGCGACAAAGGTTATGAAGGACTGAGCGTTTTTTACGGCGCGCGCGCGCTGGCGCAGAAGGTCCCGGTCTATACCAATTCCGCGGATCCGTCGGACCATTCGATCAGCGGTTATCAAACCCTGCCGGCACGGCTTGAGTCCGCGCGCATTGCGGATGCGCGCGGCGCGCCCGGCAGTGTCATGATTGCTGCCGGCGCAATCTCCATCAACGGCGCCGTACTCGGTGATCTCGCCATACCACAGCCGCCTTCCGCTGTGCTGCAGGCGAGCGATGTGGCCGCGTGGATGAATGCTGTTTCGGCAAAGTCCGGTGTCACGGTAACTGCGTCGAACCGGATTGAAATTGCCGCGTCCAGGATCCAGCTGGCGAACAGCGGGGTGTCGATCAATGGCGTTGATATCACGCCGCCCGGCGGACAGACTTCCTTCGCCGGCGTGGACGGCCTTGCGGATGCGATCAATACACGACAGGCGGCGACCGGCGTGACGGCGAGTGTTGCTGCCGACGGCAGCCTTGCGCTTTACGCGGCCAGCGGCGCGGACATTTCTCTGACCCATATCGCTTCGCGCAACGATGTGTTCGAGGTCGGTCTGGGAACGTATCACGGGTCGCTCAGTCTGCGCAGCGCCAGCGAAGTGCGCGTCGGCATGGGCGTTGGCGGAACGGTGGCGGACCTGAGTCGCCTTGGCCTGCGCACCGGTGTCTATGTCGACGGCGCCGCGCCGGAAGAGATGCGCGAGCGGCTGGGCGAAAGCCCGGTGGTCGCCCTGGTCGGCCCGCGCCAGGCGGGGAAGACCACGCTGGCCCGCCAGCTGGCCGCGTCGTGGCCCGGGGTGGTGCACAGCTTCGATCTGGAATCGCCCACCGATCTCGCGCGGCTGG
>CAZVDN010000124.1:0-9354 GCA_964625665.1 uncultured Streptomyces sp. | reverse complement strand
CGAGCGCATCGACCGCGCAGGCCACCGCCAGATAGGTCTTGCCGGTGCCGGCCGGCCCGATGGCGAACGTGATGTCGTGTTTCTGGATCTGCTCGAGGTACTCAATCTGTCGCGGCGTGCGGCCGTGCAGATCATGACGACGCGTTTTCAGCTTCGATACCGGAGCATCGTTGCCGGCGGACGGTGCGGCCCCGCGCGCAACCTCGATCAACCCGAGCTGCACGTCTTCGACCGTGAGATCGTCGCCGGCCCGGGCATAAAAATTCCGCAATGCCTGCTCGGCCTGGCGGGTGCGCTCGGGGGCGCCGGCCAGGGTAAAGCTGCCGCCGCGCCGCACAATCACGACATCGAGCGCGGTTTCGATCTGGCGCAGGTTTTCGTCCAGCGCGCCGCACAAATTGGCCAGGCGCCGGTTGTCCACCGGCTTGAACGAGACCTCGGTTGCGGGTGGAGATTTCAAACCCGGGCCGTTGCGATTTGGCCGCGCAAGGTGTGGGCAGACACGGCGGTGATGGTGAGATCGATGAATTGCCCGATGACCGCGGCGTCGCCCGGGAAATTGACCACGCGATTGTTGTCGGTGCGGCCGAACAATTCCTGCGCGTTGCGCTGCGAAACGCCCTCGACCAGAACGCGTTGCGTGGTGCCGATCATGGCGGTGCTGATGGCGCGCTCGTTGGCGTCGATTTTCAGCTGCAGGCGCTGCAGTCGTGCCAGCTTCACTTCGTGCGGCGTATCGTCGCTGAGGCTGGCCGCCGGCGTGCCGGGCCGCGGGCTGTACAAAAAGCTGAAGCTCGCGTCGAAGCCGATGTCCTCGATCAAGGCCATCGTCGCTTCGAAATCCGCTTCGCTCTCGCCCGGGAAGCCGACGATGAAGTCCGAGGTGATGCTGATGTCCGGCCGCACCTTGCGCAGGCGGCGCACGATTGATTTGTATTCGAGCACCGTGTAACCGCGCTTCATCGCGGCCAGAATGCGGTCGGACCCGCACTGCACCGGCAAATGCACGTGATTGACGAGTTGCGGCAGGCGCAGATAGCTGTCGATCAGGCGCTGCGAAAATTCCTTGGGGTGCGAGGTCTGGTAGCGGATGCGCTCGACGCCGGGGATTTCGGCCGCGTATTCGAGCAGCAGCGCAAAATCGGCGCTTTCGCCGTCCTCGTCCCGGCCACGCCAGGCATTGACGTTCTGGCCGAGCAGCGTCACTTCGCGCACGCCCTGCTCGGTGAGCTCGGCGATTTCCGTCAGCACGTCGTCCAGCGGGCGCGATATTTCCTCGCCGCGCGTGTACGGCACCACGCAGAAGCTGCAGTATTTGCTGCAACCTTCCATGATCGAGACGAACGCCGTGCGGCCTTCGACTTTTGCCGGCGGCAGATTGTCGAACTTCTCCACTTCCGGAAACGAAATGTCGACCTGCGGCGGTGCGCCGTCACGGCGCGCCTTGATCATTGCCGGCAGGCGGTGCAGCGTTTGCGGGCCGAAGACGAGATCGACGTAGGGCGCGCGTTTGACGATCGCCGCACCCTCCTGGCTGGCGACGCAGCCGCCGACCCCAATGATGATGCCGGGCCGGGCTTTTTTCAGGTGTTTGACGCGCCCGAGATCGTGAAAGACTTTTTCCTGCGCTTTTTCGCGCACCGAGCAGGTGTTGAAAAGGATGACGTCAGCGTCATCGGGCGTGTCAGTCGTTTCAATGCCGTCGGCGGCATTGAGCACGTCCGCCATTTTGGACGAGTCATACTCGTTCATCTGGCAGCCGAACGTCTTGATGAATAGCTTGGTGGCCACGCCGCCTATTTCTTGCTGTCGAACTGCGCTTGCTCTTGCGCGGTGAGGATATAGATGCGGCTGACATCGCCGCCTAGTTCAAGCGTATAGGCCACGCGCACGCCCGGCGGCAGGGCACCGTGCAGAATGCTGCGGTTGTTCTGGTCGAAAATCACGCCGCCCGGAGCCAGCCGCACGACATTGCCGTTGAGCTGGACGAAGGGCAGCGGCTGCGCATCGCCGACGCGCGCAAGTTTTGCGTTTTGCGGCACGGTGCGCAGCTGCGCCAGGGCACCGCTGACGGCAAAGCACATTGCCAACACCAGCAAAACCAAACGGTCGCGTTTGCGATTTTTCATGGGTTTCGTTGGAAATTCTTTTTAAATCAGCCGCCTGCATTATAGCTGAGTCTGTGGGAATCGGCGCAGTGCTTGGTGTCGCCGGCAGGCTGAAGTGGTGGTGATGGGTGGAATTGAACCACCGACCTTGGCGTTATGAGTGCCACGCTCTAACCAACTGAGCTACATCACCAATTTCCCGAACCGGGGCATTTGCGGTTCACCCCGGGGAGGCGCGGCAGTCTATGTTTTGGCTCCCGTCTTGTCAAGATTCGCCTGCGCCCGCTCATCCCGGGACTACGACCGCCCGGCTGCGCGCTTTGCCCGTCGCAAGCCGGACGATTACACTGCCAGCCTCAAATCGGCATTACCTGTGAGCATGACTTTTGACGTAATCATCGTGGGCGGCGGACTCGTGGGCGGCAGCTTGTCGCTCGCGCTCGCCGATGCGGGCATCAGCGTTGTGCTGGTCGAGTCGGCGGCACCCGCAGCGCCCGCGGATGCGAGCGGCTGGGACAGCCGTATCTACGCATTGGCGCCGGGGAGTGTCGGGTTCTTGCGGGCTTGCGGCGTCTGGGACGATGTTGATGCCGGCCGCGTCATGCCTGTCGAGGACATGCAGATATTCGGCGACGATGCGCGCTCAGAACTGGGCTTCAGTGCCTACGATGCGGGACTGCGCGAACTGGCGGTGATCGTCGAAAACCGTCAGGTGCAATCGGCCCTGTGGCGGCGCATTGCGGGTCACGCCGGCATTGAAGTGATTGCACCGGCGCATTGCCGCAGCCTGGAATTCGAAGATCAGGCGGCCGTGCTGGAACTGGAAGGCGGGCGGATTGAGCGTGCGCGCCTGATTGTCGGCGCCGATGGCGGCAATTCCTGGGTGCGCACCCAGGCGGGCATTGCCGTCGATGCGCGCCCCTATGCGCAGACGGCGGTTGTGGCGAATTTCGAAACGGACCTCGGGCATCGCGGCGTCGCGCGGCAGTGGTTCCGGCGCGACGGCATACTGGCACTGCTGCCGCTGCCCGGGAACCGTGTTTCGATGGTCTGGTCAACGCGCGAATCGCATGCGGAAGAGTTGATGCAAATGTCCGCGGAAGAGCTGGCGACTGCGGTCGCGGCGGCGAGCGGCAGCAGTGCCGGCGCATTGCGTGTCATTACGCCGGCCGCGGCCTTTCCGTTGCGGCTGCAGCGCGTAAATAACATGGTCAAGGCGCGTCTTGCCCTCGTTGGTGATGCTGCCCATAATGTGCACCCGCTGGCGGGGCAGGGTGTCAATCTGGGCTTTCGCGATGCGCGCGAACTGGCCGATGTGCTGGCAGCCCGCGGCGCGCAGAACGACTGCGGTGATTATTATCTGTTGCGACGTTACGAACGGGCGCGTCGCGAGGACATCGCTGCCATGCAGGCGGCCACCGACGCTTTGCAGCGCCTGTTCAACAACGATTCGGCGACGCTGGCCCGCATCCGCAATTTCGGCCTGCGTCTGACGAACCGGCAGACCGTGCTGAAGAACCTTTTGGTGCAACACGCGGTCGGATAGAAACGAAAACGAATTGCGATCCAAAACCGAACCTCAAGGACAACCATGCTAAAGCTCATCAGGATTATCGCGGCGGTGATTGCCGCGTCGCTCGCAACCGCAGCATTGGCCAGTGAAGCCACCGTCAAGGCGGCGCTGCTCAAGCGGTATCCGCAGGTGCAGGTGCAGAGCGTGACCAAAACGCCGCTGGCCGGAATCTACGAGGTCTTTGCCGACGGCCAGCTTCATTACACCGACGAAAAGGCGGCTTACCTGTTCGTCAATGCCTCGATGATAGACACCGACAAGAAAATCAACCTGACCGAGGAGCGCATGAACAAGCTGAGCGCGATCAGCTTTGATCAGTTGCCGCTTGATCTCGCATTCCGCAAGGTCAAGGGCAAGGGCACGCGCAAGCTCGCCTACTTCGGTGATCCGAACTGCGGTTATTGCAAAAAATTCGAACAGGATCTGGCAAAAATCGACGACGTGACGATATACGTGTTTCTCTACCCGGTGCTCGGCCCCGATTCATTGCAGAAAGCAAAGGCCGTGTGGTGCGCCAAGGACAAGGTCAAGGTCTGGGATGATCAGTTGCTTAACAATGTCGCGCCGACGGGCGCCGGCACCTGCGATACACCGATAGACAAGATTCTTGCCTTCGGCCGTTCAAAAAACATTACGGGCACGCCCACCATGTTTTTTGTTGACGGCACGCGGGTGCCGGGCGCCATCCCGTACGATCAGATCGAGCAGAAACTGGCCCTGGCAAAAACCGCCAAGTGATGTTGTCGCCGGGGCAACTGCCCGGCGGAAAATAGAACGTCTCCATGTCCGAGGGGCTGCTCAGCGCCAGCGCGATTGAAATGCCGGAAGGGCCATCCGGTGCGGCATGGCAGCGCCTGCTGCTGGCGTGTTTGTTTTCCGCGCTGCTGCACCTGGTGCTGATCGGCATACCGGTCAATCCGACCGGCGGCGTGCCGAATGTGGTTTCGACGATTCAGGCGCGACTTGAGCCGGCAACAATCGACGAAGTCAGTGCTGCCGCGGCGGCAGAAGCGACCGTGCAAAGCGAAGCGTTGCCGGCGGTTTCTGAAAATGCCAAAGCGGCCGCCGAGCCCAAGCGTTTGGAGCCCAAACCGGCTGAAAAGCCGGCGGCGCCACCGGCGTCTTCACCGGGCAGCGGGATCGAGGTGCCGTTCATTCGCGACCCGACCTATTATCCGGCGCGCCAGCTCGATGTTTATCCGCAACCGGTGGCGATGATCCAGCCGAAATGTCCCGAGTCCGCCGTGGCGCAACGGATTAACGGTCGTGTGCAGTTGCTGGTATTGATCGATGAATTCGGCGTCGTCAACGAAGCTTCGGTGACCGAAGCGCAGCCGCCGGGCCTGTTCGACGATGCCGCCGTTCAGGCCTTCCGCGCCGCGCGTTTCGTGCCGGCGCAAAAGGCGGGCAATCACGTCAAAAGCCGTGTGCTGCTGCGTGTGAATTTTCTGTGTGGCGATACCGAGGCGCCGGCGCGCTGAACTATTCGCTGCGCGTGCCGTTGCTGCCGTTCGTCGCGGGTGGCGGATAGTCGTTCGGCAACAAGACCCACATGCGTCCGCTCTGGCGCATGCGCCCGGCCTGTGCGCCGGCTTCATCGCCGAAGCCCCAGAAGAAATCTGCGCGTACCGCGCCGCGAATGGCGCCACCGGTGTCCTGCGCCATGACCAGGCGGTTCAGCGGCGTGCGCGAATTCGGCATTGTGGTGTTGAGAAAAACCGGCGCGCCCAGCGGAACGAAACGCGGATCGACGGCAATGCTGCGTTGCGCGGTCAGAGGGATGCCGAGCGCGCCGAGCGGCCCCGGCAGGTCTGCCGGCATCTCGCGGAAAAAGACGTAGCTCGCGTTGTAGTTGAGCAGGTCCTGCAGCTTGTCGGGGTTTTGCACGCCCCAGTTTTTGATGCCCTGCATGGAGGCGCGCTCCAGCGGCAGATCGCCGCGATCGACCAGCAGGCGGCCGATTGAACGGTAGGGATGCCCGTTCTGGTCGGCATAACCGAGCCGCACCATCTCGCCGTTATCGAGCCGCACACGGCCGGAACCCTGGATTTGCAGGAAAAAAAGATCAATCGCATCGGCAACCCAGACGATTTCCTTGCCGGTCACCGGTGCGGTGCCGCTTTCGATCTGCGCGCGGTTGAAGTAAGGCACGACGCGGCGGCCATCGACGCGGCCGCGCAGGCGCATGTTTTTCATCTCCGGATAAAGTTCAGAGAGGTCGATGGTCAGCAGGTCGTCAGGCGTTGCGTAAACAGGATAGCGATAGACCGGCGTGCGTTTGCGGCTGCCGCGCAGCAACGGCTCGTAGTAGCCGGTGATCATGCCGCTGTCGCTGCCGTCTGCATTGACGACCTGCCAGGGGGTGAAACGCGTTTCGAAAAATCGACGGATGGTTTCTTTCGACGGGTCCGGCAATGCCCTCGCCTGCTCACAGACTGATTGCCAGGCTGCTTGCGACTTCAGGCCGCCGCAACCGGCCAGAAACGCAGGCCACGCCGGCAGCAGATTGTCGTCGCGCCAGCCGGTCATCGCGTCCCAGTTGCTTTGGCGCAACGGGTTCGGTTGCACCACCGGCGGTTTGGCCGGCGGGGTCGGCGTAACCGGCGGCTTGTCCACTGGCGGTTCGATGGCGGGCTGTGCCGGAGCCGGGGAGGGAGCCGGCACCGGCGTTGGCGCCGGCGGCGTGGTCGGCAGGCCGATGCGCAGTGATTCGCAGGCGGCCAGCGCGAGCAGTGCGCCAAGCGCGAGGGTGCGGCGTAGTATGATGACTGGTGCTTGTTGCACGATGCGCCGAAGTATATCCCAACGGTTCGACGAAATATTCGCGAAACCTTCTCATCATGTTCTGGTTGTTGCTCGAAGCAGGCGTCGCGCTTGCAATACTGATCGCCATTGTCTGGTGGACGTGGCCGCGCGCGCCCCGCGACAAAGACGGGCGGCCGCCGGAACCGTAATGAACGATCCAGGACGTGCCGTGCAATCATTCCTTGAGGCAGGCATGACCGCCGTTTAAACTGCGGCCACCATGTTTGCCGCATTCCTCAGGGCCTATCGCAGGCGCTACAACGATCCCACTCGCGGATTTCGCGGCGATTATTACAATCAGGAACAACTGGTCCGTTTCGCGCGCACCAAGGCCGAGCGCCTGAAGGCGGTCGGTCTGGTCGATTATCCGGCGATCGTGCACCTCGAAACGCTGGCGAATTGCAACGCCGCCTGCAGTTTCTGCCCTTACCCTACGCTCGAGCGCAAGGGCGCGCGCATGTCCGACGATTTGATCGCCAAGGTCATCAACGACCTCAGCGACATTCCCAAGGACGTTTATTTTCAGTTTGCGCCCTACAAGGTCAGCGAACCGTTTCTTGAAAGCCGTTTGTTCGACATCATCGCAATGGCCAACGAAAAGTTGCCCAACGCGAGCATCAGCATCATTACCAACGGTTCACCGCTGACGGAAAAGAAAATCAGGCAGCTCGGCGATGTGAAAAATCTCGCCTATATCAACGTGTCGATGAATTTCGACAACCCCGAGGAATACGAGGCGGTCATGCAACTGCCGTTCGCGCGTACCGTCGAGCGGCTCGAACTGTTGCACCGCCTGCACGGCGAAGGCGTGATTCGCTGTCCGGTCCGTTTGACGCGGGTGGCGAGCAGCCGCAACGACGATCTATCGTTCATGCACTGGGTGCGCAGCAATTTTCCGCGCTTCAAGCCCGATGTGGCGCCGCGCCACGACTGGATCGGCGCCATCGAAGACCCGGCCGGCGCCGCGGCGGTGCCTGACGCGCCCTGCCACCGCTGGTTCGACATGTCGATTACGGCCACCGGCGTGGTGTCGATGTGCTGCATGGACGGCGGCGCGCAATACCCGAAAGGCGACGTCAATACGCAACACGTGCTGGAAATTTACAACCAGCCCTGGCTGCGCGAATTGCGCGAGTCACTGATCAGCCGCAAGCAGACGCGAAGCCCTTGCAGCGGTTGCACCTATCTTAGTTACTGAGACTGCAGCAGGGCGGTTGCTCGCGACCGCGTCGTGTCACTGCAATTCACCGTGTCTCAGTGCAGAACGCGCGGCATCGACAGTGTGAATTCCGGAATGGTGGCGTCGAATTCCGTGCCGTCCGCAGCGCGCATCTGATAGCTGCCGCGCATCGTCCCCACCGCGGTGGCGATGACCGAGCCGCTCGAGTATTCGAAGGTTTCGCCGGGCTGCAGCAGTGGCTGTTCGCCGATCACACCGAGGCCTTTGACCTCCTGCACGCGATTGCCGGCGTCGGTGATGATCCAGTGCCGGCTGACGAGCTGTGCGGCAACGCTGCCGTTGTTGGTGATGCGGATCGTATAGGCGAAAACGTGGCGCCCGTTGTCGGGGTCGGACTGGTCCGCCAGATAGGTGGTTCGCGCGCTGACCGCGATGTCGTAGGCTTTATCGGTGCTCATGGAATTGCCTTGCGGTTGCCGGCCGGCATTGCACACCAAATCTCCGCCGGTTGCAACCAGCGTCACAGATGTTGCGATTGGCCGGAGCGGGTAGAATGATGGCACTTTCTTAACGGGCACGTCGTGGAAACCGCCATGCAAGCCAAGCAATCCAAGCAACGGATAGCCCCCAGCATCCTGTCGGCCGATTTTGCGCGGCTCGGCGAAGAAGTCAAAAACGTCATCACCGCCGGCGCCGACATCATCCACTTCGACGTGATGGACAACCATTACGTTCCCAATCTGACCATCGGGCCGCTGGTTTGTTCGGCGATCCGCCCGCTGATCACCGCGCCGATCGACGTGCACCTGATGGTCAAGCCGGTTGACCGCATCATCCCGGATTTTGCCAAGGCCGGCGCCAACATCATTTCGTTTCATCCCGAGGCCTCCGAGCACATCGATCGCACGATCGGCCTGATCAAGGAGTGCGGATGCAAAGCCGGTCTGGTGTTCAACCCGGCGACACCGTTGCACTACCTGGACCATGTGCTCGACAACCTCGATCTGGTGCTGATCATGTCGGTGAACCCGGGCTTCGGCGGACAGTCGTTCATTCCCGAAGCACTGGCCAAGCTGCGCGCTGCGCGCGAGCGCATCGATCGCAGCGGGCGCGACATCTGGCTCGAGGTTGATGGCGGCGTCAAAGTCGACAACATCGCCGAAATCGCGCGTGCGGGTGCCGACACCTTTGTCGCCGGCTCGGCCATTTTCGGCGCCGGCGATTACAAGGCCACCATCGCCAAAATGCGCGGTGAACTCGCCAAAGTCTAGCCTGCGCCGGCCGGCATTTCTGCCGGCGTTATCGTTATCACGGATCAATCATCATGCCGAAAATCGCATTTCCCCTGCGTGTCAAAGCCGTCGCCATCGATCTCGACGGCACCATGCTCGATACGGTTGAAGACCTCGCCATTGCCGTCAACATGATGCTCGAACGCATCGGCCGCGCGCCCCTCGACCAGGCGCTGGTGCGCAATTTCGTCGGCAAAGGCATCAACAATCTGGTCGAGCGGTCTCTTGTCGGCGCTCTCGACGGCAAACCCGATCCCGCGTTGTATGAAAAGGCACTGCCGATTTACATGGCCTGTTATGCCGAGGTCAATGGCCGCCACACAACCATGTATCCGAAAGTGCGCGAGGGCCTCGATGCGCTCAAGGCGGCAGGATTTCAACTGGCCTGTGTGACCA
>CAZVDN010000123.1:0-9365 GCA_964625665.1 uncultured Streptomyces sp. | reverse complement strand
TTCACCAACCATGCCTGGATCTATCGTGTCCACTTCGACCGCAAGATGTTCAGCGCGCGCCCGCTCAATGATCAATTCACGCGTGACGCCGGCAATGCCGCAGCCGTCCAGCGCAGGCGTCCTGAGGGCCCCTTTTCGCAGCAGAATCAGATTGCTCATCGTGCCGCCGATGACATTGCCCTGCACATCGCACAGCAGTCCTTCGGCAATCGCGGGATCGTTCCATTCCGAACGCGCGAGCACATTCTCCAGCCGGTTGAGATGTTTGATACCCGCGAGTGCAGGTTGAATGGCGAGTCGCAGTTGGCACCATCGCGCTCGGACACCAAGCACCGATTCGTGCCGCCCCGGATTGAATGCACTCCATGCGACGCTGCGGGTGGTGGTCGGCTGATCAGGAATCGAGTAGCTGCGCGGTGTGACCCCGCGCGTTACCGTGATACGGATGACGCCATCAGGGTGGCGGGTGCTGATTCTGGCCAGATCGGCCTCGAACTGATCGCGCTGCGGGCAGGCCAGGCGCAGCGCGGCACAGTCGCGGGCCAGCTTGTTGAAATGGCGGTCCCAATGCGGCACCCGACCGCCCGACATTGGAAATGTTCTGAATACGCCGTCACCGTAGGTGAAGCCGCGGTCGCGTGCATCGACCGGGCCGTCTTCAATTCCGTTGACGATCAGCATGAAATTCGGAGGTGGTTACGAGGCGGTCTCCGGCGCCGCCGCCCGGCGTCAAATGGCCTTGAAGACCAGCGTGCCGTTGGTGCCGCCAAATCCGAACGAGTTGGAGATCGCAACCTGGATCTTCATTTTGCGCGCCGTGTTCGGCACGTAATCCAGGTCGCACTGCGGATCCTGATTGACCAGATTGATCGTCGGCGGCGCTATTTGTTCGTGCACCGCCATGGCTGAAAACACCGCCTCGATGCCCCCTGCGGCCCCCAGCAGATGGCCGGTCATGGACTTGGTGGAGCTCACCGCCAGCTTTTTCGCGTAATCGCCGAAACAGCGTTTGACGGCAATGGTTTCCGCGATATCGCCAAGCGGAGTCGAAGTGCCGTGCGCATTGACGTAATCAACCTGGTCCGCATTGACGCCGCCGTTGCGCAGGGCATTGGCCATGCAACGTGCTGCGCCCTCGCCGTCTTCAACGGGCGCGGTAATGTGGTGCGCATCGGCGCTCAGACCGTAGCCGGCGAGTTCGCAGTAAATGCGCGCGCCGCGTTTCTTTGCATGCTCATATTCTTCAAGCACCAGAACACCCGCGCCTTCGCCGAGGACGAAGCCGTCGCGGTCCTTGTCCCAGGGGCGGCTGGCGAGTTCGGGCGCGTCATTGCGCGCGGACAGCGCGCGTGCCGCACAGAAACCGCCGACACCGAGGGGGGAAACACAGGATTCTGCACCGCCGGCAATCATGACGTCAGCGTCGCCGTATTCGATCAGGCGCCCGGCTTCACCGATGCTGTGATTGGCCGTCGTGCAGGCACTGACCACGGCGATATTCGGGCCCTTGAGCCCGTACCTGATCGACAACTGGCCTGAGAGCATGTTGATGATCGTGCCCGGCACAAAAAACGGCGAAATTTTGCGCGCGCCGCCAGCGACATAAGAGGCGTGCGTCGTTTCGATCAACGGCAGTCCGCCGATGCCCGATCCGATGCAAACGCCGATCTGTTCGCGTGCTTCCTTTTCCAGATCGATTCCGGAATCCTTCAGCGCATCGATGCCGGCCGCGAGGCCGTAATGGATGAACGTGTCAAAACGCCGCGCCTCCTTCGGCGACAGCCATTTGGCGACGTCGAAATTCTTGACCTCGCCCGCGATCTGCGTCGTGAAACTGGTCGAGTCGAAGCGGCTGATGTGCGCGATCCCGGATTTGCCCGCGAGCACATTGCCCCATGCTTCAGGGACACCGATTCCGACAGGGGAAACGATGCCCAGACCGGTTACGACTACTCTGCGCCGTGACACTGGATTTCCGTTCTGATCGGTGAATTACTTGACGTGCGCCTTGACGTAATCCACCGCCTGTTGGACCGTCGTGATTTTTTCGGCGTCTTCGTCGGGAATTTCGCACTCGAATTCCTCTTCAAGCGCCATCACCAACTCGACCGTATCTAGCGAGTCAGCACCGAGATCATTGACGAACGACGATTCCGCCTTGACGTCGGCTTCGTTGACGCCCAGTTGTTCGGCGACGATTTTCTTGACGCGTTGTTCTATGTTTTCCATCTGCATCCCCCTTCTAAGGAATTTGGCTTCAAATTCAAAGTGCGCATTTTACCAAATCCGGCGCCGACTACCCAGCCGGATTTTTTACTGCTAGTCCATATACATGCCGCCATTGACATGGAGCGTCGCGCCTGTGATATAGGCCGCTGACGGTGAGGCCAGAAACGCCACGGCTGCGGCAATGTCGTCGACCGAACCGAGCCGAGCCAGCGGGATCTGGCCGACCAGGGCTGCACGCTGGTCCTCACTGAGTTCGCGCGTCATGTCCGTTTCGATAAATCCCGGCGCTACGCAGTTGACCGTGATGTTGCGGCTGCCGATTTCACGGGCCAGCGATTTGCTGAAGCCGATCATTCCGGCTTTTGCTGCAGCATAGTTGGTCTGCCCCGCATTGCCCATGGAGCCGACCACCGAGGTAATGTTGATAATGCGGCCGTTGCGCGCCTTCATCATGGCGCGCATGACCAGCTTCGACAAACGGTAAACAGACTTCAGATTGGTCGACATGATGTCGTCCCATTCCTCGTCTTTCATGCGCATCAGCAGGTTGTCGCGCGTAATGCCGGCATTATTGACGAGCACCAGCACATCGCCGAATTGCTTCTGGATCGTGCCGACCACCGTTTCGGCCTGGGCCGCATCATTGACGTTCATGGCAAATCCGGCACCTTTGATGCCCGCTTCTGCCAGATAGGCGCTGATCGCCTTGGCTCCATCTTCAGTGGTCGCCGTTCCGGCCACGGTGGCGCCGGCGCGCCCGAGGGCGAGCGCGATGGCACGGCCGATGCCGCGCGATGCGCCGGTGACCAGTGCGATTTGGCCGTCGAGGGTCATGCTGCCTGCTCCAGCGCCTGTTTGGATTGTTCGAGCGACGCAGCGTCGGCAATGGCCAGCCCTTGCAACGCGCCGTCGATGCGTTTGGTCAGGCCAGCGAGCACCTTGCCCGGACCACATTCGGCCACATGCGTCACGCCCGAACCCGCCATCGACTTGATGACCTCGACCCAGCGCACGGGATTGCAGGCCTGGCGCGCAAGCGCATCCTTGATCTGTGCGGGATCGTTCAATGTCGCTACGTCGACATTATTGATCACCGGAATCCGCGGCGCCTGAAAATTGACCGACGTCAGATATTGCCCAAGGCGGGTGGCTGCCGGTTTCAGCAGCGACGAATGAAACGGCGCACTGACCGGCAACAGCACTGCGCGCTTTGCGCCCTTGGTTTTGACCAGCGCCGCGCCGCGTTCGACTGCAGTGCGATGCCCGGCGATGACCACCTGGCTGGGGGCATTGAAATTCACCGCTTCAACGATCTCGCCCTGCGCTGCTTCAGCGCAAGCGGCGCGCACTGCGTCATCATCCAGTCCCAATACGGCAGCCATCGCGCCGGTGCCAATGGGCACAGCTTCCTGCATGGCCTGCGCGCGAAAACGCACCAATGGCAACGCATCCTTGAATTCGATCACACCAGCCGCGACCAGCGCCGTATATTCACCGAGACTGTGGCCGGCAACTACAGCGGGTTGCGGACCGCCTGCAGCGCACCAGGCGCGATACACGGCATAGGCCGCCGTCAGCATCAGCGGTTGCGTGTTGACGGTCGCATTGAGTTCTTCGGCCGGACCTTCCGCCGCGAGTTTCCACAAATCCTGGCCGAGCACCTCTGAGGCTTCGGCAAACGTGTCGCGCACCGCAGAAACCTCGGCAAAGCTCTGCATCATGCCGACTGATTGGGACCCTTGCCCCGGAAATACCAGCGCCAGTTTCATCTTTCTACATCTCCACCAATGCGGCGCCCCAGGTAAAGCCGCCGCCGACACCTTCCAACAACACTTTTTGACCAGCCTTGATGCTGCCGTCACGAATTGCAACATCAAGCGCCAGCGGCACCGAGGCCGCCGAAGTATTGGCATGCCGATCAACGGTCACCACGACATTTGCAGCATCGAGACCGAGCTTTTTTGCGGTCGCTTCAAGAATGCGCACATTGGCCTGATGCGGAATCAGCCAATCGATATCGCCGGGCTGCATGTTGCAGAGGGCAAGGGTTTCCCGCGCAACCTCGTCGAGCACCCGTACCGCGAATTTGAAAACGGCCTGACCATCCATGCGCAAAAACGGGTCGCCGACCACCTGCCCGCCGCAAAGCTGCCCGGGCGTCGACAGAATGCCGGCCTGGGAACCGTCAGCATGCAGCACGCTTGCGTGGATACCCGGTTTGTCCGATGCCGCGAGCACAACGGCGCCTGCACCGTCACCGAACAAAACACAGGTGCCGCGGTCGTTCCAGTCGAGAATGCGCGAGAACACTTCCGCGCCGACGACCAGTGCGTGCGTGCAGGTGCCGCTGCGAATGAATTTATCGGCGATATCGAGCGCATAAATAAAGCCGGAACAGACGGCCTGCACGTCGAAGGCCGGACAACGCTTGATGCCGAGCTTGCCCTGCAGCAAACAAGCCGTGCTCGGAAACACGAAATCGGGCGTCGAGGTCGCCACAATAATCAGGCCGATCTGCTCGGCGGAAATGCCGGCGGCCGCGATCGCCCGCTGCGCGGCTTCGTGGGCGAGCACGCTCGACGTCTGCCCTTCCGCAGCCAGATGGCGCTGGCAAATGCCTGTGCGCGTGCGGATCCATTCGTCCGATGTTTCGACGCGGGTGGCAAGATCGGCATTCGTCACGATGTTGCCGGGCAGATAACTGCCGGTGCCGACGATACGTGAATAAATCAAACAATCCCCTCCTGGATCGCCGACATGCGCTCGGTGATATGGTTCAGCACACCGCCGCGCGCCTCATCCACCGCGCGGCCGATCGCAATGCGATAGGCAAACTGGTCAGCTGAACCGTGGCTCTTCACCACGATGCCGCGCAAGCCGAGCAGCGTCGCGCCGTTATAAAGCCGGGGATCGATTCGGTTGCGGAATGCATTGATCACCGGGCGCGCAATCAGGCCGGCGACGCTGGTGAACACATTTCGGCGGAACTCTTCCTTGAGATATCCGCCCATCAGCCGGATTACGCCTTCACTCGCCTTGAGCGCCACATTGCCTACAAATCCGTCGCACACGACGACGTCCGTGGTGCCTTTGTAGATGTCGTCGCCTTCGACGTTGCCGTAGAAATTAAGGCCGCTCTCGCGCAGCAGTTCCGCGGCGCGCTTGACCACGTCATTGCCCTTGATGACTTCTTCGCCGATATTCAGCAGGCCGACGCTCGGTGACTGCTTGCCTTCGATCGAACTGACGAGCACCGAGCCCATGATGCCGAATTGCAGCAAATGTTCGGCCGTGCAATCGACGTTCGCGCCGAGATCCAGCATGTGCGTGTGACCGGTGCGCGTCGGCAGCATCGAACAGATCGCCGGCCGCTCGATGTCCGGCAGCATCTTCAGCACAAAGCGGGAAATGGCCATCAGTGCGCCGGTGTTGCCGGCGCTGATGCAGGCGTCTGCGACCCCATCCTTGACCAGATTGATGGCGACGCGCATCGACGAATCTTTTTTGCCGCGCAGGGCAACGGCAGGAGATTCGTCCATGGCCACGATTTCGCTGGCATGCCGGACGGTCAGCCGCGGCAGGTTTTCCGCAGACAGGCTGCGCAATTGCTCGCGGATTGCGTCTTCCAGGCCGACGAGCACGACATCGACGTCGTCAGCCGAACGCAGATACTCGACCGCGGCCGGCACCGTCACGCGAGGGCCGTGATCGCCGCCCATGCAATCAACGGCAACCGTTACCGCCACGCTGTCCCCCCCGCCTTCAGCATGGCCGGGCAATCGGTAATCAGAATTTACTCGTCTTTGGTCTTGACGACTTTTTTGCCGCGGTAAAAACCGCTCGGGCTGATGTGGTGGCGCAGATGCACCTCACCCGTGGTCGGTTCAGTGGCGAGCGACGGGCTCGTCAGAAAATCATGCGAACGGTGCATGCCACGTTTCGACGGCGACTTCTTGTTTTGCTGGACTGCCATGAAAAAACTCCCTCAAAAATCCGATCAATCAAATCAATTAACCTGCTTGCGCTTCATTCCCGCCAGTACCGCAAAGGGCGATGTCGCCCCGTCCCGGCCGGTTGCTACAGCCGCCTGACATTCGCCTGCTTCATGGCGCGAGGCCATCGGCTGAGCCAGCAATACTTCGTCTTCCACCAGCGACCAGACGTCGAGTTCCGGGTCCGCCGCCACGGCGTCCAGATCATCGATCTCGACATCGTCACTGCCTGATGGTCCGTCCAACAGCAACAGACGCGTATCGACCGCGACCGGGTGAACCAGTTTCCCGAGGCACCGCTGACACCTCAGATTCAGCGTTCCGGTTACAGCCAGCTGCAAACCGGGCCGCTGCCGGCTGTCCATCCGCCCGCGCAGCACGAAGTTCAAAACGCCCGTGCTATCGTATAGGCCGTCAGCCAGCCGTTCGAGCGCACCGACCTGCACTTCGCCGCGCAATTCCGCGCCGCCGCGTGCAAACTCGAGACTATCGATGACAGCCCGTGCAGACATAAGCGCGGCATAATAGTATTTTTGCGCCGCCCTGTCAAAAATAAAATTACGGAAAACCCATATCATGCAGGGACTTAGATTCACTACCCGGCATCCGGGTTTCGCCCGTTGCCGAGCCTCGGAATGCGCCTGATACTAGCCTCGTCCTCGCCCTACCGGCGTGAGCTGCTGTCGCGCTTGCGGCTTGATTTCACTACCCATTCACCGGATATAGACGAATCGCCCCTGCCCGGGGAGGCGGCGACCGCAGTGGCCCTCCGCCTGGCGGCGGCCAAGGCCGCGGCAGTGGCGAGCCGGTTCGGTGACGCCCTGATCATCGGCAGCGACCAGGTGGCCCTCCTTGGCAGCCGGATTCTCGGAAAACCCGGAAATCACGCGGCTGCGGTCGAGCAATTGGGAGCCATGAGCGGAAATTCGGTTGGTTTCCATACGGCCCTCTGCCTCCTCAACGCCCGAACCGGCCGGCAGCAGACCGCATTGGCCACGGTGACAGTCACCATGCGCCGGCTCGATCCGGCCGAAATCGCACGTTATCTGACGGCGGAACCGGCGTTTGACTGTGCCGGCAGCGCCCGCATCGAGGCCCTCGGCATCAGTCTGGTCGAAAAAATCACCGGCGACGACCCCAATGCGCTGATCGGCCTGCCGCTGATCGAGCTTTGCCGGATGCTGCGTGCGGAAGGCGTGCGTTTGCCATGACCCCCGTTGTTCAGGGCGTTCTCCACCTGGTGCCTGTTCCGTTGGGGAGCGATGACGTTGCTTCGGTCCTGCCGCAGTCCGCACGAACCGCACTCGCGGAGATTGATTATTTCATCGTCGAAAACGAAAAATCGGCCCGCCAGTTCCTTGCCCGCCTGCCTCATCCGCGCCCGATCCGCGAATTGACCATCGTGCTGTTTGATAAGGACGGGACAGCTGCGCAAGCTGAGCAACTGCTCGCGCCTGTCACCGCAGGACGTTCTGCCGGGATTTTGTCCGAGGCTGGCTGCCCAGGGGTCGCCGATCCCGGCGCCATTCTGGTCGACCGAGCGCACCGCGCCAATCTGCGCGTGATTCCGCACGTCGGCCCTTCAGCGCTGCTGCTGGCTTTGATGGCGTCGGGATTCAACGGACAGCATTTTGCGTTTCACGGCTATCTGCCGGTCGCCGTCGAGGCCTGCAAACTGGAAATCGCCCGCCTGGAACGCGAATCGCGTGAGCGCGACGTCACCCAGCTGTTTATCGAAACGCCCTATCGCAATGACGCCTTGCTGAAGTCACTGCTGGCCGCCTGCCAAGCGCGCACGCGGCTTTGCATCGCCAGTGATCTGACCTTGCCAACGGAAACGGTCGTGAGCAACACCGTCGAAGCGTTGCGCAAAAAGGCCATGGTGATCGGCAAACGGCCGACGGTGTTTCTGCTCTACGCGCGCTGAAAACGCGTTACCGCAGCTGCGCGCCGCCCGCTGCGGATTTCATCAGCGCCTCAGCCATCGTTGCGCCGAATTTGCGCGCGACACGCTCAGCCAGGTTCTGCCGCGGCGTGAAATCGACGATTTCCTCGGCCTTGATGACATCACGCGCCACCGCATCAACGCTGCCGATGGCATCTGCGAGCCCCAGCTCGATGCTTTTTTCACCGGTCCAGATCAGTCCGCTGAATACTTCGGGCGTTTCCTTCAGGCGCTTGCCGCGCCCGTTGCGCACCACCGTGATGAACTGCTGGTGAATTTCCGCCAGCATTTTTTCCGCGTATTCGCGGTGCGCAGCCGTCAGCGGCGCAAACGGATCGAGGAAGCGCTTGTTTTCGCCGGCGGTGATAGCGCGCCGTTCGACGCCGAGCTTCTCCATGATGCCGGTGAAGCCGAAACCGTCGATTACGACACCGATCGAACCGACGATGCTCGCCTTGTCGACGTAAATCTGGTCGGCCGCCGCCGCAACATAGTAACCACCCGAGGCGCAGATATCTTCGACCACGACATAGAGCGGGATATTCGGATGCTGGCCACGCAGGCGCTTGATCTCGTCATTGATATAGCCCGCCTGCACCGGACTGCCGCCAGGGCTGTTTATGCGCAAAATCACACCCTGGGTATTGGCATCCTTGAACGCCGCCTGCAGGCCGGAGGTGACCGTATCCGCGCTGGCAGGACTGTCGGCGCTGATGACGCCGCGCAATTCAACCAGCGCGGTGTGTTTCCCGGTGCTGGTGTGTTCGCCCTGCCGGATCCAGCCCATGCCGACGAACAGCACC
This sequence comes from uncultured Streptomyces sp., assembly GCA_964625665.1. Taxonomy (GTDB): domain Bacteria; phylum Pseudomonadota; class Gammaproteobacteria; order Burkholderiales; family SG8-41; genus PALSA-1004. The sequence continues at coordinate 396 of CAZVDN010000123.1, read as the reverse complement.
ACGAACAGATAAACCATCAGGAGCATTTTGAACGCCATGCCCCAACGCCGTGTCGCGCGCTGCTCGGCGATGGCCGCCAGCGCGACCTTTTCAAGCACGCTGCGTTCCCAGTTTGCATCCGTGTGATCCTGCCCGCCTTCAGCCATGATTGATTTCGCTTTGTGTCAGATAAACATTGCCATCGGTTTCGACGACGTCGAGCGCCTTCAGGCGCTGTCCCTTGCACGGTCCTGAGACGCAGTGACCGGTGTCGGGTTCGTAGGTGGCACCGTGTGTGGTGCAGAGTAAGTATAACCCCGAACTCTCGAAGAATTCACCCTCCATCCAGTCGAGCTCGACCGGAATATGGGCACATTGGTTGAGATAGGCGTGCACAGCCCCGTTGTAGCGCACGGC